>CAZWTH010000251.1:0-4340 GCA_964636715.1 uncultured Solibacteraceae bacterium | reverse complement strand
TGGCGAACGGCTCGTTCTTCTCCTGCGCGATCCTGATCCTGGTGCTGACGCTCCTCGGTTTGGCGATGTCCGCTCTGGTCCGCTGGCGAATCGTGGCGGGCGCTCTGATCCTCGCGGTGTTCGCTGTGGGCAAAGGCTTCGCCGCCATGATCGACAGCATCATGCGGACCCACAACGGGGACTACATCGACTTGCAAATCCTGCTGACGAAGGTCTCGACGAATCTGTTTCAGGTCCCGGCGCCGATTGTGGATGAAATTTCCGTAGTCGGCGCGTGGATCGCGCTCCTCGCGATTTGCGGGTTCCTGCTCTGGATTCTGAACCGCAAGCTGCGCGTTTGCGAGGTTGCCCGATGAGCCAGGAGATTGTCTTCGAGAACGTCAGTAAGTTCTACGGCGAGATCCTCGGCGTAAACCGCGTCAACCTGTCGATCCCGCCGGGCGTTACCAGTTTGGTCGGGCCGAACGGATCAGGGAAGACGACCCTGATGAACATGATCGCCGGCCTGCTGCGCCCCTCTCGCGGGCGCGTCGTCGTTTGCGGCGTGGAACCGGACGAGGCCGAGCGCTTCTTCCGCATGATCGGCTATTCCACGCAATACGATTCCTTCCCACGGGGCCTGACCGGGTTCGAGTTTGTCGAGTCCTACCTCCGGCTCTACGGTTTCAGCGCCAAAGATACTAAGCGCATGGCCTGGGAAGCCATCGACCGCGTCGGCCTCCGTGAAGCCAGCGCCCGCACCACCGCCGGATACAGCAAAGGAATGAGGCAACGCATCCGTCTGGCCCAGGCGATCGCCCACCGGCCGCGCGTTCTCATTCTCGACGAGCCGCTCAACGGCCTCGATCCGCTCGCCCGCGCCGAAACCATCGCGCTCTTCCAGGCGCTCGCCGCCGAAGGCTCGCACGTTTTGATCTCGACCCACATCCTGCACGAAGTGGATCTGATCTCCGATCACGTGATCATGATGAACCAGGGCTACGTCGTCGCCGAAGGCCGTATCCGCGGCATGCGCGACGAAATCGCCGAGCATCCGATGCAGGTGCTCATCCGCTGCGACAAGCCGGAGTACCTGGCGTCGCGGCTGTTCCACGAAAATCAGGTCGTCGAAGTCCGGTTGCACGCCGATCGCGCCGGCCTGCTGGTCCGGACGAAGAATGCCGACGGCTTCTACAAGCTGCTGAACCACATCGCCCTCAACGGTGTTCAGATCGAATCCGTCGCGCCGGCCGACGACGACGCGCAATCGGTCTACGAATACCTGATCGGCTCCGAGGAGAGCACGAAATGACACTCTGGCGCCGGCAGATTTTCGCGATCCTCCGGATCGATCTCCGCAAAACGTTCTTTTCGAAGCGCGGCATCTGGATCTGGCTTCTGGCTTTCTGTCCGGAAGTCCCGATGGTGGCCCACTGGCTGTTCAACGGCGGCAACCATGTCAACGACACGCTGGGGCAGGACGTCCAGATCCTCGCCGGCATTTTCCAGTTCTTCTATCTGCGGGTGGCGATCTTCTTCGGCTGTGTCGGCATCTTCTCGAACCTGTTCCGCGGCGAGATGATGGACAAGAGCCTCCACTACTATCTGCTCGCGCCTGTCCGCCGCGAGGTGCTGGTAGCGGGGAAATTCATCTCGGGGCTGACAGCGGCGATCGTCATCTTCGGCGGTTCCACGCTGCTGATGTTCCCGGCGATCTTCTGGCACCACGGCCATGAGCTGATGAGCGCCTACATGTTCGCCGGGCCGGGGATGTCGCATCTGGCTTCGTATTTCGCGGCCGCCGTCCTCGCCTGTATCGGGTACGGCAGCCTGTTCCTCGCGTCGGGCGTCCTGGTCCGCAACCCGCTGATCCCGGCCGCCGTCCTCCTGGTCTGGGAGTCGATCAACGGCTTCCTTCCCGCGCTATTAAAGAAGATAAGCATCATTTACTGGCTGCAATCGATCTGCCCGATCCCGATGCCCGCGCCGCAACAGAAGCAGGGCCTGGCCGCGCTGCTGGTGATCGATATCGATCCCGCGCCGACTCATCTTTCCGTGATCAACCTGTTGCTGATCGCGTCATTCGTCGTCGTCTGGGCCGCCATTCGGGCGCAGAAGATGGAAATTTCATACGGAGCAGACTGATTGATATGATCGGTGCATCCAATGTCCCCGGTCCGGCTACTTGCGGCGGCCAGCGTTCTGATTTTATTGGGGTGGTCCCAGAACGCAGCCCCCACTGTCGACTTCGCCCGCGACGTCCACCCCATCATCGCTACACACTGCCTCGGTTGCCATAGCGCGGAGAAGCGCTCGGGCGGCCTGTCGCTCGCCACCTACGCCGATATCATCGACGGCGGCCGCAGCGGCGCGGTGGTTCGTCCGAGCAACAGCGCGAACAGCCTGATCATCGCCCGTATCACCGGGACGACGCAACCGCAGATGCCGTTCGGCCTCGACCCGCTGACGCCGGAACAGATCGCGACGATCCGGACCTGGATCGATCAGGGCGCCCGCGAAACCCCGACCTCGGCTCCGGCGAAAGGGAAATGGGAAGCGCCGCTGTCGCTGGAGAAGCCGTCCGTTCCGGACGTGACGTGGAAGGAATGGACGTCGCCGATTGACCGGATCGTCTCGGCCTACCTCGCGGAGAACAAGATCGCCGAACCACAGCTGGTTCCGGACGGCGTGTTCGCCCGCCGCGTCTGGCTCGATACGCAGGGTCTGCTGCCTCCACCCGATCAACTGGAAGCGTTCGTCAGCGACAAGTCGCCGAACAAGCGCGAAGCGCTGGTGAAGCGGCTGCTGGCGAACAACGAGCAGTACGCCGAGAACTGGATCTCGTTCTGGGACGACCTGCTACGCAACGACGAGGGCGTCAATTACTTCTCCGAGAACGCGGGCCGCAAGAGCATTTCGGACTGGCTGTTCGCTTCGCTCAAGACGAATGTCCACTACGACGAGATGGTGCGGAAGCTGCTCAGCCCGAAGGGGACAGACGATCCGGGCGGGTTCCTGCAGGGCGTCAACTGGCGCGGTACGGTGAGCGCGAGCCAGACCCCGGCCATGCAGGCGGCGCAGAACACGGCGCAGATTTTCCTCGGTATCAATCTGAAATGCAATTCATGCCATGACAGCTTCATCAGTAAGTGGAAGCTGAAGGACGCTTACTCGCTCGCGGCTTACTTCACCGAGGAGGACCGGCTGGAGTTGTATCGCTGCGATATCGCTCAGCATAAGTACGCGCAGGCGGCGTTCCTCTATCCGGAGCTGAGCCAGACGCCGAAATCGGATTCGCAGGAAGACCGCCGGGCCGCGGCGGCGGCGATCTTCACCGATCCTCGCAACGGACGGCTGCCTCGGACGATGGTGAACCGCGTCTGGCAGCGGCTGCTGGGGCGGGGGATTGTGGAGAATCCGGACGAGATGGACGGCGAGCCGTGGAGCCCGGCGCTGCTCGACTGGGTGGCGAGCGATTTTGTCGACAGCCACTACGATCTGAAGCATCTGATCGAGACGATTCTGACTTCGCGCACTTATCAGATGCTCGCCGTGCCGCAGAAGGGCGAAGCGCCGAAGGAGTACACGTTCGAGGGACCGCAGGTGCGGCGGATTACGGCGGAGGAGTTCGCGGACGCCATCGGGGCGATTACCGGCAAGTGGGAAATGTATCAGCCCAAGCGTACGGCCGATCCGTTCGCCACGGCTCCGGCGGGCACAGCGCCGATCGAAGCCGCGCGCAACTGGCGGGTAGCGGCGAGCCCACTGACCCGCGCGCTGGGGAGGCCGATCCGGGATCAGGTTTACAGCACACGGGATAGTCAGGCGACGACGCTGCAGGCGCTGGAGACCACGAATGGAGATACGCTCACGCACTGGCTGCTGCGCGGCGCGCAATCGATGCTGGACGAAACCCCGCCCGCTCCGCAGGCGATGTTCGATACGCCTTACAGCGGGCGTGCGGGCGTGCCGTTCGATATCGACGTTTCGAAATCGACGAAGCTTTGGCTGCTGGTGAAGGATGAAGGATCGTATTCGCCGGAGAAGCTGGCGACGATCTGGAATAAGGCCGGCTTCGACGGTCCGAATGGACGAACGGATCTGGCGGACCTCAAGCCGGAGGATCCGTCGGGGATCCGAGCCGCGTTTCCTCCCGAGGCGGATCCGCCGCCTCCAGCGATCAGTTTCGCGCTGGATGCCGACGGCGTTCGGGTGAAGGCGCCCTCGATGCTTGTCTACGACATTGCGGGCAAAGGGTTCACGCGATTTTACGGGATCGCCGGGATGGAAAACAAGGTCATTACTTCGGACCTGGCGCCGAAGATCCGGTTCATGATCTTCGATCAGAAGCCGGACATGGA
>CAZWTH010000250.1:0-3301 GCA_964636715.1 uncultured Solibacteraceae bacterium | reverse complement strand
GCGGGCCGTGGAGCACAAGGGCGGACCGACGGTCATCCTCGCCAAAACGGTGAAGGGCTATGGCCTCGGCGACAACTTCGAAGCCCGCAACCCCACGCACCAGAACAAGGAATTGAAGGGCGGGGACGCGCAGCATATTCTCGAACGCTTCAAGTTGAATATTCCCGAGGAGTGCGCGAAGAACGTAACTCCGTTCTGTCCGTCCCAATCGAGCGCCGCGCTGGTTTATATGCATGAGCGGCGGAAAGCGCTCGGCGGCTACATGCCGGTGCGCAATCCCGCGCCGTCACAAACGGCAGCGCCAGCGGACGATTACATCGAAGAATTCCGCAGCGGATCCAAAGACCGCGAGCTTTCGACGACGATGGCGTGCGTCGGCATTCTGACCAAGCTGATGAAGCACCCGAGGATCGGCAAACACATTGTGCCGATCGTGCCGGACGAAGCGCGCACCTTCGGCATGGACAGCATGTTCCGCGCCTATGGCATTTATGCCTCCGGCGGGCAGCTTTACAAACCGCACGACGCCGACATGTTCCTGTACTACAAGGAATCGAAGGACGGCCAGATTCTCGAAGAGGGCATCACCGAAGCCGGCTCGATGGCGGAATTCACCGCGGCGGGCACCGCCTATGCGAATTACGGGATCGACATGATTCCGTTCTACATTTACTATTCGATGTTCGGGTTCCAGCGCGTAGGCGATCAGATTTGGGCGTTCGCCGATTCGCGCGGCAAGGGCTTCCTGCTGGGCGGCACCGCGGGACGCACCACGCTTTCGGGTGAAGGCCTGCAGCATCAGGACGGCCACTCGCTGCTGACGTCGAGCACAGTACCAAATCTGGTTTCCTACGATCCAGCGTTCGCCTACGAGATTGCGGTGATCGTGCGCGACGGTATTCGCCGGATGTATGAAAACCGCGAAGACATTTTCTATTACCTGACGCTCTACAACGAAAACTATCGCCAGGAGCCAGAGCCGGAAGGCGACCGGGCCCGGACCGACGAAGGCATCCTGAAGGGCCTGTATCTGTTCCGGAAGTCCAGCGTGGCGAAGCCGAAAGGAACGGTGCAGTTGCTGGGCAGCGGCCCGATTCTGACGGAAGCCATCAAGGCGCAGCAGATTCTGGCCGAGAAGTACAGCGTTGCGGCGGACGTGTGGAGCGCGACGAGTTACACCGAACTGCGGCGCGAGGCCCTGAAGGCGGAGCGCTGGAACATGCTGCATCCGGCGGAGACCGCGAAGGTTCCTTACGTCCAGCAGGTACTGGGCGCCACGGAAGGGCCGGTCATCGCGGCCTCGGACTATATGAAGGCGGTGCAGGACCAGATCGCGCCATGGCTGGGCGCGCGGCTGACTTCGCTCGGCACGGACGGCTTCGGCCGCAGCGACAACCGCACGTATCTGCGCAGCCACTTCGAAGTGAACGCGGCGTCGATCGCGGCCGCGGCGCTTTCGCGCCTGGCTCGCGAGGGCAAGTTTGACGCGAAGAAGGCGGCGAAGGCGATCGCGGAGCTGGGGCTGGATCCGGAAAGAGCGGACCCGGCGACGGCGTAACGCAGGCTGCTAAACAGAATGACGAAAGCCCGCTGCATGCCGGCGGGCTTTCGTCTTTAGTGAACGTAGATATAGACCTGGTTTGACCGCAGGTTCGATCCTCCAATACTAATAGTCAGAGACGCCGTCACGGTCCCGTAAATATCTCCGAGATAAGGCAGCTGAATATTCACCTGATAGAGGCCCGCGAGCGTGGGCGTTAACCCGGAAAACAGCACGGCCGGCTGGTTGCCCAACGGCACATATGGCGTCGTCGAGTTCAAGGTGGCCGTCACCGTCGCATCCGTGGAATAGATCAAATCGAGGGGAGCGGCGGCGCCGTCATTCGGAGGCGCCTCTCCGTTTGGACCGTGCACCGGCCCCAGACCGTTGCAATAGATGGTCAGATAGTCGCCGGCGGCGGCGGGATTGTCCTGAGTGATCAGTTGTCCCGTCAGCGAGTTAGTCACTACGCCTGCGCCGAGCCCATTCGCATTCACGCTGTAAATCGCAGGCTGCACTTGCCCCACGCGCAGCGAGAACGGGGAGGACGGAATGCTGTCCCGCGTGACCACCAGCGGATACGACTGGTTGGGCGTCAGTGCCATTGGCACAAGCGCATTGATCTGTCCGCTGGCCGCGTAGAGCAGAGGCATGGACAATCCGCCCAGGGTTACCTGCGTTCCGTTCAGAGAAGTTGGCAGAGGAAGCGTTGTCGCCGAGGTATTTCCATGGCCCGCCAGCGCGTGACCGTAGATGGCGACATAGCTTCCGGGCGGCGGCTGTACGTTGCTGCTCGCCGCATTCACAATTCCCGCGACTTGAGGCACGGCCGGGCCCGCGGTAACCGCAAACGTCTGAGTGACGGGCGGCGCGGGCAACCACAAAGCATTCCCTGCCTGGTTCGCGGTAATCGAGCATGTCCCCGCGGCAATCAGCGTGACTGTATAGCCGGAGACCTGGCACACGGTCATCGTGTTGGACGTGAACGTTACCGGAAAGTTGGAACTCGCTGTGGCCGCGAGGGGTGGCGGATCGAAATCCAGCGTCTGGTCCGGCATGGGTGAGAACGTGATGATCTGGTCCTGCGCGGACCCATATAACTGCAGAATGCCGATCTTTGCCGTTCCTACGGGAAGGAAGAAAGCGACGGCCATGTTCTTCACCGGGCTGGGCGCAACCGTCAGTTGAATCGTTCCGCTTCCTGTACCCGACGATCCCGACGTGACGGTTATGGCGGCCGGATAAGGATTGATAACGGTCCAGGGACAGCCGTCAGTGGCTGTCAGAACGGCAGTCACCGTTCCGCCTTCGCGCGGGACAGTGTACTCGGGCGGATCGGCCGGGTACGGCGAGGGCGGCATATCGAGGGAATACGAGCAGGAGTTACCCGCCTGCGTGATCTTCACTGCCGAGTTCGCCGCTCTGAGAGTTGCGGTTCGAGTGCTGACGCTGGCGTTTTCAGCCACCTGAATGGTGACCAGCCCTGCCCCGTTGGTGGATGCGCCGGATGTAATGGCCGCCCAGTCTGCATCGCTCGACGCCGTCCAGTTGCAGCCACTCGGAGCCACCACGCTGAACTTCAGCGTTTGGCTCTGACCTGTAATAGTCTGATCGCCGGCGTGCAGAAGAGGCGCGCAATCGCCGGACGCGTCAGAAATTTTAGTGATGAACGCGGACGTGCCGGTCGACGTGCCGGAGAAGGGCGGAGCGGTTGCCGGAAGAGATGAGGTTCCGATGCCGGTGATGAAAACATTGCCTGCG
>CAZWTH010000249.1:0-8114 GCA_964636715.1 uncultured Solibacteraceae bacterium | reverse complement strand
GCTTCGATGAGCGCACGCTCTTCGGGTGTGGCGCCTTTGGAGGCAGCGGCCTTCGCCTTGCCAACGGCCGCAATCGCCAACTTCATGCGCTCCGGATCGCCCGGGTCATTGATGTTCGGGCCCACGGCGACCGCGATTCCCCAATACGCCATCGCGCAGTTCGGATCCAGTTGCGTGGCCTTCGTGAAGGAGCGAACTGCCTCTTCGTGATTGAACGCGTAGATGAGTCCGAGCCCCTGATCGAAGTACTTCTGGGCTTCCGGATTCTTCGTCGTGACGGGGTGGTGCGTGTTGCCGAGCCCTGTCATCAACTGCGCCGCGCACAGTACGGGCAGTGCGAGAGTCGCGAGGAGCGCTTTGAGCATGTCCGAGATTCTAACGCGATTGCCGTACCATTGGAAGGATGGACGAACATCTGCGCCGCGTACGACGTATGTGTCTTGCGATGGCCGAGACAAGCGAGAAGCTGTCGCACGGCGCGCCGACTTTCTTCGCGAAGAAGCGGACCTTCGCGATGTTCGTCAACAATCACCACAACGACGGACACATCGCCGTCTGGACTGCCGCCGCGCCCGGAGAACAAGCGGCGCTGATCGCGGGCTCACCGAAGACGTACTTCCGTCCGCCCTACGTCGGCGTTAAGGGGTGGGTCGGCATCGAACTCCCCGAGATCGACGACGAAGACCTCGCCACGCACCTGACCGACGCCTGGCGGCTCGTGATAGCCGCTCAGGGCAAATCGCCGACGCAACGGAAGCCGAAGGAATTGACCCGGTCGCCTGGCGGGTTGGTAAGGCGGTAAGACACGCGGACGTTGGTCTGGACTGAGTTCCAGGCGCCGCCCCGCAGGACGCGCTGGTCCCCCTGCTGGGGGCCGGTGGGATCGGTCGAAGCGCTGTGCGAGTAGTACTTCGGATCGTAGTAGTCGGAGGTCCACTGCCACACGTTCCCGAGCATGTCGTAAAGGCCCCACGCGTTGGCCGTCTTCATTTTCACCGGATGCGGGCGGTTGCCGTTCTTGACGAGCTTTTTCCGGAATCCGGATGGATCGAGCCCGTACACCTCCACGCTGTCGAGCGGTTTCTTCCCGGTATTGTTGGCGTACCAGGCAGCGCTGTCGAGCCATTCGTAAGCCGAAGTCTTCGTGCCGGCGCGGGCGGCGTATTCCCATTCGGCCTCGGTCGGCAGCCGCATGCCGGCGGAGGAGCAGAACGCGCGGGCTTCGTCCCAGGTGACCGAGACGACAGGCTCGTTATCGTCGCCCGCCGCCTGATTGATCTTGCGTCCAAACTCATCGGCGGCCGGCAGCGTTGACTTCCCATACCGTTTCCAGGCGGCGACGGTGACCGGCGTCTGCGCCATCCAGAAGCCTTTCGAAATCGTTACGTGGTGAACCGGGTTTTCATCGGCGGCGCAATTTTTATCGTCCACGGAGCAGCCCATGTCGAACGAGCCGGGCTCAATCCAGACATACTGCTGCTGATCCTTAGGATTCGTTTTTGGAGCAGCGAATGCCAGGATGGCAAACCATGCCAGGCCGAATAAATGTTTCGTCATCTTTACCGGTCGCGCGCTGTTACCAGATCGGTCAGCGTAAACAAGGCACGCTGATACGGATTCTCCGGAAACTCAGAAACGATCTGACGTGCGTGGTCGGTAAATTGTTGCGCTCTTTCGCGAGTTCTTTGAATACCGGAATGCCGTTCCACCATGGCGAGGACATCGGCAAAAGGAACCGAATCGTAGCTGCGGTCCGAGAGGACCTTCTCGACGATGGCGCGCTCCGCCTGGCTTGCGGTTTCGAGGGCATAAACCAGCGGCAGCGTGACTTTGCCTTCGCGAAGGTCACCGCCAACGGGCTTACCGAGGGTTTGCTCGATCGAAGTGAAATCCAGCATATCGTCAATGAGCTGGAATGCCATACCGAGATTCCAGGCGAATTCGCCGAGGCGCTCTTCGAATTGGGTCTCCGCGCCGCCGGCCACGGCGCCCAGCTTGGCGCAGGCGGAAAAGAGGCACGCCGTCTTGCGGTCCACCAGCTCCATGCAATCGGCTTCGGTGATGCTGAGGCGCCCGATACGATCGAGCTGGATCAGCTCGCCCTCCACCATGAGCTGTGTGAGTCCGATCAGCAGATCCAGAATATGGAAATTACGCTCGCGTAAAGCCGCCTGAAACGCCTGCATGTAGAGCCAGTCGCCAGCGAGCACGCACGTATGATTGCCCCACTGGACGTTGGCGGAAGGCCGCCCGCGGCGGGTGCGGGCCATATCGATCACGTCGTCATGGACGAGCGTGGCGGCATGGATCATTTCGACGACCGCGCCGAGCTGGATCGCTGTTTTGCTGTTTTTCGCGCTTTTCTCCGCGCCGGCGAACCGGGCGCAGAGCAGGAGCAGGGCAGGGCGGAGCCGTTTGCCGCCGCTCTGCTGCAGATACCTGCCGATTGTCGTGACAGTATCGACGGACGCGAGCGATTCGACGTCAATGGCCTTTTCGACCTTTTCCAGATCTTCGCGGACGAGATCGAAAATCTCGCTGGCGGTCAGAGCCTGGTTTGCCCGTTCAGTTTCCATTGAACTTTTCAGTGTAGCGGGTCGGATTACGCGGCTGCAAACAAAGGCGTTCGAAGTTGGCGGTGGTCAGCTCCGCGATCCTCTCCGGCGTCGTTTGGCGAACCTCCGCCAGCGTTTTCAGGGTTTCGATCATCATGGACGGTTCGTTGCGTTTTCCGCGATAAGGAACAGGCGCTAAAAAGGGCGCGTCGGTTTCGATCAGAAGACGATCGTCCGGTGTGATGCGAGCGGCTTCCCGGACGGTTTCCCCGGTTTTGAAGGTCATGACGCCCCCGAACGCGAGGTGAAAGCCCTGGTTCAGCGCCTGCGTCGCCTGTTCGGGAGTGCCGGTGAAGCAGTGCAGGATGCCGGGACCGTTCCAGTTTTCCGCCAGAATCGCCATGGATTCATCCCAGGCATCGCGCGTGTGGATCACGATGGGGAGGTTGAGGGTTCGTGCGATATCTAGTTGGCGGATAAAGACTTCCCTTTGCGTGTCACGCGGCGAATGATCGTAGTAAAAGTCGAGGCCGATCTCCCCGTAGGCGACGACCTTCGGGTGCTGGCCCAGCCGGAGGAGGTCATCATAAGTTTCGGACGTGACCTTCGCGGCCTCATGCGGATGGACCCCAACGGTCGCGACGATCTGGTCATGTTGTTCGGCGAGGCGGATTGCGCGATCCAGTTCCGGCGGTCCGTCGCCGGTCCCTATACAAAGGATGCGGTCAATGCCGGTATCCTGGGCGCGCTTGAGAACGCCATCGAGATCGCCCGCGAATTTTTCGTGGTCGAGGTGGCAGTGGGAATCGATGAAGCGCATCTTTATTTCAGCCGGGCTCCGATCGGAACTTCTTCGAGGAAGCCAGGGAGGATCGGCGTGCCGCCTTCGAGCGAGGCGGCGACGATCATGCCGTTCGATTCGATGCCGCGAAGTTTGCGCGGGTGCAGGTTGGCGACGATGACGACTTTCCGTCCGATGAGCTTTTCGGCTTCGTATGCTTTGGCGATTCCGGCGACGATGGTGCGCGGCTCCGCTTCTCCGATATCGATCTTCAGGTGGAGGAGTTTGTCCGCTCCCTTGACCGGCTCGGCCGATTTGACCAGGCCGACGCGAAGATCGACTTTGGCGAAATCGTCGAAGTCGATTTTGGGCGACGCGGCTTCAACGGGAGCGGCCGCGGGCGCTTCGGTCTTGCCGAGAAGCTTCTGCTGCCGGGCAGTTTCGACTTCCTCCAGTTCCCGCATGCGATCGATAGCGGACTTCGCTTCGATGCGCGGGAAAACCGGCGCGACGATGCCGATCTTCTGGCCATCGGGAAGCTGACCGAACTTCAGATTGCGAAGATCGACGCGATCGAGCGGGCCGGTCATGCCGAGTTGCGCCCAGATCTGCACGGTCGATTCGGGGAGAATCGGGTGGAGCAGGGCAACGGCGACGCGCAGAAGGTCGGCCGAGGCGTAGAGCGCGTCATCGAGCTGCTGCTTCGCGGCATCGCCCGCCTTCGCGAGTTTCCATGGAGCCTGCTCCACGATGAATTTATCCGCGGCGGAAAGCATGCTCCAGACCGCTTCGAGACCTTTCGAGAATTCGAAGGCTTCAAAGGCGCGCGTGGCGTCTTCGATGGCTCTGGTAACTTCATCCTGCAGCGGGTATTTATCGCGCTGCGGGATGACGCCGTCGCGATACTGGCGAATCATGGTGAGCGTGCGGCTTGCGAGATTACCGAGTCCGTTGGCGAGCTCGGCGTTATAGCGGTTGACGAGCGCGTCATAACTAAAGCCGCCATCCTGACCGAAGACGATTTCGCGGAACAGGAAATAGCGCAGAGCTTCGGCGCCCATCACCTGACGGATGGGTTCGGCGCGTACGATGTTGCCGCGCGACTTGCTCATCTTGTCGTTTTCAAAAAGCAACCAGCCGTGGGCGAAGATTTTCTTCGGCAGGGGCAGGCCGGCGGCCATCAGAAAAGCGGGCCAGAAAACACCGTGGAAGCGGAGGATTTCCTTACCGACGAGATGGAGGTCGGCCGGCCACAATTCCTGGCCTTCGAACTTCGGCTCGCGGATGGCAGTGATGTAGTTGACGAGCGCATCGAACCAGACGTAAGCGACGTGGCCGCCATCGAGCGGCACGCCCCATTTGATGGTGGTGCGGCTGATGGAAAGATCCTGCAGGCCACCGCGCACGAAGCTGACGACTTCGTTGCGGCGCGATTCGGGCTGGATGAAATCGGGCTGGTCCTCGTAGAGCTTGAGGAGGCGACCGGTGAATTCGGAAAGCTTGAAGAAGTAGTTCTCCTCAGTGACGGTTTCGGTGGGGCGTCCACAATCGGGGCAGTTATCGCCGGGCTTCGCGTCGTTGACGAAGGCTTCGTCGTGAACGCAATACTGGCCCGTGTAACTTCCTTTATAGATATAGCCCTTTTCGCGGCAGAGATTGAAGACCCAGCGAACGGTTTCGTAATGCTGCGGGTCCGTGGTGCGGATGAAATGGTCGTACTGGACGCCCAGGCGGTCCCATTCGGTGCGAAATTCGTTCGAAATCAAAGTGGCGAATTCCTGCGGGGTTTTGCCCTGGGCAAGGGCGGAGCGTTCGACCTTCTGGCCGTGCTCATCGGTGCCTGTGACGAGGACGGCGTGATAGCCCTGCATCGTCTTGAGCCGCTTGATGGCGTCGGCCGCGAGGGTGGTGTACGCGTGGCCGATGTGAGGCGCGGCGTTGACGTAATAGATGGGCGTTGTGAGGTAATATTTCATCGGATTTTGAGATATTCGTGCGCAGCGGCGGCGAGAATTTCCTTGAGCGGCACGCCGGTTTCGACGGCGATGCGGCGGGCGTCTTCGTATTCGGGAGCGAAACCATCGGGCGCGGTTTTCACGCGGACGACGCCATGCGCGGTGGTGACTTCGACCCACTCGCGCGTCTGGATACGGCGTTCGGCGGAATAGAAACGCACGCCCAGCGTAGTGGTTTCGCGAAAGATCAGAGCGACCAGTTCTTCGCGCTTTTCGGGGGGCGCGATGACCTGAAGAACGATGCCGGGGCGGTTCTTTTTCATCTGCGCGTGGATGACGAGAGCATCGAGAGCGCCGGCTTCGAGCAGTCTTTCCGTGGCCCACGCGATGATCTGCGGCGAGGCGTCATCGATATTGGCTTCGATGACGGAGACGGTGGTGTGCTCGGGCGCGCCTGTGGGCTCGCCGATCATAACGCGGACGATGTTGGCGTGGTCGCGGAAATCGTGGTCGCCGGCGCCGTAGCCGATGGACTGGATTTTCATGGGCGGCATGGCGCTGACCGATTCGGCGAGCGCGGCGACAATAGCGGCGCCGGTGGGCGTGGTCAGTTCGATGGCGGGACCGCGCGAGTAGATCGGCCTGCCTTCGAGAAGGCGCGCGGTGGCCGGGGCAGGGACGGGAAGCACGCCGTGTTCTGTTTTCACCGCGCCGCTGCCGACGTTGATAGGGGAGCAGTAGAGTTTTTCGATGTTCAGTAAGTGAAGGCCGAGGCAGATGCCGACGATGTCGCAGATGGAATCGACAGCTCCGACTTCGTGGAAGTGGACCTTTTCGATGTGGAGGCCGTGGGCGTGGGCTTCGGCTTCGCCGAGGATTTGAAAAACGCGGGCGGCGTCGTCTTTGACGGCGTTGGGGAGATCGGCGGCGGCGATGAGTTTGAGAATGTCGCTCAGGTGACGGTGCGCCGGGGATTCCGCGATCTTCACATGAAATTTGTTCGCCGCCATGCCGCGGCGGCGCACGTTCTCCCATGAGAATTCGGCCTCGGTGACGAGGGAATGGAGGGCGCGCGTGATGGCGTCGCGGTCAGCGCCTGCATCGGCAAGCGCGGCGACCAGCATATCGCCGGCAAGGCCGGAGAATGCGTCTATGTAGCAGATCACGGTAACTCCAGTTTAGGGGATGAGGATGGGAAGCTCGTGAGCGTGGGTTCGCTCGCGAGAAAAGTGGGTTCGATGGCGGTTATTTTGGGTTCGATCGGGGAAATATTGGGTTCGTTTCCGGGCGGCGGTGCTGTGTTTTGTTCAAGTTCGGTGGGTTCGTTGCACATTTTGCGAGATTGCGCGGCGGTTGCGTCCGCGAAGGAGAGGTATTCGGTTTGTGGAGGACGGGGCATTGTCGCGGATCAACTATAGAACATCGCTGATGCGGGCTGGTGCGGGCCGCGGGAGCAAAAGCCCGGTAATTCCTCATAAACAGGGCGGTTATTCGTGTTTAAAAATGTTGTGACTGAGTCGACCAGCGGACTCACGGATAATAACGGACGAAATAGCATTCGATTGTGGCTATCGCTCCCATGGCGGTCTGGGCATTCCGGGAGCATGAGAAAACGGTGGGTTTCGTAGCGCGGGGCACAAGCACCATAGCTGACTAGCGGTACTCCTCCGGCGAAGCATGTATCGAATGGATGCTGGAGTGAAAAGGTGGCGAGCAATGGGCGACAGCGTATCCCAGTTTCGAGGTCGTGTTCTTTCGAAGGTCTGAATCGCGCCGGTAAACCCCTCGAAGGCCCGTGCGCCGCGCTCATCCTGCGAGCAATGAAACATTTTACGGGCGATCACGTTACGGGCAATCACGGCAGGCCGCAGGCCGCGCGCAGCCCGGTTATTCGTCGGTTCGACGTTTTCGGTTCTCGGAAATACAGCAGATTTCCTGCTCGATTTCGTCAGGCAGCACTTCGATCATTCCGTGCTGGTCCAGGATGATCTGGGTAAACTGGTCGCGGTTGAGTAATTCCAGGCGCTCCAAAACCCAGGGTTCACCATTTTCTTCCGCCGGGCACGCGGACACTGCCGCAACCGGACTGGCCCGTGCGCCGCCTTGAAGGAATACCGGACGCTGTGTCTCTTGGGCCTCAATTCAGTGACGCGTAACCTCGGCCGTCGCCCCTGGGGTAAATTTGCCTCCATTCCATGGAGTGTAGAAACCAGCCATCTATTGCCCCAAAAGCTCCCAGATCTTACTGAAAGGCCGTAAGTTGCCGGTCAGGATATACGCGAAAGTGTGGATTGCTGTTCCGTAGCCGGAACAAAACACCACAAATCCGGCGGGTAAAAGCGCCGCCACCTGAAAGATCGTTCGGTTCCTGAATAGCGGTCGGCCAGAGGGTGTGCGCCAGGCGTCCGCGTGTGTCAATCTGAATCGACTGGCGTGCTCCGACCCAGGAGTGGAGCGCTGGCTGGCGCGCCCAGCAACGTCTTCACATGCGCTTCAACGGCTCCAGTTAAATACGATCGAACAGTTCTTTCGCCACCTGGCAAACAGCCTGAATCGCGCGTATTTCGCGGCTATTCTCCTTGATGCGCTCCACCAGCAGATGTACGTGCAAGATCGTATTTTCAGTCGCCAGCAGTTCGCGTGACCGTTCGGCCAATCGACTCGCCGCGGCCGCCTCATTTGTCCTGAAAGGGAACCCTGTTTCCGGAGATTCGTGATCGTTTGTCGTCAGACGCCCGCGAACCCCACACATGTAGGAGAAAAGCTCTGTTCTATTTATGGAAAAAAATAAATTAAACAAGAATTGGTGCGTGATTTAGGTTA
>CAZWTH010000248.1:0-19092 GCA_964636715.1 uncultured Solibacteraceae bacterium | reverse complement strand
CTTCCAGAAGGAGATAAACGAAAGGGCTACGGTTGTGGCGACAACAACGCGTGGGGTGCCGCTCGAAGCCGGTTGAGATGACGGTTGATTGGTTTCCATCTATGCGTGGTGGCGCGACTACCAGAATAAACCGCGCCACATGGGACAAGACATGGGTGTGAATCGGCCGATTGACAATCGGCCGGCAGACTGACAGTCTGCCCCACTTGCTAGAGGGCCATTTGGCCCCGGTCTCCGTTCCGAATCCGGATCGCCTCTTCGATGGTCGAGACAAAAATCTTGCCGTCGCCGATCTTGCCCGTGCGCCCCGCCTCCGTGATGACTCCCACGACGCGATCGAGATCCGCATCCCCCACAATCAGTTCAATCTTCACTTTCGGCAGCACGTCCACCTTGTACTCCGCGCCCCGATAGGTTTCCGTATGGCCCTTCTGCCGCCCGTGTCCGTGGACTTCGAAAATCGTCATCCCGTCCACGCCCGCGGCCTTCAGGGCCTCCTTCACGTCGTCCAGTTTGAACGGCTGAATAATCGCTTCAATCTTTTTCATTTCGTCTTCTCCTAACGGTCCCGCGCAATCGTCATGGCCGCCGGCGTCACCACCGAAGAAATCACGTACTCGGGATAAGCCGAGATCCCGTGCTCGTGCAGATCCAGACCTTCGAGTTCGCCTTCCTTCGAAACGCGCAGCAGATTCACCGCGTTCAGCCCGGCCATCACGGCCATCGCGACCGCGAACGTGGCAATGCAGGTAATCGCGCTGCCGATGAACTGCGCGGTGAACAACTGCATGCCGCCGCCGTAGAACAGCCCCTTCAGGGGAGCCGAATTATCCGGCGCGAAATTGCCCGTGGCGCCGAATTCACCCGAGGCGAAAAGACCGAGCGAAAGCGTTCCCCAGATGCCGTTCATCATGTGGACAGGAACCGCGCCGATCGGATCGTCGATGCGGAGGTATTCGAGGAGCTCGACGCCGAGATACACGATCAAGCCTGCAATCGCGCCGAGGATAATCGAACCCGTCGGGCTGACCCAATAGCACGGGCAGGTAATCGCGACCAGACCGGCCAGGAAGCCATTCGTCGTGAAGCTGACGTCCCACTTCTTGTTGGGAATCCACGCCACGAGCATCGCGACCAGACCACCGGCGCACGCGGCCAGCGTCGTATTCGCCGCCACGCGCCCGATGCCGACGAAATCCATCGCCGAAAGCGTGGAGCCCGGATTGAAGCCATACCATCCGAACCAGAGCAGCAGACCGCCCGAGACGGCGATCGTCAGATCGTGGGGCAGCATCGGTCCACCGCCGTCACGTTTGAATTTGCGGCCGATACGGGGGCCGAGAACGATCGAGCCCGCCAGCGCGATCACGCCGCCGATCGAGTGCACCACCGTCGAGCCGGCGAAATCGTGGAAGCCGGTCCCGACCCACGGCAGGAATCCATCCTTGGTTCCCATCGTGGCGAGGAAGCCATCCGGACCCCAGGTCCAGTGTCCGATGATCGGATAAATAAATCCGGAGACGCAGAAGCTGTAGAGCAGATCGCCGATCCATCCCGTGCGCCCGATCATCGCGCCTGAGGTAATCGTGGAGCACGTATCGGCGAATGCGAACTGAAAGATCCAGACCGCGAGGAATGCCACGCCCGTACCTTCGTACGTAGCCGGGGCGCCCTGCAGGAAGAACCAGTTACTGCCGATGAAGCCGCTGCCGTGACTGAACATGAACGCGAAGCCCCACGCATAAAACAAAATGCCGCAGAGGCAGGTATCGACCACGCACTCCATCAGCACGTTCACCGTTTCGCGCGAACGGCAGAAGCCGGCTTCGAGCATGGTGAACCCAACCTGCATTCCGAACACGAGAAAGGCCGCTACCAGCGTCCATACCGTATTGATGGGGTTGACGATGTCGTTGCCTTTCAGTTGCGGATCGGCCGCGTGCGCGCTCAACCCCAGCAGATCGGGATTGATAAACGCCATCGCCACCAGCAACAGACCGATTGCGGTCAGCTTGCCGGAAATCAGCAGCGCGCCGTAGCGCCGCCACTCCGAATCGCGCAGACGGGTCCGCAGACGGGACACCTTCTCCGCAAAAGACAACTTCGTGTTCATAGCCACTCTCCCTGTAATGGATTTGGATGTACTGCAGCGCCGGGCACAGGGCAGGCAGACAGGGCGCGCCCGAAAAACAGTGCCGGAAACAGAAGTCTAGCGACGATAAGTCAACTAAGTCCAATCAATAATTTCAATTCACTGGAGAGATAAACCTTAGGAAAGAAAGACAAAAACTAAAGAACCCATAAACATGGGGCCCGCAGCGATGATTCTAACGAAGATGGCTGCGGAAGACGGCAACAATCACAAACACCATGGCGGCCATGAGCAACGCCGGAACCAAAATTTTTCGGGTGAATTGTGCGGGAGAAAGCGGCTTGCCGGCTAAATCGATCAGCCGCGGCAGGGAGGCGTCTTCCCAGCGGAGGATCTCGACGGCGTTCTCCCAGGCGTCGCCGTCGTTGTTCTCCTCCGCCGCCTGTCGCGCGTTGCGGATTACGCTGCTGAGTTTCTGTTCAAACTCGTTTGGAATCGAACCGGTCCCGGAAGACAGCATCTGTAACTCAGCTTCGGAGAGGGCTACGCCGCCGCGTTCGGCCTGCGAGGCAATGCGCTCGACGAGAAATTCCTTCGCCTCATGCGGGGTCATGGATGATTGTGCTTCTCCCAGCCTTAGTGTGTCAGATCGTAGATGAAATAATTGGTCGCGATCCGGTATGCGAGCGACGCCCACTTCTCGGGATAGCGCGGCTCATCGGAAACTTCCCAGGCGTCGCCGAGATCCATGTTATGGCAGATCGCCACCATCACGCGGCCCTTGTCGTCGTAGATACCGCGCCAATGGGGCGTCATGCCGTTGCGGTAGTCAGGACGCCCGTCGACCGTGAGATCCGAACCGGCCTCATATGTCCGGCCGCTTTCAAAGTACTGGGCGCCGGGCACCTGAAAACGGTCGCCGAGATCGTAGATCGTGTGGAAGATGGGATCGCTATCCGGCAGATCGACAATCTCGCGGCCCGGCAGGGCCCTCTCCATGCTCTGCACGAAAATCCGCCACTCGCGATCGCCGTGAAAATCATCCACCATCAGGAATCCGCCACGGTTCAGATATTCGCCCAGTTGCTTCGCCTGATCATCCGGCAGCAGCCAGTGACCGACTTCGACCGCGTACATTACCGGCCAGTTGTAGACGTCGTCCGTGCCATCCAGATTCACCACCTGCTCGGCCGAGCGCACGTCGATCCGCGTCAGGCGTTTCACGCCAGCCAGGAGATGCCGGTCCGAGCGTGGATAGTCCATCGTCCAGTAACCGGGGAATTCCTGGCCATTGCTGTAGTAGAGTGGCCGGAATGGATACCCCATGATGTCGGGATAGCGTAGACGCGCGCGCACCCATTCCGTCTTCTTGTTGTAGTCGGGAGGGATCGGAAAGTTGCCGTATTCGATCGCCGGATACTCTTTGAAGGGCCGCTGGGCGAGGAGCGCGAGCGTCGCGCCGAGCCCCAGCAAAGCGATCGTCACCGCATGACGGAAACGCATATCCGTCCCGGAAGGGGACAGTCGCATTTTCTCATCTGGGCAATGCCGCAGGGACTGCGGAGGGCGTTGAGGGCGATGACGGCGTCTGAATCGCGCGCCAGGAAAGCTGTCCGCCGATGTAGATCAGCCAGACGCACAGGGCGAGGCGCATCTTGCGCGGCTCCACGATTTTCGTCAGTTGCGTTCCGAGCAGCACCGCGGGAACGCCGCCTGCCAGCAGTTTCAGCAAAACCGGCCACGGAACGCCAGTTGTGGACGCGTGGATTCCGCCGGCGAAGATGGAAATCAGCAATCCGAACGCGAGGTCTGTGCCCACGATCTCGGACGGAACGAGCGTTGTAAACCGCATTAGAGCCAGCGTCCCCAGCGCCCCCGCGCCCGCGGACGAGAACCCGACCTCGAACCCGATCGGCGCAAACACCACCGGCATCCAACCCGGGTGTACGGGCTTCTTGGTGATGCCCTTTGGGGAAATGCTGCGCCAGAATGTCCCGGCCGCCGAAATCAGGACCGTGATCCCGACAATGATCAGGATTGGCCGGGTCAGGCCGCCTTTATCGAGGTGATTCAGCAGCAGGCTGCCGATGATGACCGCCGGCAATCCGCCCGCCGCGATCCAGGCGAGCGCCCGGAAATTCACCTGCCCGCGGGCGAGGTAAATGGGTGTAGCGAAAAGCTTTACGATTGTGGCGAAGACCAGCGAGGTGGTGACCGCCGCCGAGGCCGACATGCCGAAGAAGAGGATCAGGATGGGAGCCGTGATGCTGCCCGCCCCGACGCCCGTGGCGCCAATGGCAAGAGCGATCAGGAACCCGGCGAGAATCTCCACTGGGGTCAGTATATCCCATACCCGATAGGAATTGGTGGATTTGCGGGGCAGCCGTTCCCGGGGCCGAAGACATCCGGGGCAGATAGTGCCGGCGGGCCAGGGTTGGGCGAAACGTCGTGTCCGCGCCGGCTCGAAAATTTTCCGTCCGGACCGAATCCTTTTCCCGTTCTGGAGGAAACTGGCAGTCAGCAATGACGGACGCCGATTTCCAGGACGCCTATGCCGCGCACAAAGACGTCCTGTTCCGGTTCGCGTGGCGGATGACAGGATCGCCCGCGGCCGCCGAGGACCTGGTCCACGATTCGTTCATCGCACTGCTCCGGAACCCCGCGGCGTTCGACCGTGAGCGCGGGACGCTCCGCAGCTTTCTTCTTGGCATCACTCGCAACCTGGCCCTCAAACGCGCGCGCGGTGAACGAACTTTCCGCGATCTTGACGACGACTCTGCCATCTCGCCATCGCTCGATATTGTGGGCCGCGAGCGCGCAGGCGTCATCGCCGAGGCGATCTCCCGGCTGCCTCCACTCCAGCGCGAGGTCCTCATCCTCGCC
This sequence comes from uncultured Solibacteraceae bacterium, assembly GCA_964636715.1. Classification (GTDB taxonomy): domain Bacteria; phylum Acidobacteriota; class Terriglobia; order Bryobacterales; family Bryobacteraceae; genus BOG-234. The sequence continues at coordinate 14,117 of CAZWTH010000248.1, read as the reverse complement.
GAATACGAAGAACTCACGCTCGATGAAATCTGCCGCGCGGTGGACGCCGAGCTGCCGGCCGTAAAATCCCGCCTTCATCGCGCGCGCGAAAACCTGAAGCGTATGCTGCGGCCTCTGCTTGAAACGAAAGGATTGCCCTATGGACGATGACAAACAACTGAGCGAGCTTCTCAAAGAATGGCAACTCCCCGGCGCGCCGGGCTCGCTCGACGCGCGCGTCCTCGGCCCGCGCAGGCCGTGGTGGAATCGGGTGTTCACCGGCTCCATCCGCATTCCTGTACCTGTTGCATTCGCATTCGCCGCCGCGCTGGTGCTCATGGCGATCGCGCTTCTGCGGCGCCCGTCCGCGCCGCCGGCCGCCGCGTCCGTCAACCTTGCCGACTTCCAGCCCGTGAAAGACATGAACGTACGGGTCATCCGGAGAAGCGAATGATGCGCGCCGCTATTCTCCTGGCGTTGGGCGCCCATGGCTTGTGGGGACAGCTCATCGTCGAGGGCCCTACGTGGAAAGGGCTTCGCATCGAGTTCGAGACGCGGCTCGAACCTGGCCGGACGCTGCCCGCGCTCACCGGCAGCGTCATTGACGAGGGAGTTTCCGGACCCTTCGCCCAGCGCTTCATCGACGATCCGGTCCATCGCACAACCTTTGGATATGAGGTCCGGCTCGAGCCCGCGCCGGACGCCGCTTCCGCAACGCTCCGCATCGAACCGCTTCACGATCCGCAGCACGTGGTGAAGAATGGCTGGAGCCGATTCGGCCTTCCCGCAGGATTGCCGAAATATCCGGTGATTCCGAACCTGCACGTCGGCGATACAGTGGCAATCGATCTCCTGGTCAATCCTTCCACCGGTCAGAAACTCGTCGATTACCTTACGCTGAGAGAGCGGCGGCGTCCCGCGCCCGCGCACGATTTCTCGCTCGCCGATATCGAGCTTTTTCTCGATCAGCCGGAGGTCGCGGTGGGGGGAAAGACTTATCCCAGCATGTCGCCGGTGGGCGTCGCGGGAAGCGCGGTCTGGCTGTACGTGGAAGGCTACGGCCGGTACGTCTTCTCTCTGTTCCCGAATGAGAAACTCGGCTTGCGAAAGAACGGCTGGATCTACAGCGGGAGCCTCGAGTTTCGGGATCGCGACACTGATTTCCGCGTGGTCTCGAAAAGCGCCATTGCGCCGGGTAATGGTCCTTATAACCTCTACGTACTCAGCCAGCCGCTGTGGCGTCCGCGCGGCTCTTCCGATCCGATCCGCATTGGCGCGGTCACTCGTATCGAAGATCTTGTGGAGGCGCATTGAAATGCGGTCCATCATTCTTCTGATAGCGGCGGCGTCATTGGCCTGCGCCCAGCAAGCCTTTGAAGCGGTCTCGATCAAACCGCATCCCGAACCGGTCTATGTGTCGCGAAGCTCGACTTCCGGTACTTACGCGACGTGGGAAGCGGAGACATTGCGTGATCTCATCACCGAAGCCTGGAACCTGAAGTATTACCAGGTTCCCGATCGGCCGTCCTGGATCGCGATGGAGCATTTCGATATTTCGGCGCGAGCTCCGGGCGGCGCCGCTCCATCCAAAGAAGCGTTCCGTCAGATGCTCCAGACGATGCTTGCCGAGCGCTTCCACCTGCGCGTTCATTTCGAGTCGAAGGAAATTCCGGTCTACGCGCTGACGATCGCGAATTCCGGCCACAAGCTGAAGCAGCCCGATCCGGACAGCCGCGTGGGCTCCACAAGCGCTGGTCCAGGAAAAATCGAAATCATCGCCTCGCACGATACGATGCTGAAGCTCGCCGACCAGCTTTCGAACTCCGCGGGCCGTCCTGTCGTCGACAAAACGGGGCTCCAAGGCATGTTCGCCTTCCGGCTGCAATTCAATCCGTCCGCCACAGCCGAATCGGACCTGCCATCCCTCCCCACCGCCCTGCAGGATCAACTCGGGCTTCGCCTCGAACCCCAAAATGCGCCGGTCGAAACCATCGTGATCGATTTCTCCGAACGGCCCACGCCGAATTGAGCGCGAACAATTCCGCGGGCGGTGTTTTTAATTTCCGTTCGGCCGCTCGATGTTCTCGATCACGAGGAACTCTCTCGGCGCAGTCGTTTTCTCGAGCGTAAGGCCGAGTTGCTCGCGCAATGCCTCCGGAAGACGCGGCACTGTGACGTCGGACCCGGCGGCCATCCCATCCCCACCCAAATACTCCAGATGCACATCGAATCGTCCCTGGATACCGGTGTGATCGATGATGGGGCCCGGCAAGTCGCCGGCGTATATATTCAGACGTTCAACGAGCGTCGCCACGGTGATGCCGGGGTACGTCTCATTTCTTATCCAACCCCTTCCGGCCGAGGTGACCTTGCAAAAGGGCTTTTGAGGCCCAGGCGCGTCAGAATGTGGGGCGTTCCCTGCCGTGCATGAGCCATCGAACGGTTTCAGCTTCGATCCACGCTTGTCCACTGTGAGGGCGAATGCCGTCGATTGCCGCGTCTCCTGGCGTACCTTCAGATGAAACCGGTCCTCCAGAAGCGCACGCAGCATCGGGCCTTTGATCGTGTCCTCGCCGACGTCATGATCGGTCTTCGCCTCCACCGTATAAAAAACCATTTCGTGAAGCGACGCCGGTCCTTCGATCGCCGCCTGAGGAAAGCGACTCCACCTGCCCTCCACAGTTTTGCCGTAAGCAATCGAAATCATCGAGATCAGCGAGAAGCACGGCAACTGGAGCCGGTCGCCGGACATGATCAGCCGTCCCGGTCCAATATCGTTTTCGTCTTTGCACTGCTTTACCGACGCAACCTCGAACCTCGTCGGTTGCGCGGCCGCCTGCCCGGCTATTCCCAAAGCGACGACACTCATCAGAAAGATACGCACTCATTGATGGTATACGCCGCGCTCGCAGAGTACCCGCCGTACTTTCGTTTCAATAGAACGCGAGTGGTTGACAGGAAAGCTCCGGCCTTCGTAGCATTTGCTATTCAGCCCTTCATGCGCCACAACCTCACTCTTCTTTCTCTACTCGCCGCGCCCCTGTTTCTGATGCCGGCTACAAGCCAGGCGGCTTCCATATCCGGAAGCTCCATCCTGGTGACCAGCCAATTCAACTCGAATGCGCCGCAGCAGTTTAATTTCGCGGACATTACCGCGCTCCGGCAAAATGCGGGCGTGTTCTCCGACTGGATGATCGGGTACGATGGCGGCACAAACCTCACGTTCATCCCCGATGTCGATAATGGCGACCAGCGGACGCGGAACGTGTTCGATCTCAATTTTTCAGGCAATCCGCAAACCAACAACTACAGCCCGTCAGACACTCTGACGCTCACGCTGCAACTCGATCCGGGTCTCGTGTTCAACACGAACTATATGGCCATCACGGTCGCGAATGACGTCCAGGTGCCGGCTTCATCGGTCGACCGGGGCACTCTGACACTCCATATCACGGATCTCGATCAGATCGCCGACAATGGCGGTAAGCTCGAAGTGGTATTCGACGTGGAGACGCCGGAGCCTTCCACGCTTCTGCTGGGCTTACCCGTCCTGGCAATGCTTCTGTTCTCGTTCCGGCGCCGCAAAGCCTGAGTGAATTACTCGGGCTCCATCTCGAGCTTCATGCCGCCAAGGTCGATTTGAAACGCCCGGCCCTGCTTCAGCAGGTCCATTCCGAAATTTCCCGCGCAGCATTTCGCGCCTGCCTCATTGGTGATCACCTGCGCGGGCCGGAGATACGTTTCTACATTTCCGATCCGCAGGGCGATCTCCGGTACTGTCACCGCCTCGTAGTTTTCGGCGCCGCCGATCCCGCGAATCTCACGCGTGGCTTTCTTACCGTTTGCGGCAAGAAAATCCGCGAATTGCCGCGCGAATCCCGATAGCAGATCAGTGGTTTCGGCCCCCGTATCCAGAGTTGCCAGAAGTTTCTGCGCCTGGAAGGACGAGGTCACCACCAGATGGTCATCGTCGAACCAGATGTTGGAGTCGGCGAGGTGGAACGGCTTCGATTGCTGTCCAATTTCGAGATTGCCATTCCTGATCCAGCGAAGCGTTCGCATTCCAACGATCAGCGGAATCCCGATGATGCCGCGCCGCCCGGGCGGCAGCTTACTGAAGGGCTCCTGCGAATCCGGCAGCACGCCAAAGGAAACATTCCGGAAAACGGTCTTGCCGATCCGGACTTCCTTCGCGACGGCCATGTGAAACGAGGCGTCCGATGTCATGGTGTGGCTCGTGGAAGTGGCGCCATTCATCGTGAGCTTCAGCCGCTTTGCCTCCGATTCGCTTACCACTGAAAAGGCGGCGCCCGTATCGAAAAAATATGTCGCGCTCTGACCGTTGATTGAGGCGGGTATGAAAATGCTGTCGCGCTCATGTGGGACAGTGGACGGTGCGCTGGACTCGGCGCTCTGATCGGGCAGACCCCGGAACGCGCCCAGGAACGATTCTTCGTTGTGGCGGTCCTCATTCTTTTCCGGGAAGGCCGCCCAACGCGTTTCCATCGCATCCATCAGCCGGCGATATTGGCCGGTGCGGAGATAAAGATGGCTGAGTTGTTCGTAAGCCTGATAGGCATCATCGGAATGCGGCGCTTTCCGGATCACTCCCTCTAAAGCTTCACGGACCCGGCGGGATTCTGGTTAAACGCGATCGAAAAGGCCGCGCGGTACAGCGGAGATTGCGCGCGCTCAAGCCCGGTCCAGTCGCGCGCGGCGAACAGAGCTTTGTCGTCGACAGCGGGAGGCGTCTGGGCAAAAACGAGGAGCAGCCCGGCCAGCCCGCACGAGGCCATTTTCATGGCTCTGCGCTTGAGCATCAGTACAAGCTTAGTCCCAATAGCCTACGGCGCTTCATTCAGCGCGGCGGGATCGAAGATGCGCTTCTCGGGAGCGAGGGCGGTGAAGGGAGTGAAGTCGGGGGTGTCGGTGAAAACGTCGGCGAGGGTGGCGGAGGTTTGATCCATCAGGTTGAGGGCAGGGATGTGGAAGATCTGGAAGATCGTTTTCAGAAGACCGGGGATGCTGGTGTTGGTGTGCGAGACGTAATCGCGGCGGACCCACGGGCCGGCTGCGAGGAGCACGGTGCGGTGCGCGTCGATGAGGTCGATACCGCCGGCGGCCGAGTCCTCGGTGACGAAGACGGCCATCTCGCGCCACCAGGGTGAGTGGGAAAGATATTCGAGAATGCGGCCGAGAGCGAGGTCGTTATCGGCGACCCAGGAAGCGCCGTACGGATAGCCTGAGTTGGGGCGTTCGTCGCCGACGTGATCGTTCGGAAGCGTGATGTAGAGAAATTGGGGGAATGCTTCTTTGCCGGATTTGTAGCGAGTGTTGAGTTCGGCGATGAGGCGCGAGGCGCGGGCCTGATCGGGAATTTCGAACGAGAAGCCTGGGTAATCGGCCGATGTGTGGCGATAGAGAGAGGCCTCAATGGGGACATTGGTTAGATATTGCGCGCCGATGCCGTGCCTGGCGTCGCCCTTTTCGACGCCAGGCAGTTCCAGCCCCTCGCCGAAGTTGCGGAAGGTGATGCGATTGCGTTCGAGATGATCCCAGAGCGTGCCGTTTTCCGGGATTTCTTCGGGCAGAACTCCGGCGCTGGTTCCCGCGAACAGCAGGCGTCCGGGTGAGGCGTCATCGAGCTTGAACTGGCGCTCGCCGCCGTAGGACTGGAACATGCCGCTCATCGTAAAGAGGTCCGGAATGACGCCGGTGAACCAGTGGTGGCCGTCGACATCGGAATCGCCATCGGCGTAGAAGTTGTCGCTGAAGGCGAATTGTTTTGCGATGGCGTGCTGGTTGGGCGTGACGGCGGCGTCTTTGATGCTGAAGCGGACGCGGTGGCCATCGGCGAAGCCGGCGAGTCCGTAACGCGCCAGAGAGGCGTTGCCCACGGCTTTCGAGTTGGAGGCGCCGGGAATGTCGCCGAGGACTTCATCGTAGGCGCGATTCTCTTTCACGATCAGGACGACGTGGCGGATGGCTGAGGGGTACGACGACGGAATGCTGTTCTCCGTGAAGAAGCCATTGGCGGAGAACGTGAGCGCGGTGAGCTTCTGGAGATCGCTCGCGGCGGGCATAGGGAAGGTGGTGACGGAGCCGCGATAGAAGGTAGAGCGGTTTTCGAAATCTTCCAGGGGGCGGCGGGCATTAGAGCCGCTGCCGCGTCCGCGCGCGTTCACGACGAAGACGCGGCCATCGGCGATGCCGACGCGGGTGGGGTAGAGGCCGACGGGAAGGTGCGCGATCACGACGTTTCGCGTAGTGTCGATAACGCCGACCGCGTTGACGCCGGCTTCGGCGACGAGCAGCCATTTGAATGTGGGGTCGTACGCCATGCCGGCGGGGAGGAAGCCGCGGAGTTGCTGCAGCCAGGGAACTCGCAGAGGGATATCGCCGAGGATGTGGTGGTCTGTAGCGGAGATGACGCTGATCGAATCCGAGTGGGAATTCGAGACGTAGATTTTGTCATCGACCGCGAGGATGCCGAAGGGGGCGCTGCCGCCCATCGCGGTTCCGTTGTTGGTGGCGGCGCCGACCGCGGGGCCGGTGCGAATCCAGGCGGTGACGGCGGGCTTCGTTGTGTCGTGGACATCGATGACGGAGATGGAATTCGATTCGCGCGCGTTCGGGTCGCCGAGCGGGGGGATGCCGGGCGCCGGATCGGATGAAGGGAACGCGAGCGCGGGGAAGGGAAGCGCGTGCGAGTGATCGGCGGCGACGCCGGGCAACACGCGATAACGGAACATGCCGATGTTCGCGACGTAGGCCGTGTTGCGATCGGGCGAGAGTGCGATGGTAACCGGCATGTGGCCGGTCGCGACGGAGGATAGCACCGCGTACTTCTTCGTGTCGATCAGGACCAGGCGCTCGTTGGCCTGATCGAGGACGTAGAGGATATTGCGGATGGGGTCTATGGCGAGATCGGTGGTGTAGCTGTTGTGATACTGATCCGAATCGATATCGATCATGCGGCGGCGGCCGCCATCGCCGGTATCGAGGAGGCGGACCTTGCCGGAGTCGCCTTCGGAGACCCAGATATTTTTCTCGGAATCGAAGGCAATGCCGTAGCTGACGCTTTCCCAGCGGTCTTCGTCTTTTTTGGACTTCGAGCCGTCATCGTCCTTCGTGGCGGACCAGAAGAGGCGCTCGCGCCATTCGCCTTTGCGGGGCTCGATGATCGCGACGCCGAAGCGCTCGAAGCCGGTTTCCGCGACGCCAATCAGGCCTTTGGGGCTGATGGCGAGACCGAAGGCGCCGGGGCCGACGTCGATCTGATTGCCGAGGGGTTTGAGGGCGCGTCCGCCGGGCAGGATGGTGACATTGCCGGATGTGTGCGCGTAGTTGAGGCCGCCGGGCGGATTGAAGTTTTCCGCGAGGCCAGGAAGGACCGCGATGGCGAGGCAGGCTGCGGCGCAGGTGCAAATGGCGGAGAGCGGCTGCACTTTCTTTATTGTCTCTCCGGAACGATTCGTGCGGGGAATTTATACTGAGTTTGCGCGATGACTTCAGGTTCCACGGGCTCCGCTACCGGTAAGAGCCGGAATGCGGTCAGGCAGTTTTTCCGGCCCGGTGGGACGCTGGCGGAGGCGCATCCTTCGTTCGAGCTGCGCGCCGGGCAGATGGAGATGGCCGAGGCGGTGGACGCCGCGCTGGCCGACAATCGCAAGCTGGTTGTGGAGGCGGGGACCGGGACGGGGAAGACGCTGGCGTATCTCGTGCCCGCGCTGCTTTCCGGACGGCGCGTGGTGATTTCCACCAATACGAAGGCGCTGCAGGAACAGCTTTTCTTTCGCGATATTCCGTTTCTGGAGAAAGTGTTCGACCGTCCGCTGCAGGTCTGCTACATGAAGGGCCGCTCGAACTATGCGTGCCGCCAGAAGATTTATGAGGCCGACAATACGCCGGTGCTGAGCGGGTTCGAGGAAGTGGCGGATTTCCAGACTATTCAGGAGTGGGAAAAGACGACGGAGACGGGCGACCGGGCGGAGATTGCGACGCTGCCGGAGAACAGTACGGTCTGGGCGAAGATCGATGCGCGGTCCGATCTGTGCGCAGGCACGAAATGCACCCAGTACAACCGCTGCTTCGTGACGCTGATGCACCAGAGGGCCGCCGAGGCCGACATCATCATCGTGAATCATCATCTGTTCTTCGCGGATCTGGGGGTGCGGCGTTCGGAGCAGGCGCAGATTCTGCCGGATTACAACGCGGTGATCTTCGATGAAGCGCATGAGATTGAAGATGTGGCGGGGCAGTATTTCGGATTTGGGGTGAGCACGTATCAGGTGCTGGATCTGCGGCGGGATATCGCGGCGCTGTCGAGGATCCGGCGGTTCGGGTCGGAAGAATTGGACCGGATTCTGACGCGGCTGGAGGAAGTATCGCTGAATTTTTTCGGGCGGCTGCCTGGTGAGGACGGGCGCGCGACGTTCAATGGACGCGACGAGTTCCGCGCGCTGTACGGTGAGATCTATCAGGATCTGCTCGCGGCATTTGAGCTTCTGGCCGGGCATCTGAAGCTGATTGCGGAGGCGCCGCAGGAGGTGATTCCGCTGTTCCGGCGGGCGCTTGAGATGCGCGAGGCGCTGCAGTTGCTGATCGACGGGGAGAATCCGGGATACGTGTACTGGACGGAGCGGCGGAATCGCGGGATTTTCCTGCAGGCGACGCCGATCGATGTGGCGGATTTGCTGCGCGAGCATTTGTGGAGCAAGGTGGATGCGGCGGTGCTGACATCGGCGACGCTGGCTGTGGCGGGGAGCTTCGACTATGTGGAATCGCGGCTGGGACTGGGCGATGCGCGGACGCTGATTGTGCCGAGCCATTTCGATTACCAGTCGCAGGCGCTGCTGTATATTCCGCAGAATCTGCCGCCACCGTCGAGTCCGACGTGGGTGAAGGCGGCGAGCGAGGAGATTGTGCGCATCCTCAACGCCAGCCGCGGGCGGGCGTTTGTGCTGTTTACCAGCTACATGCAGATGCGGCAGATTCATGACCGGGTGAGCTTCATGGTGGAATATCCCGTGCTAACGCAGGGGACGGGTCCGCGAACGGCGCTGCTGGATGAGTTTCGGAAGACGCCGAACTGCGTGTTGTTCGCGACATCGTCGTTCTGGCAGGGCGTGGATGTGCCGGGGGAGCAGTTGAGCTGCGTTATTATTGATAAGTTGCCGTTTGCGGTGCCGAGTGACCCGGTTGTGGATGCGCGGGTCCGCAATGTGCGTGAAGCGGGCGGAAATCCTTTCTACGATTACCAGATTCCGCAGGCGGCGATCTCGCACAAGCAGGGTATTGGGCGGCTGATCCGCACGCGGGCCGACCGCGGGGTGCTGGCCCTGCTGGACCACCGGATTACGAGGCAGCGTTACGGTCAGGTCTTTTTCGACAGCCTGCCGGATTATTCGTTTTCCATGGATTTCGCCGAAGTGGAGAAATTTTTCAATGTTAGAAGTAGCGGTGGAGCACACGTTCGCGGCCGGTCATGCGCTGAGAGAGTATCGGGGCAAGTGCGAAAACGTGCATGGGCACAATTACCGGGTGCAGGTGGTGGTGCGCGGGGAAAAGCTGGACAAGATCGGGATGCTGGCGGATTTTACGGCGCTGAAGAAGGCGCTGCGGGATACGTGCGAGCCGATGGATCACGTGTTTCTGAACGAGATGAAGCCGTTCGATACGGTGAATCCGACGGCGGAGAATATGGCGGTTTATATCGCTGAGAAGCTGCAGGAAGTGATTGGCGTTGGGGATGGGAATGTGGTTGAGGTGGCGGAGGTGAAGGTCTGGGAGACGGACATTCAATCGGCTACGTACCGGCCGGCGCGGCGGGGGTAAAAACGAGGACAAGCCTTGTTCTTGCCGGTTTCCGTATACTGAAGGTGATTCAAGTATTGTGACAGCTTGCGGTTTCCGCGGATGCGAACGGACAAAAACATCTCGATAACGTTTCCCGCCGGGATGGCAAGAGAAGCTGAGCGTCTCGCCAGGCGCGAGAACCGTACAATGAGTGAGCTCCTGCGCGAGGCTTTCCGGTACTACAGGGCGCGTGAAGATAATCGCACCTCGCATGAATTCGCCTCAATCGTCCGCATCATCGCTGATGCGAAGAGTAACCCGCTCTCCCCGAAGGATCTGGCAGCCGAGGACAGGCGGCTTATGAAGATCGGTGCGGCGCACGCGAAGAAGGCCGGCAACAAAGAGCGCGACGCAGTCCGTCTTGTCCATGAATCCCGTGCCCGGCGCTCCGCTTCTTAGGGTTGTTCTCGACACGAATATCTACATCGCCGCGCTGAGTCATCCGCGCGGCCCAAACGCGAAGCTTTGGACCGCCGCACGCGAACGGCGCTATCAGCTGCTCGTCTCAGTGCCGATCATCCGGGAGATTGCCGAGGTGCTTCGGACAGGTTTCGCATGGGCTGAGTCAGATCTTCAGCAGCGTATCCGCCTCATCGCCCAGGTGGCGGAGATCGTGATCACGAAGAGTACACTCAACCTCGTACCGGTTGATCCTGACGACAATCGCATTCTCGAATGCGCTGTTGATGGCCGGGCGGATCTCGTGGTCACGAACGATCACCATCTTCTCGATTTGAAAAGTTGTCAGGACATTGCGATCATCGCGGGACCTGATTTCCGTCGCATTCTCGGTATGCCGTGAGAGAGGCCGTTGATCAACGGATGTATCAATTCCCGGATGGAGGCTCAACATGATCGATGAACAGTACCTGGACAGGTCCCATCTCCGAGCGCAGCCTGAGTCCAAGTTGTCCCAGAACGGTAAAAATTGACGGCGGAGAGTCAGGCGCGCCAGTCTGATCGACTGCAACAGCATTTTCGGGCGTATAGTCAAACCGTATATCGAATCTTGCGGTCAAACCTGTACTGTCTCTGACACGGCGTCCCACAATATAACTCAGGATATCGGCAAACTTCGCCATCGTCAGGCCGGTTCCTTCCAGATGCGTACGCGAGCCCGAGAAATCATTACAGATTGCGCCCTTAAGTGGAGGGGTTGCGCCGACCGGTAGTACAACACACTCGCCCTGGGGTGTTGGTTTCAGTTTTACGCCTTTGCTATCGGTCTCAAGGACGTAAATTGGCTCCTGCCGCGTGTCTTCGTGGGTCGCAAGCCTGAACCTTTCGGCCAGCATGGTGCGTAGCATTTGATGGTAACGTTCGGCGCTGACGGCGACATCGTCTGTGACAGCCTCGATATCGTACTTTTCGCTGTTCACCCACGCAGGCCCTCCAACCATGTGCAGAAAATCTACGGGATAAGCGACGCTCAAAATATCCTTGATCGTGACATCCGTGAACTTTATCCGGCCATCTTTTATCGGCGGGTTGGCCGACATCGTTACGCCATCACCCTTTTTAATCGAGATAACGTCGAACCTGGCCTTCCCAGATTCGGGTTGGGCGTAGATGAGCTGCGATACAAGATACGCCAACATCATTGGACGGAATATATTCATATACTCCAGTTTTTTCGCATGATGCTGTTCGCACCCCAATAATAATATTGACCTCATCAGCCTTGTGCCCGTGAAGGCCCCCGTCGCCTCAATGGCGCACCATTCTCCACTATATAGCATGAGATGCTATAATCACGCCAGGTAATACATGACGGGTGAAGACTGGGTGAGCGGCCGCAGGAATTCCCGATTGACGCAGGTCGCGGCCGCGAAGATTCTGGGTGTGACGCAGCCGTATCTCTCACAGCTGGAGAACAGGTCTCGCGTGGCTGGCAAAGAACTGGCCACGAAGGCAGCCACCTTGTATGGATTGCCGAGTGCGATCCCACTGCCGAAGATCGAGGAGACTGGCCGAGTCCGCGCCGATGATCTTCAGCAGGGTCTGGCTGCGCTCGGCTATCCGAAATTCGCCCATGTCTCCGCGACTGATCGGCAGAACCCCGTAGCTGTCATCTTTCTCGCTCTCACGCAGCGCGATCTGGATACCCGTCTGGTTGAGGCGCTGCCCTGGGTAGTTTGCAGGTACTCCGTTGCTATGGATTGGCAATGGTTACTGGATCGGGTGAAGCTGCAAAATGCGCAAAATCGATTGGGTTATGTTGTGTATCTTGCAAGAGAATTGTCTCGATCGGGATCCAATGACGAGAAGAGAATGGAAGTCCTCTCCCGTTGGGAATCGGAACTGGAAGAAGCCCGGTTGGTTCGTGAGGATACGTTGTGCCGTGAATCCATGCCAGCGGCGGAACGCGCATGGCTGAGAAAACATCGACCATCCGCCGCCAGACACTGGAATTTGCTCACAAGCCTGACACCGGAACAACTGCCATATGCCGCGTGACGTGAACCCGTTGACCTGCATTGTTTCGGTGGGTTCGCTCTCATTCATGCGTATGAAGTCGCTCGTACCACAAATGACATCGACTTCATCAGCCTTGTACCCGACCCGTTGAGAAAGACGCTCATTGAACTGGCGGGCGAAGGATCTCCGCTGCATCAACGATACCGGGTACATCTGGATGCGGTAACCATCGCTACTGCGCCCGAAAGCTACGAGGATCGGGTTGCCCCATTTTCCCGGGTGTTTGGAGGCATTTGCGGCTATTTGTTCTCGAACCTCATGATCTCGCGCTGACGAAACTCGAGCGCAACGCCGAGCGTGACCGGGACGATGTCCAGCGTCTTGCGCGCGAAGCATGGCATGACGAAACACTTCGGCTATGGATTGAATCCTTCTGGGCGGACGCGTAGAACAGCGCCCCGCGGGTGGCGGGGCGCCATTGCCTGCGCCGGCTCTACTCGGTCCAGTAGCTCACCAGCAGGCCTTCGCCTGCGACGTCGGCATCGATCGCGTAGTCTTTCAGGCGAATGCCGTCGGTTCCGTCCTGGGATTCCAGGAAGAAGGTCTCACCGGCTGAGAGCACGCGGGCGACGCCGGCGAGGGTTGTCTTCGACATCGTAAGCGCGCCCAGAAACGTCTTGCCGGTGAGTCCGGGGACGGCCTGGACGAATAGTTTGCTGGCGGTGATGGACGGGTCTGTGGCGAGCGGAACCGGGGTTCCGGGCGTTGCCACGTTGACGCGGCCCAGGGTTGTCATGGTCATGCGATCTCCTCGGTCGCATGTTAGCCAGGGCAAGCGCGGCGAAAAGTACTCTTCCGCAACAAGTTTATGCAGACAAAGGAGATTTAGTCCGCACTTCGACGTGACCGGATCTTAGCGCTTGAAGTAATCGGCGTTCGTCTGGGCGAAATTGGCCCATTTTTCGGGCAGATCGTCCATGGCGAAAATCGCGGACACCGGGCAGACGGGAACGCAGGCGCCGCAGTCGATGCATTCGACCGGATCGATGTAGATCATTTCGACGCTGGGGAAGTCGGCCTCATCTTTTTTGGGGTGGATGCAATCGACGGGGCAGGCGTCAACGCAGGCCGCATCCTTGGTTCCAATACAGGGTTCCGCAATTACGTATGCCATATGAGGGAAGAAAGAATTAAGTTATCACATGCGATGCGCCGGGGGAACCGGGGCCGTTACAGTGGTAGCTGATGCGCATCCTGGCGATCGAAAGTTCGTGCGACGAGACGGCAGCCGCGGTTCTGGAAGACGGGACGCGCGTACTCTCGAACGTGGTGGCGAGCCAGCTCGACGTGCACGCGAAGTATGGGGGCGTGGTGCCGGAACTGGCGTCGCGCGAGCATCTGCGGGCGATTTCTCCGGTGGTGCGGGAGGCGCTCGCGAACGCCGGCGGGCTCGGGTGGAAGGATCTGGATGCAGTGGCGGCCACGTCGGGGCCAGGGTTGGCCGGGGCGCTGCTTGTCGGGCTGACCTATGCGAAAGGGATTTCGTTTGCCGCGGGGATTCCGCTGATTGCGGCGCACCATATCGAAGGGCATATTCAGGCGGTGATGCTGGAGGGCCGGCAGCGCGGCACTCCGGTCGAGTTGCCGGCGCTCGCGCTCGTGGTGAGCGGCGGGCACACGCATCTGTATGAAGTGAGCGCGGCGGGATATCGGCTGCTGGGCAAGACGCGCGACGATGCGGCGGGCGAGGCGTTCGACAAAGTGGCGAAGCTGCTGGGATTTGGGTATCCGGGTGGGCCGGTGATCGATGGGCTGGCGCCGTATGGGGATCCGCACGCGGTACGGTTTACTTCGGCGCGGAT
>CAZWTH010000247.1:0-1580 GCA_964636715.1 uncultured Solibacteraceae bacterium | reverse complement strand
ACCACGATCACCGTCACGGCGCAGGCAGGCGCTGAGCTCAAACCCACCGCGCCGCAAGCGCCGCCGGTGCAGGCGGCGCCCGCCGCGACACCCACGCCCGCCGCCACAACGGAAGCTGTTGGCGTGGAGAAGAGCGCGATTTATCGCATTTATCCCGACAACACCGTCGATACGCTCTGGAGTTCCAAAGAAGAAAACGTTTACGACATTCTTCCGCAGACCAATGGCGATCTGGATTTCGTCACCGATCAGAACGCGCGCATCTACCGGCTCACGCCGAGCCGCCGCCTGACGCTGATCGCACAGACGAATGACGGTGAAGGCGTTCGTCTTCTGCGCGAGCGCGATGCGCTGCTGGTTGCGACGGCGAACAGCGGCAAGCTGTATCGCCTTGGCGCGGCCGCCGCGGGAGGCGATTACGAATCGCCGGTGTTCGATGCGAACGCAACCTCGCGCTGGGGGCGGTTCCGCTGGGACGGTGAAGGCGTGAAGATCGAAACTCGTTCGGGCAACAGCCTGCGTCCGGATAATTCCTGGAGCGACTGGTCCCCTGCCCTCACAGACGCTTCCGGCTCTCCGATCGCCAGTCCGAACGCGCGCTATCTTCAGTTCCGCGCCAGCCTCACCACCACCAGCGCGCATCTCGATAACATGAGCGCGGCTTACCTGCCGCAGAACAGCCCGCCGATCGTCCACTCCATCACCGTGACTCAGCAAGCGCCGCCGGCGCCCGCTGCGAAAACCAGCGCGTCCGGTTCGCAAGGCGCCACACCGGCCTACAGTATCAGCGTGACCGATACCGGCGATGCAGGACCAACAGCCTCCACGGGCACGGCGACGCAGACGATGTCGCGTTCCGCCATCCAGTCGCTGCTCATCTCCTGGAACGCCGACGATCCCGATTCCGACAAGCTGGTCTACGAGCTTGCCTTCCGGGGCGAAGGCGAAGATCAGTGGAAAATTCTTCGCCGCGATTTGCATGACCCGTACGTCACGCTCGATGGCGATGCGCTCGCCGACGGCCGGTATTACTTCCGGGTCACCGCCTCCGACCGCGAATCGAATCCAGAAGGCAGCGCGCGCGACGCCGAACTGGTCAGTTCGCCTGTTCTGATCGACAACACCCCGCCCGCAATCCGCGTCCAGTCCTCCACACGCAACGGGACTACCGCCGATATAGCTTTCGACGCCCAGGACGCGGCCTCGCCGCTGCGCCGCGCGGAATGGTCGCTCGACGCCGGCGCGTGGATTCCAGTCGCGCCGTCGGACGGCGTGCTCGATTCGCGATCCGAACAGTTCCGCCTGCATGTCACCGCAATTCCCGAGGGCGAGCATCTGCTTGTGCTGCGCGTGGCGGATTCCGGCGGCAATACCGGCCTCGCTAAAGTGAATCTTCGTTGACGCCCGCTAAGAAGACCCTCGAACGCGTCATCTCCAAAGCCGGCGCCGGCTCGCGCACGGAAGCGCGCAGCTGGATTCACGCCGGCCGCGTTCAGGTCAACGGGAAGACCGTCGAAAATCCGGACATCTGGATCGACTTCGGGCGTGACCGCATCACGCTCGACGGGCAGCCGCTCGTG
>CAZWTH010000246.1:0-1722 GCA_964636715.1 uncultured Solibacteraceae bacterium | reverse complement strand
GCCAGCGCCGCCAGCATGTCATCTACCGTCTGCGGATTGAAAGTAATCCAGAAATTGCGCGCCTCGCGCATCGTCGCTTCCCTGCGCAGGTTATAAAGTTCCAGAATCAGACGTGCGCTTTCGTATTGCGTTGCCATGGTTTTTCCCTCAGGAGAATATTCGCCATCCGCGTCCACGCGGCCCCGGCGTTGTTCTTCGATGCTCGCACAAAACAGAAAGACTCGCGCGATACCATGAAATTTAGTGTCCCCACCGACCGGCATCCTGGCCCGAATTGTGTCCCATAAGCGGGAGGAACTGCGTTCCGCCGCCGTTCCCGCCAGTGACCTGCGCCGCGCCGCCGAATCCCGCCTGCCTCAGCGCCGCGATTTTGTCGCTGCTTTGCGGACAAAACGCCCCGCTATCATCTCGGAGATCAAGAAAGCCTCGCCCAGCAGGGGTTTGCTCGTCGAAAACTTCCGCCCGGCCGAACTCGCCCGTCAGTACGAACAGGGCGGCGCCGCCGCGCTCTCCGTCCTGACCGACCGCGAATTTTTCCAGGGCTCCCTCGACGATCTCCGCTCCGCCCGCGCCGCCTGCACGCTGCCGGTGTTACGAAAAGATTTCACCCTGACCGATTACCACGTCCTCGAAGCGGCCGCCGTCGGCGCCGACGCGATCCTGCTCATCGTAGCCATCCTCGATGACGACGCGCTGCGCAGCCTTCGCGAACTGGCCGCCGAATACGGCATGGCCGCGCTCGTCGAAGCCCACACCGCCGATGAACTCGACCGCGCTCTGCGCTCCGGCGCGCGCCTCGTCGGCATCAATAACCGCGATCTGAATACGTTCCAGGTTTCGCTCGATACTTCCATCGCGCTGGCCAAAAACATCCCTTCCGATGTACTCAAAGTGAGCGAAAGCGGCATCTTCAACGCCCAGGATATTCATCGCCTGATGGACGCCCGCTTCGACGCCTTCCTGATCGGCGAACATCTGGTGAAGTCCGGCGACGCCACGCAGGCGCTCCGGGAGCTGGTGGCGTAATGTTCGTCAAGATCTGCGGCATCACGAACCGGGAAGACGCGCTCGCCGCCATCGACGCCGGCTCACGCGTACTGGGTTTCAACTTCTACCCAAAGAGTCCGCGCGCGGTCACCGTCGCGCAGATCTCCGAATTCCTGGCGGACATCCCGAGCGATATCTGGAAAGTCGGCATTTTCGTGAACGAGTCGCCCGCGAAGATCGAAGAAATCAGCGCGCAGCTCGGCCTGGACGTTGCCCAGTTGCACGGAACGGAAACACCAGATGCCCATCCGCGTGGCCTCCGCGTCTGGAAGGCATTTCGCGTGACCGAAAATCGCGTTCCCGATCCCGACTATCCCGCCGAAGCTCTGCTGCTCGATGGCCCTTCCTCCGGCAACGGCTTCGATTGGCAGCTCGCCGCGCAACTGCCGCGCAAAATCATCGTCGCGGGCGGCCTCGACGAAAACAACGTCCGCGCGGCCATCGAACAGGTGCGCCCCTGGGGCGTCGACGTCTGCTCCCGCATCGAATCGTCGCCGGGCAAAAAAGATCTCGTCCGCATGAAAAAATTTATTGAGGCGGCTCTCCGTTCATGATTTCGCAACCCGATTCCGGCGGCCACTTCGGTCCTTACGGCGGACGCTACGTTCCCGAAGTGCTGATGTCTCCACTCGAAGAGCTGGAGAAAACTTATCTCGAAGCGAAGAAAGACCCGGC
>CAZWTH010000245.1:0-10332 GCA_964636715.1 uncultured Solibacteraceae bacterium | reverse complement strand
GTTCTGAACTACGTCCAGAATTCCAAAGGCCTCGCGCTCTCGTTCAGCTATCCACTGAAGCGCAGCTTCGCCCGCCTGGGGCTCTCGATCGGTTACGACGATTCGAGCATCAAGACGGAATCCATCGGCGCAACCAACTACTTCACGTATCTGGATTTCCAGGGCGTGGCCGGCCCGAATTCGCTGAGCGGCATCAAAACGGCCAAGATCATTCCGTCGTACAGCTACAATTCCCGCAACAACTACCTGAATCCCACGGCGGGCGCCAGCATCTTCGCGTCAGTCGAACTGGATGGCAGCGTCCTCGGCGCGAACGTGAACATGATCAAGCCGACGGTCGATATCCAGTACTACCATCGCAGCCCGAGATGGCAGCGGAACGTGATCGCGTTCCACTTCCTCGGCTCCACCGAAATCGGCTATGGCGGTAAGGTGATTCCGCCGTTCTCCCGTACGTTCCTCGGCGGAGAAAACGACGTCCGCGGCTTCGAATTCTTCGAAATCACGCCGGTCGCTTACCTGCCGAGCAGCGCGGCGACGCCGATCTACAATCCGGACGGCAGCCTTCGCTCGCAGAAGACGCTCGTCAACGGTCAACTCGTGAATACGCAGGTATCGCTGCCGCTGCCGGTGTATCAGATCATCACGCCGGGCGGCGATACGCAGGCGGTGGCGAATCTCGAATACCGTATCCCGATCGTGGGGCCGGTCACGCTCGCGCCCTTCGTTGATATCGGGATGAACAAGATCCTGTACACCAGCCAGCTCAAGGTGAATAACGGTCAGGTGGTGAACCTGAATAACCAGTTCCCCTCGGCCGGATTCACGGATAAAGTGCTGATTGCTCCCGGTACGCAGGCCGTTCGCTCCTCCATGGGGGTGGAGCTCTCCGTGATTCTGCCGATTGTGCAGGCGCCGTTCCGGATCTATTGGGCGTATAACCCCACGACCGTCCAGCAGGTGCTCCAGGCGCCCATTGTCCTCGACCCGTCCACCATGCCGAACGGCACAACCGTCTCCAACGCTATCAGCACGTATACGCCGGCCTATCCGGATTTCGAAAAGAAGAACACCTTCCGATTTACCATCGGCCGGACGTTCTAGCGGTAAGATGTAAGGATTCTAACCAGGATTGAACCCAGTAATGCTCAGATTCAGTAATCGCCTGCTTTCCCTCTCCGCGCTGGCCCTTGTGCTCGGAACAGGAGCGGCTCAGGCGCAGAAGTTCGCCATCATCAACATGCAGCAGGCCGTCCTGCTTACAACGGATGGGAAGAAGGCCTCCGCGGCGATCAACGCCAAATTTTCGCCTGTCAAGGCGGAGATCGATGAGATGGTCAAGAATATCCAGGCGAAGCAGGACGCGTTCACGAAGAACCGCGCCACGCTGAGCCCGGCGGCCACCACGTCGGCGCAGGCAGAGATTCAGGACCTCACGACGAAACTCCAGCGCCGGCAGCAGGACGCCCAACAGGATCTTCAGGACGAGGAAAACAAGCAACTGAACGAAATCGTTCCCAAACTGCAGCAGATCATCAACCAGTACGCGGCGGCAAACGGGATCTCATTCGTGATCGATACCAGCGCCAATCCCAACAATCTGATTTTCGGAGACGCTTCGCTCAACATCATTGCGCCGGTCGTAACCGCCTATGAGAAGGCCAACGGCGGCGTAGTCCCGCCCGCGGCGGGTACGGCTCCATCGGGCGCGGCTCCAACTACGGCTACCCACCCACCGGGGCCCGAAAGGGCGCCGAGGACCACGGCGCCTGCCCCGAAGACCACCGCGCCGAAGACCACCGGCACTGGCAAATAAGATTGAGACAATAGAGGAATCGAGATGAAGAGAACAATGAAGTTTTTGCTGGTCCCCGCTCTGGCGCTGTTTACCGGCGCGGGCCTGTGGGGCCAGGCAACCAAGGTCGCGCTGATCAACATGCAGCAGGCGGTCGCCCAGACCAAAGAGGGCGCGGCGCAGATTGCGGACCTGCAAAAGAAGTACGGCCCCAAAGAGCAGGAATTCCAGAAGCGCAGCCAGGAAATCCAGACCAAGCAGGACCAGCTCAAGAAGACGCAGGCCACGCTGAGCGATGAGGCCAAAGCGAACCTTGAGGCTGACATCAACCGGCTCCAGACCTCCCTCCAGCGCGACATGCAGGACACCCAGACGGATAGCCAGGAAGACGAAGACCGCATGGTGCAGGGCATCTACGGCAAGCTTGTGCAGGCCACGACGAAGGTCGCCCAGGCGAACCAGATCATGCTGGTGTTTGACGTCAGCAGCCAGCCGAACAACCTGGTCTGCTGCGGCAGCGCCATGGATATCACGAAGCAGGTCGTGGAGGAATACGACAAAGCGAATCCGGCAACCGGCGCGGCATCCACCACCACCGCAGCCCCGGCTCCGACGCCCGCAACCCGTCCTCCGGCCGCGAATCCGGCGCCGAAGCCTCCCGCCGGCAAATAGGCGTGAGCGTGGTTCGGACGATTTCATGGGCGAAGCTGACCGCTTCGCCCATTTTTCTTTGAAGAAGCTCCGGGAGTGAAGCTCCAGCCGATGCAGCGGAACGCCTATGTTGCTCTCGCCCTTCTCATGATGGGTTCCGCTGTCGCCGCCCTCGTGTTGAGCTGGACGGCTCCCGGCCGCGAACTCGATCAGCACGCCTATGACTTCCTCTTCCGCCTGGAATCGCCGGCGCCCTGGAAGCCGGATTCCATCATCCTCGCCATCGATGAAGAAACTCTGACGAATTACGGCGGGATTGCCGGGATCCGCGCGGCGTTGAGCGACGGTCTCCGGAGGATCGCGCCCGCGCATCCGGTGGCGGTGGCGGTAGACGTCATTCTTCCCGACGCCAGCCCCACTGACGATTCGCTCGAAGAGGCGTTTGCCGAGACCCACAATCTGGTGCTCTCGAGCGATTTGCTGGTGAATGGGACATGGGAAGATCCGATTCCGCGTTTTCGCAAACATGCGGTCGCGGTAGGCGAGGTCCATGCGGATCTCGATAAGTTCGATGCCGTCAGCCGCGACATTCCGCTCGAAAAAGCCGGCGCCGAAGACCGCCGCTGGGCGCTCGCCCTCGCTACATTCGCCGCCGTGAAGGGCGCAACAATTCTGGAATCACCGGACGATGTGGTGGTCGGGGCGACGCATATCCCATCGAGCGCCGCCAGCGGCCGTGTGATGCGGATTCGCTATACGCCTCCCTCAATGAACGGCATTCCCCGCGTGACCGTTGCCGAACTCGACCGGAATCCGGCGCTTGCCGCCCGTTTCGCGGGCAAGGTTGTTTTCGCGGGAGTAACCGCCCAGACCGTCAGCGACCGGTGGATGACGCCTTACTCGAACGGCATCGCCATGCCCGGCATCGAGTTTCACGCCAATACCTACGAAACCGTCGCGCGCCGGACGTTCCTGGTAGACGTGCCTCTCACATGGGTCATGCTGGCGGCGTTCGCATTGAGCTTTGCCGTTGGCGCCGCTTTCCTGCTTGCAGCCGGATGGCCTTCCACCCTGGCGGCGTTGGGGGTGATTGTGGCGTCACAGCTTTTACCCGGCATCGCATTCTCTCACGGACTGGTCTGGCCCTGGATGCCCGGCACGTTCGCGGCGCTGTTCGGGGCGTCGGCCGCAGCCACCTGGAAATATCGTTTGGTTCGCCGCCAGCTCATGCGGGCGGAAACCGACAAGCAACGCTACCAGCGCTCGATGCAGTTCGCGATCCACGAGCTTCGCACCCCGCTTACGGCGATTCAGGGATCGAGCGAGCTCATCAGCCGCTACGGCTCCATGCCGGAGCACAAACGCCGCGAGATGGCGGACCTGATCAACTCTGAATCGAAGCGCCTGGCCCGCATGATCGAGACGTTCCTGAGCGTGGAGCGCCTCTCCGCCGGGCAGATGGAGATGAAGCAGGAGCGGTTTGGTCTGGAGCAGGTGGTGGAACGCTGCGCTTCGCGCGCCAGACCGCTGGCCGAGGCCAAGCAGATCGCCATTGAGGTCGCCCCGTCTCCCCCGGCGGCTATCATGGGCGATGCCGAGCTGATGGAGTATGCCGTCTACAATCTGCTGACAAACGCGATCAAGTATTCGCCATCGGATACCCGGGTGCGCGTCGCGCTCAGCGGTGGAGACGATAATAAAAAAGATCCCGTTCGCCTCTCGGTAGAAGACCAGGGAATCGGGATGGATAAAAAAGAAGTCGGCCGTATTTTCGAGAAGTTTTATCGCACCAGACGGGCCGAACAATCCGGCGAAACCGGAACTGGGATTGGACTGGCGATTGTGGAACAGATTATCGCTCAGCATGGCGGCTCCATCCAGGTGGAGTCCGAACCCGGCCGCGGCTCCCGGTTTACGCTGATACTCAAACACGCATGACCATAACGGATCTATGACGGAGACAGCCGAAAAGATCATTCTGGTCGAAGACGACCCTTCCGTTCGCGCCACCATCGTGACCTTCCTCGAAATGGAAGGGTTCGAGGTGGAGGCCTACTCGAATTCGCGCAGCGCCATCGAGCGGCTGTCGCGCGGCGGTTGCCCGCTTGTCATCTCCGATATTTACATCGACGACCGGACTGGCCTCGATATCCTGAATGCCGCCAAAAAACAGGATTCCAGCTGCACGGTGATTCTGATGACGGCGCGCGGCACGATTGAAACCGTGATGGCAGCCACCCGCAACGGCTGTTTCGAATATCTGGCCAAGCCGTTTGAGCTCGATACGCTTCTCGAAGCCGTCAAACGCGCGATCGCGGCCCGTACGCCGGACGACGATGAGGTGGAAGCCGAGGATCTGCCGGAAAGCGAGATGATCGGCAGTTCCGCCCGGATGATCGATATCTACAAGACGGTGGCGCAGGTGGCGCCCACTGACGCGACTGTCATCATCCTCGGCGAAACGGGTACGGGCAAAGAGCTCGTCGCGCGCATGATCCATCGCAACAGTGAGCGCTCGCAGTTTCCGTTTGTACCGGTGGATTGCGGGGCGATTCCACCCACGCTGCTCGAGAGCGAATTGTTCGGCGCGATGCGCGGCGCGTTCACCGGCGCCGACCGGGACCGCATCGGCGTTTTCGAGGCCGCGCACCGCGGCACGGTATTTCTCGACGAAATTGGCGATATCGATGGCGCGTTTCAGGTAAAACTGCTGCGCTTTTTGCAGGAAAAGGAAATTCGCCCGGTGGGCGCGTCGCGCGCGAAGGCCGTGGATGTGCGCATCGTGGTCGCCACCAATCGCGACCTGCAGAAGATGGTCGACGAAGGCAAATTCCGCGAAGATCTCTGGCATCGTCTGAATGTGGTCGCCCTGAAGATGCCGCCTCTGCGCGAGCGCCGGCCGGACATCCCTCTGCTGGCGCACTTTTTCCTGAACAAGTACAACGCCCGCTATTCGCGGCGTGTCAAAATGACGGATTCCGGTCTGCGTGAGCTCAACAATTTCACCTGGCCTGGCAACGTTCGCCAGTTACAGCATCTGATTGAACGCCTGAGCATTCTCGCGCCGAACGACCGTGTCGACGCGGAAACCGTACAGGACGCCATCGCGGCGATGGAGCAGAAAGAAGGCGGCGGCGAGACGCTGGCCGAAACGGAAGCCGATCAGATCCGCCGGGTGCTCGCCGCCACCGGCGGCAACAAGAGCCGCGCGGCGCAGGTTTTGGGGATCGAACGCAAAACGCTGTATCGGAAGCTCGAGAGGATGAAACAGTAAGTTATGTCAGCAATTCAGGTGGGCGCCATCACGGATGAGTTTTCGCCGGATATCAGGGTGGCGGCTGAAGCCATGCAGGGCCTCGGCATGAAAGGCGCCGAGCTGCGCGTCATCAATGGGAAGAACGTGATGGACCTTTCGGACGCCGAACTCGATGCGGCGCTTGAAGTGATTCACAACGCCGGTTTGCGGGTGGTTTCGATCGCGTCGCCCATTCTCAAGTGCACACTGCCGAATGCGCCGGATGTGGATCCGCGCTTTCAGCAGGATATATTTGCCTCGAAGCACACTTTTGAGGATCAACCTCGGCTCGCGCAGCGCGCGTTTGAAATCGCGAAGCGCTCCGGCGCGAAGATCGTGCGCGTGTTTTCTTACTGGCGCGTGCTCGATCCGCCGGCCGTTTTTGAGCGCGTGGTGGATGCGCTTCAGGAACTGGCGGACCGCGCCGCCGAGCACGATCTGATCATCGGTCTTGAAAACGAGCACGCCTGCAATATCGCCACGGCGCAGGAGACGGCGCGCGTTCTGGCCGCCATTGACCACAACAATCTGAAAGTGGTCTGGGATCCCGCCAATGCCTATGTTTCGGGCGAAGAGCCTTTCCCGCGCGGGTACGATCTGCTGGATTCGCGCCGTATCGCGCACGTCCACGCGAAAGACTGCACGATGGAAGGCGGCAAGGCTGTGTGGGGGCCGGTTGGCGAGCGCGATATCGACTGGGTGGGGCAGATCGCGGCCCTGAAGGAAGACGGCTATAACGGCTTTATCAATCTCGAAACCCACTGGCCGGGGCCGGATGGCAACAAGCTCGAAGGCAGTACCATCTGCGGACGGAACCTGAAGAAACTCATCGCCGGCGTCCCGTTAGAATAGTAGTTTCCCTATGATTTCGCGCGCGGAAGCCCTCGATATGTTCGAATCCGATGACCTGATCGGCATCGGTATGGAAGCGGACGCCATTCGCCGGAAGTTGCATCCGGATGGCATCGTTTCCTACATCATCGACCGCAACATCAACTACACGAACTTCTGCACGGAGTATTGCAGCTTCTGCGCGTTTTACCGGCCGCTGGGGCACAAGGAAGGCTACGTTCTGCCGCGCGAAACGATCTTCGACAAGATTCAGGAGACGATCGATCTGGGCGGTACGGGCCTGCTTTTCCAGGGCGGCCTGCATCCGGACCTGAAGATTGAGTGGTACGAGGATTTGCTGCGCGCCATCAAGGCGAAATTCAACATCTGGTGCCATTGTTTTTCGGCCCCCGAGATTACGAACATCGCCGAGGTGAGCGGACTCACCCTGCGCGATACGATTGCGCGGCTGCGGGATGCCGGGCTCGATTCCATCCCCGGCGGCGGCGCGGAAATTCTGGATGACGCTGTGCGGCATCGCATCAGCCGGTTGAAGTGCAACACGCAGGATTGGGTGGATGTGCATCGCACTGCCCATTCGCTCGGTATGCGGACCACCGCCACGATGATGTTCGGCTGCGGCGAAACCCTGGAGCAACGCATGAATCATTTCGATCTCGTGCGGCAGATTCAGGAAGATACGGGCGGCTTCACGGCGTTTATTCCGTGGGCGTTCCAGCGCGAGTTGACGTCGCTCGGGCGGTTCGTGAAGGAAGAAGCGACGGCCGTCGAATACCTTAAGACGCTCGCTATCTCACGCATTTATCTGGATAACATTCTGAACATCCAGAGCTCGTGGGTGACGCCGGGTTTGAAGACCTGCCAGGTCGGCCTGCGGTTCGGCGGCAATGACGTGGGCAGCATCATGATCGAGGAAAACGTCGTTTCCGCTGCGGGGACGCATTATCGCGCGACGGAAGAAGAACTGCGCCGCCTCATCCGCGACGCCGGCTTCATCCCGAAGCAGCGCGATACGCTCTACCGGACGTACTTCCTAAACTGATCACGTGGAGCAGAGCTTCAGCTCTGCACGCCCCGCCCCACTACGGGTTTTGAGCCGGGTAGCGCAGCGAATCCATCAGCCACTCCTTATTGCCCGCCACCGCGCCCTTCAGCTTCTCCACCAGATCCGCACGCCGTTCGAATAGCCGGTACGGCTCGCGCTTCTCGTGCTTTTCCATCAGCGCCTTCACGATGAACGGCATCATCATCGAATAATCGCCCGGTAAACTCTCGGTCGATTGCTGGTACGTATCTTTATCGACCTTGCCCCATGTCACCGCTTCCGCAGGGGGGCAGGAGGAGAGCGATCCATCCGTCACGGGCGCGGTCGTGATCTGCACATCGAACTCGTAGCCGCGGACATCCGGGAGTCCCAGCACCTGGCCGAGCGCCGGCTCCGGCTGCAGGTTGTAATTCTTCGGTACGCCGCCACCCAGGATCAGCGTGGCAATCGACTTCGCCTCGCTTTCGAACAGCCCCCAGTGATGATACGCGCAGGCTTCGAAAACTTCGGCGTGCAGATCGAGGTCGAAGGCGTAATTTTCGATCAGCCCCGCTTGCTTCATCGCCCAGAGCTTCATCGAATTCAGAAAGACGCTGCCATCCGCGGGTGCGCCGACAAATACCGGAACTCCCAGCTTGTGGCACGTCGCGAGCAACCCGGGCTTCACGCCAACATGGCGCTCCTGCGCTCCGTAATATGCGCCGAGGCGATTGCGCAGCTCGGTGCCGGTCATCTTCTTCTGGAATTCGGGCCGCGTCAGCACCGCCGTCAGAAATTTATCCTGATCGAGCAGCACGCTTTCGTCAAAACCCATATCGGTGACCCGAATGACGCTCTCGTCGCGCAGGGCGCCGTCGTCGCCGAAAATCGGTACTTCGTAAATCGGATCTTTCGTATGTTCGTTGAGGCTGCGGTGGCCATCGTGATAGCAAACCGCGTCCGTCGTGCTGAGATAGGCCACCCAGCCGGCCTCAAGAAGCGGAATCAGCCATGCCTGGTGCTGTCCGGAGACGGTGACCGGCCCCGCTACCGATACGGTCAGCGGGCAGCCGGCGCCAATGGCCCGATCGAGAATGCCGTAAACGCGCCGCAGAATCGCGCCGCCGAACGCCGGCAGGCAGTGTTCAAAAATTTCGTGAACGGAATTACATTCATCGACGCGCCGCACGCGCACCGGTTTTCTCTCATGGGAATGCATCTCTCTGAGTTTCGCATCCCGCGCATTTCTTCTAGAATGAACCCAGGACTGAAAAATGGCGGACGATCAGAACAAACAACTCACCGGACCGGATCTGAATTCCGGCGTCGCATTCAGCAAGCTCGAAGAAAACCAGCCGCTGCTCGGCCACTACGAAGGAGAGGCTGTCATTCTGGTGCGGCGGGGCGATGAAATCTTCGCGACATCGGCGACCTGCACGCATTACAGCGGCCCGCTGGCTGAGGGGCTGGTGGTGGGCGAGACCGTCCGCTGCCCCTGGCATCATGCGCGATTCGATCTGCGCACCGGCGAAGCCATCGGCGCCCCCGCTCTGAATCCGATCTCCTGCTATGAAGTTGAACGTACTGGAGACAACGTCCGAATCAAATCGAAGAAGGAAACCGATTTCCGCACAACCTGTCCGCTGAATCCGTCTTCGGTCGTGATCGTTGGCGCTGGCGCGGCGGGCAACGCCTGCGCGGAGATGCTGCGGACGAAAGGCTATTCCGGTCCCATTACGCTGGCCGGCAATGAACAGCCCGGACCCGTGGATCGCCCCAATCTTTCGAAGGACTACCTGGCTGGTAACGCGCCGGATGAATGGATTCCCCTGCGTCCGCCGGATTACTACGCGGAAAAGAAAATCGATCTGATCCTCCATGATCCGGTCGCGAAGATCCAGCCGAAAGAACAAAAAGTCTCTCTGGAGAGCGGCCGCACGCTGAGCTACGGAGCGCTGCTTCTCGCTACCGGCGCCGAGCCGCGCACATTGAAGATTCCGGGCGCCGATCAGCCTCATGTTTTCCTTCTTCGCACGCTGGCCGATAGCAACGCGATCATCGAAAAAGCAAAGCAGGGCGGCCACTGCGCGATCGTCGGCTCCAGCTTTATTGGCCTCGAAGTCGCCGCCTCACTTCGCGCCCGCGATCTCGACGTCACTGTCATCAGCCAGGACCCCATGCCGCTGGCCAAAATTCTGGGGGAAGACCTGGGGCGCTACGTCCAGAGACTGCACGAGCAGCACGGCGTAAAATTCCTCTTCAACACCACGCCGAAGGCGATCCATCAGGATCGCGTCGAATTGAGCGACGGCACATCGGTGCCCGCCGCCCTCATTGTGCTCGGCGTGGGCGTCTCGCCTCGCACGTCTCTCGGGGAAGCCGCCGGGTTTAAGGTCGATAACGGCGTCGTGGTGGACGCCGATCTGCGCGCGGCTGAGAACGTCTTCGCCGCCGGCGACATCGCGAAGTATCCGGATCCGATTTCCGGAGAACGGGCCCGCATCGAACACTGGGTGCTGGCCGAACGCCACGGACAATCCGCCGCCCGCACCATGCTCGGCATCGGCGGCCCTTTCCGCGAAGCGCCATTCTTCTGGAGCCAGCACTACGATATTTCGATCAGCTACGTCGGCCACGCCTCAAAGTGGGATAGCTGCGAACTCCAGGGCGACCTGGAGAAGGGCGACGCCGCCGTGATCTATCGCAAAGGCAAAA
>CAZWTH010000244.1:0-5028 GCA_964636715.1 uncultured Solibacteraceae bacterium | reverse complement strand
AAGACGGACCAGCCGGCGCCCGATTCTCCCGGCGCTTACACGCGCGCCATTCTCGAAAGCCTGGCGCTGAAGTATCGTTCGATTCTGAGCAACATGGCGACGGTCACGGGAAACCGGATCGAAGAAATTCGCGTGATTGGCGGCGGATCGAAGAGCCGCCTGCTCAACCAACTCACCGCGGATGCCACCGGGCGTCGCGTTCTCGCCGGTCCCACGGAAGCCGCGGTCCTCGGGAATATCGGCGTCCAGATGCTGGCAACAGGCGCGGCGGCTTCGCTCGAAGAGATGCGGGCAATTGTGGAGCGGTCGTTCCCAGTGGATGTTTACGAGCCGCGCGACACAGCGGCATGGGCGAAGGCAATCGCGCGATTTGAGCAATATGAGGCCGCAACGATCTCGTAAGTGGGGCGGGGCTTCAGCCCTGCCGCAGGCCTTCCGGCCGGCGAAGGAATAACCGTGCTCTTCTCAAAAAAAGACGTCAAGCGGCTCGTGTCCGATTTCGATCCGGGCGATGACGGCCTCGCGTCCAAAAGCAAAGACCTGGTGCTTGGCCTTCTGGACCACGGCATAAAGCCGTTTTCCGCCCGCCAGTACTGGCCGGGACACATCACCTGCACCGCGCTCATCTTTCATCCGCGTGAACCGCGCGTGCTCGCGATCGATCACCATCGCCTGAAGCGTTGGCTGTTGCCCGGTGGACATGTGGAGCAGGAAGATCCCTCGCTCGACTCCACCGCCGCGCGCGAAGCCGAAGAGGAAACGCGCGTTCAGCTCGATAAGAAGTTTCAGACGTTTCTTGCCGGCATCGACGTTCACGGCATTCCGCCGAAGGAACAAACGCCCTACCACCTGCACCATGACCTGATCTGGTGCTTCCGCGCCTCTTCGGATCGCTTTGAAATCACGCCCGAAGCTCCGAAAGTCGCGTGGGTTCATCAGAACGAATGGGATGAGCTCGATCTGAGCCACAGCCTCCGCCGCAGCATCCTGCGCGCATCGCTCCGTCTCAACGGCAAGCGATAACTCCGCGTGCGGCATCTGCTCTCGATCCTCTTCGGCGCGGCGTTCACGGCGGCCGCTTCGTGGTCCATCGGCCGGCTGCTGTTCACGCGGTTGCGAATCGAACTCCGCCGGCTGGAGTACGAACTGCTGGCGGGGATCGCCGGCGCGGCGCTGCTGAGCTTCCTGATTTTCTTCCTGTGCGCGGCGGATGTCGCGTACATACCGGTCTTCTGGGGAATTGGGATCCTGGCACTGGGCCTGAACTGGAAGTTTGCGAAGGCTCCCATGGAAGGCGCTTCGGACCGCCTTCCTCTGACTCAGCGCCGGATCTTTGCCGTACTGGTTACGCTCTTCACGCTCCTCTATCTCTCGAACAGTCTGGCTCCCGAACACAGCCCGGACGGTCAGGCGTATCACCTCGGCAACGTCTACCGATTTTTCCGCCAGCATGGCTTCGAGCGAATCACGACGAACATGTACGCCAGCCTGTCGCAAGGCCTGGAAATGCTCTATCTGTTCGCGTTCTCGCTCGGGCGCCACCCCGCGGCGGCCACCTTTCACTGCTGTTTTCTGTTCGCGCTGCCGCTCTTGATGTTCGCCTATGGGCAGCGCGTCGGAAAACCCGCAATGGGCGCGTGCGCCGGGCTGTTTTTCTTCCTCTCGCCGGTCGCGGCTGTGGATGGCGTGAGCGCATACAACGATATCGCCCTCGCCGCCTGCGGATTCTCCGTCTTCTACCTGCTCGAAATCTGGCGCGACAATCGGCGGCTGGCGCTCATCGTTCCCATCGGCCTCATCGCCGGCTTCTGCTTCGCCATGAAATACACAGGCTTCGCCGCGGGTCTCTATGTATTGGCGGTGCTGGCCTGGGAATACCTGCGTAACCGGCGGCGCGAAACGGCAATAGCCTTCGCGATCGCCGCGAGCCTGATCCTCCTCATGGCGGCGCCCTGGCTCATCCGCGATTGGCTCTGGCTGCACAACCCGGTTTCACCGTTTTACAACCGCCTGTTTCCGAATCCCTGGACTCACATCAGCTTCGAAGATGATTACCGGCGCTACTTCCGCACTTACGATTTGCCGAGCCTGAAGCCGCTGTTCTGGATGGTGACGGTTCGCGGACAGCTTGGCGGGCAGCTCGGTCCAATCTTCCTGCTCACGCCGCTGGCGCTCCTCGGTCTCCGTTCGCGCGACGGACGCCGCATACTTCTCGCCGGTTTGTTTTTCCTTCTTCCGTGGACCGGCAATCTGGGAGCGCGTTTCCTGCTGCCGGTTTTGCCGTTTGCCGCCCTTGGAATCGCGCTCGCCTTCGAATTCTCATCCACACTGCGGACAGCCCTCGTCGTCGTGGCGGCGCTTTGCGCCTGCCCGCCCGTGATCCGCCGCTATAGCGCGCCACGGGATAGCTGGTACATCGCGAACATGCCGTGGAAGGCCGCCCTCGGCATCGTCCCGCAGGATGAATTTCTCGCGAAAAACTCCGACGCCTGGATCACGGCCCGCATGCTCGATCAATATGTCCCCAACGGCAAACGCGTCTGGACAACCGAGGCCGTCGCCGAGGCGTACACCAAAGCGAACCTGCTGACTTATTACTATTCCGCCGAAGGGGAACGAATCCAGGATATTCTCTATTCGCCGAAGGAGGAAAACAGCCCCACCCAGGATCTGCGCTGCACGTTTCCCGCGCGTGACTTCACGCATCTCCGTCTTCGGCAGAAGGCGGGGGGCTCGGGTGAGATGTGGAGTATCGCCGAAATCCGTTTCTTCCATGGAAACCAGGAAATCGCGCCCGAGAAATCCTGGCGCTACACCGCGTCTTCGTTCCCCTGGGATATCGGGCTGGCGTTCGATCGCAATCCCGCCACGCGCTGGCGTTCCTGGGATGCGGCGCGTCCCGGCATGTCGATTGATGTGAATTTCGCTCATCCCATAGAGATCGACCGCATCGAATTGCTCGGCTCGCACAACGAGCCACACAGCGAAATTGCGGTGGAGGGAATTTCGGCGCGGATGCAAAAACTCGACATTCCGGAGCCATCCGGCTATCGCCGCATCGTAGCCGCTACTGTAAAAGCAATGGGTGTCGATTATCTGCTGATCAACTCCGCGGGCTGGCTGGCGGAGGAGATCCAGAGCGCACCGGCGAGTTGGGGCATCGTGAAGGTTGTCAGCCGCGGTCCGTACTGGCTGTTTGAAATCCAATGAGCGAATATTTTCTCGGCGTGGATGGCGGACAATCGAGCACCGTCGCGGTGATCGGCGACGAAACCGGCCGCATTGCGGGCTGGGCCACCGCCGGTCCATGCAATCACGTGGGCGCCGCGGAAGGCCGCGCAAAATTTCTTCGAGTGATGGGGCAGTGCCTCTCGCAGGCCGCGGCGCGGGCTGGCTTCGATCCCGCAACCCGGCCTCATTTCAAAGCCGCTGTTCTGGGCATGAGCGGAGGGCCGGATGACAAAGCCGCGCTGCTCGCCGAACTGATCGAGGCCGATCGCCTCAACGTCACCCACGACGCGAAGATCGCCCTCGCCGGAGCGCTTGAAGGCGAACCCGGAATCATCGTCATCGCGGGCACAGGCTCCATCGCATACGGCGAAAATGCCCACGGCGAAGCGGCGCGCGCGGGCGGCTGGGGCTATATCTATGGCGACGAAGGCGGCGGTTTCGATGTTGCGCGCCAGGCCGTGCGCGCCGCACTGCGCGAGCACGAAGGCTGGGGGCCGCGCACCGCTCTGACGCCCGCCGTCATCGAACTCACCGGCGCAACAGACGCCAACGACGCTCTCCATCGTCTCTACACCACAGAGTGGCCTCGCGCCCGCGTCGCCGAAATGGCAATGGCGGTGGATCGCATCGCGAGCGAAGGCGATCCTCTCGCGGCCGACATTCTTCGTCAGGCTGCCCAGCAACTCGCGCTGCTCGCCGCGGCCGTCCGGCGGCAGCTCTGGCGCGAAGGCAACGTTCGCATCGCGCACGTTGGCGGCGTTTTCCAGAGCGAGATTCTGCTCGATCGCTTCCGCACTCTCATCATGCTCGATGGCGACGCCGGGACCGAGGCCCCGCGCCGCAGTCCAGCCGCGGGCGCATTGATCCTGGCATACAAACTCGCAGGACTGAAAACAATGCCGCATTCATTGCCGGGTATCGGCAAAGCGCACTGACCAGCTTTGTAACCAAATCCCGCAATCCCGGTTTAAATGCCAGGGAGATCTGTATGCGGAGTACTGTGTTAGCGCTGGGTCTGATTTCCGCACAAGGCGCTCAGTCTCAGCCGTCGTTTGAGGCAGTTGCTGTCCACCGGAATACATTGGACGGGGCGAACAGCAAAGTTGAAATCGAACCATCGCGGCTTTCCGTTCGAAATCAGTCGTTGAGAACTTTGATCCTGACGGCGTATGGACTGGCGACCTGGCAACTCACCGGTGGCCCCGGATGGGTCGAAACCGATACGTGGGATATCGAGGCCACTCTCGGCAGTTCCGTGACCGTCTCAAAAAATGACATGTTGCTGTGCCTTCGCACCCTGCTGGCCGGCCGTTTTCATCTTCAGGTCCATACGGAAACGAGGGAAGCGACTGTGTACGGACTCTATATAGACAAAGCCGGCGCCCGCCTGCGCCCAAGCTCTGAAGGCGAGACATTGAATGTAACTACGCGCAAGTCTCCAGGCGTAACCCGTATGCAGGCCACCGCGATCTCGATGAGGGTTCTCGCGGGCAACCTTGGCAAGCAGCTGGGCCGCCTGACGTTCGATCAAACCGGGCTCACGGGTACATACGATTTCGGGCTGGAATGGGATCCCGATCAGAACGGAGAGTCAGTTGGGACGTCGATATTCGGAGCCATCAAAGAGCAGCTTGGACTTCGCCTGAAATCGGAGAAGCGTCCGGTCTCCATTCTGGTAATCGACGCCGCGGACCGGCCTTCCGTGAACTGAGCTTCAGTGAACTGAGCATCGATCCGAAATTTGCCTTTGATAAGCTCAAAGTTTCACCCCATGGCAAAACTCTCGATTAAAGATTT
>CAZWTH010000243.1:0-6144 GCA_964636715.1 uncultured Solibacteraceae bacterium | reverse complement strand
GTCCTGATCTATGCATTCACCTCTGACGATCCGCGCAAGAAGATTGCAGAGGAACTAATCATCCGGGGCGGCGCGATCGGCGTTCAGACCCTGAATGAATTCGTCAGCATCGCCCGCCAGAAGTCCCGTGCCTCCTGGGAGGACGTCCTCTACTGGCTCAGCATCATCGAGAAGCTCTGCTCGCCGCCGATGCCGATGACCGCGCACACTCACCTGCTCGGTCTTCAGATCGCCCAGGCGTCTGGCTATCACATCTACGACTCCCTCATGCTGGCCGCCGCTATCGAAGCCAACTGCACCATCTTCTATTCCGAAGACCTGCATCACGGCCATTCGATCGGCGCTCTCACCATCCGCAATCCGTTCAAACGCGCCCGCTGATCAATTCTCCGAAGCCCGCTCCACCCCATCCACTACAACCATCTCCACCGCCCCCTTCGCCGAAACCAGCCGCAGCCCCACCTCCTGCAGCGCTGTAAAAACCGACGGTCCCGCCGTATCCATCCCCGCGCGCTCTGTCGACCATTTCAGGTCCACATCGTACTGGCCCGTCAGCCCAGTCTGATCCTCAATATTCCGCCCCACCTGCCGCTGCATCGACGCCGCCAGGTCCTTCATCGAAACCCGCGTCCCCGATAAAGTAACCGTCGCCCCATTCGAATTCACCGTCATCGACGGCTTTCCATCCGCCGGGCTCTCCTTGAGCTTCACCCCGTCCTTCGCCGCCTCCAGCCGGTAAATCGTCCTCTCCCGCTGCTCGCGATGAAAATGAAACTGAAACCGGCTTTCCAGCAACGACAACAGCAGCCCCGAAATATTCTTCTCGTTGACCTCGACGCCACCTACCGTCTTCGCGTCCATATCGTAGGCGGTCGTCTCCGTCCACCCCGGCGCGTTCAGAATCTGCGAATCCTCCGCTAGAAACGCAATCCGAATCAACTTCTTCACCGAGACATTCCGGCAGATCAGCCGCCCGCCCGGCTTCACATTCGTACTCGATCCGTCGTTCGAAGGATCCACCACATGCGGCCGGATCGAAACCACCTCGAACTGCGCCGTCCCCTGCGCCAACAGGCATGAAGCCGCACATACCGCGGCCGCTATGAACCGCATCATCATGCCAGTAAAGACGCAGTCCCTGGCTCAGGTGTTCACAAAAAAAGAAAAAGCCCGCCAGGAGGTGGGGTTCCGGCGGGCTCTTCAATCGGACGGCGTTACTACTGAGTCGATTCGACTTTCCGCCGTCCGGTCCCCTGGCACTGAGGACATTGCCCCGTGCCTGCACAGTTAAAACACTGGCCACCGTTCCCGGTGCCCTTGCACGTCGTGCATTGCCCGGTGGCATTGCAGACGTCGCATTTTTCTACCGTCATCGATTATCCCGGCCCTCATCGCGATTGTCATATTGATAGTCGCGATGATAATGATGCCCATCCCGATCGTATCCGCCGTCGCGCACCCCCACCACCAGCGGACGATCCAGCCGGAATGTCACGAGCGACTCCGGCGGCACATGCACCTCGCGTCCGCTCGTCGCAATCTGCGCGCTCGCGCCCGCTCCCGCGCCGGCCGCAGCCCCGATCGCGGCGCCCTTGCCGCCACCAACCGCCGCGCCGAGAATCGCGCCCAGAACAGCGCCCCCGCCGACAAATTTACCCGTCCGCGAATTCGCCCCAACCGTGTCCCGGTCATTCGATTCGATCCGGTTGGCGTCGGTGCTGATTGCATATCGCCGGCCATCTACCGTGACCGAATCGAGATCCAGAATCAGATCGTTATCGCGCGCCACCCGCACGATCAATTCGACCTGCGAGCCGCGCGGAATCGCAACCTGCCCGCGCGTCCCCATCACATCCTGATCTACCGTCCCCGTGAAAATCCGTCCATCCGCGCGCCCTTCGCTGATAGGCTCATTCGTTCGCACGGTCATCACTGACCCCGAATCAATCCGCGCGTGGTCCTGCGCTGGGGCCGCGACCGGAGCAATCCACATCGCCGCCGCTATTCCCGCCGCCAATCCACATCTCCGCATCTGCCGCATAACTGGCGCCTCCTGGCTTTACACATTGCAAACGCCTTGCCACATCTCCAGGCGCTGATACCATAACTTCGTGCGAGTAGCCGTAATCCTCTTTCTTCTCAGCACGATCCTGCCCGCCGCCGGCAATCCCGATCCCTCCACCCTCAACAACAAAGTTGTCCTCGGATACCAGGGATGGTTCACCTGCCCTTCCGACGGTTCCAATCGCTGGACCCATTGGTCCCGTGGCATTCCCACCCCGGACACACTCACCGTCGACCTCTTCCCCGACGTCTCCGAACTCGATCCCGATGAGCGCTGCGAAATCCCCGGCATGACGATCGCCGGCAAACCCGCATACGTCTTCTCCTCGCGCAACCCGAAAACGGTTCTTCGCCACTTCCAGTGGATGAAGCAGTATGGACTCGATGGCGTCCTCGTCCAGCGCTTCGTCGGCGAGATTCGCCGCAAAGAGCAGGATCACGATGTCGTGCTTCACAACATCATGCAAGCCGCCGCGGAAACCGGCCGCACCTTCGCGATCGAATACGATATCTCCGGCGCCAATCCCGCCACCTTCGCGCAAACCATCGAAGACGACTGGCGCTATCTCGTCGACGAACTCCACATCACTTCACAGCCGGGCTATCAGCATCACGACGGCAAGCCGCTCCTCTCCATCTGGGGCATGGGACTCAGCGACGGTCCCGGCCATCCGCCCGAAGACCCCGCCGCCGCCCTCGCCCTCATCCACTGGTTCAAATCCGAAGCGCCCGAAAAATACCGCGTCACTTATATGGGCGGCGTCCCCGCGCACTGGTCGTCCCTCACCGCCGACTCCCGCACCGGCCCCGCCTGGGCCAAAGTCTACGCCGCCATGGATGTCGTGCAGCCCTGGAACGTCGGCCGCTACAAAACCCTCCCCGCCGTCGATCAATGGAAAAACGACGTGATCGCCGCCGACGTGAAAACCGCCGCCGCCAACCACCAGTTCTACATGCCCGTCGCCTTCCCCGGCTTCTCCTGGCACAATCTAAAACGCACCGCCCCGGAAAATCAGATCCCACGCCTCGCCGGCGATTTCCTCTGGCGCCAGGCATACAACGCGAAAACCGCCGGCGTCACCATGCTCAAGATCGCCATGTTCGACGAAGTCGACGAAGGCACCGCCATCTTCAAAGCCGCCGCGCATCGCAACCAGACGCCGGATCAGGGCTACTGGCTCACGCTTGACGCCGACGGCAATGATCTTCCGTCCGACTGGTATCTCCGCCTCGCCGGCGCAATCACCCGCATGTTTCATGGCGAAATTCCACCCACCCCACAGCCGTCAGGCATCCATTAATATCGGCTGTTCTGAATCCCCCACTGCACGCTTGACAGCCTTGCGCGAAGAGCGTATCTTCACCATTTGCAATCCTCTTTGCCGGAGCCTTTAATGCGTCTCTCGAACTATTTAGCCTGCGCGGTTCTCTGTCTCTCCGCGATTCCCCTCTGCGCCCAGGGCCGCGGTGGCCGCGGAGGTGGCGGCGCCAGCGGACCCGTATCCGTCGATATCGCGCAAAGCCGCAACATGGACCAGGCCTCCATCGATCGCGGCGGCAAATTATTCGCCGATAAATGCGCCTCCTGCCACGGCGCCAACGCCCGCGGCGGCAGCAAAACAAAAACCACGGTCGATCTCATCCGCTCCGCCATGGTGCTCGACGATCTCGGCACCGGCGGCCGCGAAATAGCGGATTTCCTCAAGTTCGGCCGTCCCGAAAAAGGCATGCCGAAATTCGACATGCCGGATCAGGAAGCTTTCGATATCGCCATGTGGCTGCACCGGCAGACCGCCGCCGCCGCCGAGCGTGGTACTTACGTCAAATTGAACGTCTTCTCCGGCGACGCCAAGGCGGGCGAAGAATTTTTCAACGGCTCCGTCGGCAAGTGCAGCACATGCCACTCCGTCACCGGCGATCTCAAAGGCATCGACACCAAAGCCAATGACGACGCCCCCACCCTTCAGGGCCTGATCGTCTCCGGCGGCGGTGGACGCGGCGGACGGGGCGGCAGAGGCCGCGGCGGAGCGCCCTCCCCCACCGCTATCACCGCGAAGGTCACCACCAAATCCGGCGAAGTTATCGACGGCTTCCCTGCCTCCATCGATGACTGGCAGATCACCATCCGCCTTCCCGATGGCTCCATGCGCTCCTTCCTCCGCCAGGGCGAGTGGCCGAAATACGAAACTCACAATCCCCTGCAGGCTCACGTCGATCTGCAATTCAAATACACGGATGCCGACATCCACAACCTGGCCGCGTATCTGCGCACCCTGAAGTAAGGAGAAAACATGAGAACCCTGACCAACACCTCCCTTGCTCTCGCAGCCGCACTGATCGCGCTGCCCGCCTGTCTCTCCGCACAGGGCGTGACGAAGGACATGCTCCTCCATCCGCCCGCGGATTCCTGGCCCACTTACAACGGCGACTACACCGCGAAGCGCTACAGCACGCTCGACCAGATCAACAAATCGAACGTCGCCACCCTGACCCTCGCCTGGACCTACAAAGCCAACCGCAGCACCGATGGACCGAACGTCGGCGGCGAACACAAAACGGGCCAGCCCATCTATCTCAACGTCGATAATTCCACCTTCAAGTGTTCGGCGCTGCTGGTCAACGGCGTCCTCTACGCCACCATGCCCGACCACGCCTGGGCTCTCGACGCCCGCACCGGCCGCGAAATCTGGCACTATTACTGGAACTCCTTCGGCGGCCATCACGACGGCGAGCGCGGCTTCGGCATGTACGGTAACTGGCTCTTCATGGAAACGGCCGATAACTATGTCGTCTCGCTCGAAGCTGCCACCGGCAAAGAGCGCTGGCACAAACAAATCGCCGACGTGAAGCAGGGCTACTTCTCAACCAATGCGCCGATCATTATCGGCAACCACGTCATCGTCGGTACGGGCGGCGATAATCTCGACGTCCAGGGTTTCGTCAAATCCCTCGATCCCGAAACCGGCGATCTCCAGTGGACCTGGTACACCTCCCCGCAGAAACCCGGCGACGCCGGCTATGACTCCTGGCCTGACGATTATTCGCGCACCCACGGCGGTGGCATGACCTGGCAGCCCCCGTCATACGATCCCGAACTGAATCTGGTCTACATCCCCACCGGCAATCCGAATCCCGTCGGAGCCGGCCAGAGCCGCAAGGGCGACAATCTCTTCAGTTGCTCCGTCGTCGCGCTGAATCCCGACACCGGCAAAATGGTCTGGTATTTCCAGAGCTCCCCGCATGACACGCACGATTGGGACAGCACCCAGGCTGCGGTCCTCGTCGACGGCACGTGGGAAGGACAGCCCCGCAAGATGCTGATCCAGGGCACTCGCAACGGCTACTTCTTCGTCCTCGACCGGACCAACGGCAAGAACCTGCTCACCAAAACCCTCGTCGATCCCGAATACGTCACCTGGTCGAAGGGCGTCGCCGCCAACGGCCAGCCTATTCCGAATCCGGAGAAAGATCCCTCCGTCGATGGCGTCCTCGTCGGTCCCGGTTCAGCCACCAACTGGCAGCCCCCCAGTTTCAGCCCACAAACCGGTCTCTTTTATGTGGGCACCTCGGAAGGCCTGAGCCTGAGCTACCTCACCGACACCGACGAACGCCCCGAAGGCTACGGCTTCAGCGGAGGCAACGGAGCAGGCGGAGGCCGCAGCGGCCTGCGAGCCATCGATTACCACACCGGACAAATGAAATGGTTCCACGCAGGAGGAGGAGCGCAAGGCCTGCTGTCAACCGCCGGAGGCCTGCTCTTCGGAGGTGACGGAGCCCAGCACTTCATCGCCTTCGACGCCGCGTCCGGCAAGCCCCTCTGGCACACAGCACTATTAGCCAATCACACAAACGGCCCGCAAACTTACTTACTGGACGGAAAACAGTTCGTCTTAGTAGGAGCCGGAGACATGCTCTACGCCTTCACCCTGAATGACTAACTAGGCCCATCCGGGAATTTAGTGGGTGATCCAGATAATGGGTGAGTGCAGGATCGAGATCTTTACGGGCAAATACTGGGAGTACGGGAGCCGTGGCGGGTGAAGGCGGTTGAACTGGATCTGAAGGCAGGAGAAGTAGTCG
>CAZWTH010000242.1:0-4604 GCA_964636715.1 uncultured Solibacteraceae bacterium | reverse complement strand
GGCCGTTGCCGTTTTCTGCAGTTTTTTGGGACGGATTAGTACCTGTTTCTACCCTTTTTCCTTGTAACCGGGCTCAGGAATCGCTTAGACTGAAGTTGCTGATCGGCGTGATCGGACACGGCGGTCGGGAAACGCAATCATAGTTCATTTATTGGTCTCAACCTCCTCCTGGCACTGGCGGACTCCGGAAACGGAAAGTCCGCCAGTTTGCTTTTAATCCCTCAGTTCGACTAGTCTTTTAATTCAACAATCGTCGCACCGGTACCGCCCTCGTACTGATCCGCCGGATAGAATTTCTCCACATGCGGATTGCTCTTCAGGAAATCCTGGATGGCGCGCCGCAGAATCCCCATCCCATGTCCGTGGACGATGCGAACCCGGGCCGCCGTCGCCATCACCGCGGCATCCAGAAATCGCTCTACGCGCTCTAAAGCATCCTCGGCGCGCTCGCCGATCACGTTAATCTCGCGCTCGCTGGGGTTGAGCTGCGGCCCTGGCTGGAACCGTACGCCTTTCGGGAGCTGCGGCGCGGCGCCGCCATCCGCGAGGACCTCCTCCACGTCCGCTGCCGCCACCTGCATCTTCACAAACCCGACCGCAACCTCCAGCCGGTCATGCCCGAGCAGCCTCGTCACCCGCGCAATGTCGCGTATATTCTTCAGCCGTACCCGGCTGCCTTCCGCGATCGCCGCCCGTGGCGGAGCCGGCGCATTCTCGCGCCGCGCAATGCCGGATTCCCAGTCCTCCCGCATCTCCCGCGAGAATTTCGCGGTCTGCCGCTGCGCCTGCTCCACGGATTTCCTTCGCTCCGCCGTTTCCGAAATCCGCGCCACCGTCTCATCCGCGCGATCCTGCCACCGGCGCTGCATCTGATCGAAGCGATCTTCGAGCTCAGCCAGCTTCGCCGATTCCCGCCGCTCGGCATCGGCCACCATCTGCCTTTCGCGTTGCGCCAGCGCCTCTCGCTCACGCGCGAGCGACGCCTGTAACGCCCCCGTTTCTTCCAGGCGCCGATGCAGGTCCGCAATGAGCCGCGAGAGCTCGATATCCGGCTGCCCCAGCGATGCCCGCGCCCGCCGCAGAATATCCTCCGGCATCCCGAGCCGCGCAGCGATATCGAGACCCGCCGATTTCCCCGGCAGCCCGAGTTGCAGCCGGTAAGTGGGCGCCAGCG
This sequence comes from uncultured Solibacteraceae bacterium, assembly GCA_964636715.1. Classification (GTDB taxonomy): domain Bacteria; phylum Acidobacteriota; class Terriglobia; order Bryobacterales; family Bryobacteraceae; genus BOG-234. The sequence continues at coordinate 3,430 of CAZWTH010000242.1, read as the reverse complement.
TCTCTTCGTCGAACCCCATGGACGCATTCAGCACGCTCTGCGTGCTCGCGCCATAGATCTTCAGCGCCGTCAAATGCGTCGAAGCCAGCGTGAACGCGCAGGCCGCCCGGAAGTGATCCACCAGCGCCACGCCCAGCGCGCCCCCTTCATCCGGGTCGGTGGCCGATCCGATTTCATCCAGCAGCACGAGCGAATCCGGCGTCACATCGAGCGCCATCTCCCGCAGCCGCGCCACATGCGCCGAGAATGTGCTGAGATTCTGCTCGATCGACTGGTGATCCCCAATATCGGCCAGCACCTGCCCGAACAACGGCAGTTCCGCCGATTCGCATGGCACCGGCAGGCCCGCCTGCGCCATCAGCGCCACCAGCCCCACCGTCTTCAGCGTGACCGTCTTGCCGCCTGTGTTCGGGCCGCTGATCAGGAGCGTGCGCGTTTCATGATCGAGCGTGAGTGAGAACGGCACGACCGATCGTCCCGCGCGCCGCAGCACATCCATCAGCAGAGGATGCCGCGCGTTCTTCAGCTCCAGCCGCCGCTCACTGAAGCGCGGAATACAGCAATCGAAATCGATCGCGAACTTCGCCTTGGCGAAGATCACGTCGAGCCGCGCCATCACCCCCGCCGCTTCCCGAATCGGCGCCGCCGAGCCGCGCAGGCGTTCCGTCAGTTCCCGCAGGATGCGCGCCACCTCGCGCGCTTCGTCATCCTGCAGGCGCACCAGATCGTTATTGAGATCGATCGTATCGAGCGGCTCGAGAAATACCGTCTGGCCGGTGGAACTCGCGCCGTGGATCACGCCCGGCAGCCGGCGCCGCTGCCCCGCCAGCACCGGCACCACAAAACGATCGTTACGAATCGCGACATACTCATCCTGCAGGACGCCTTCGTTGCGATTGGCCTTCAGAAATCGTTCAAGCGAATCCTGAATCGCTTTGCGCTGCTTCTCGATATCCCGTCGGATGCGGTTCAGGTGCGGACTCGCGCTGTCCGGAATCGAGCCATCGGGATTGATCTTTCCGGAAACTTCCCGCAGTACCTGCCGGAAATCGCCAATCTTCTCCGCATACGCGCCCAGCAGCGGAAAGCGCTCCGCCGCCGCGCTCAGCGACGATTTCGCGTCCGACGCGCGATCGAGCAACTGGATGAGCCCAAAGATTTCCGAAGGCTCCAGCGTCGCGCCTTCGATCCGCAGCTTCTGGAGCGCCAGCGAAACATCCGGCAATCCACTGAGCTGAATGCGGAGCACGCCGCCCTGTCCGGACGCCCGCAGCCAGCCGATGCCCTCCGCTGCTTCCGCGAGATCATGCTCAATGCGCGCGCGATCTGTAGACGGCTCGACGAGCGCCATCTCCGCGTCGCCGGCCGCCGTTGCCACCAGCCGCGAGACAAGCGCATGCACGTGCTCCCATTCGAGCGCTTCCAGACCGCCGAAGCGTGTGGTTTCTTCACTCATGCTGTGGACGATTGGCGCGCAGCCACTCGAACGCTTTCGCAATCACCCGCGGAGTGCCGCGCGTGATCTTGTCGCCCATTTTTCCGGCCGCGACTTCGTCTTCCGTAAACCATTCCACGCGGCTCACATCGTCAGCCGCGGCCAGAGTTCCACCCGTGGGATGGCAAATGTAATCGAGCAGAATGTAGTGATATTCCGTGCGCCCGTTTTCGCCTGGCATGATGCGCTCGAAGACTTCAATGAGATGTACCACCTCCACATCGAGTCCTGTCTCCTCGCGCACCTCACGGCGCAATGCGTCTTCGAGACGTTCGCCGACCTCGACAGCGCCGCCCGGGAGCGACCAATAGCCCTTCTGCGGCTCACGCCCGCGCTCGGCCAGCAGAATTCGATTGCCGTCAATGATCAGGGCGCCCACGCCCGGTATCGGACGCGGCGGAAACCGGCGATCGTCCAGCGGCAGGCCCGCGCTCGTCGCCATTAGTACTGCGCTGCGCCCTTCACGCCGATCTTCACTTCGATAATCTCCTTCGGCGTGGCGATATACAGCAAACTGAGGTCCGGTCCGCCAAATGCGCAATTCAGCACGCGCCGGCTCTCTACCAACGTCCGGACCAGCTTCCCTTCCGGCGAATAAACCGCCAGCCCCTCGGCGCCCACGAACAATTGCCCGGCCGTATCGAGCCGCAATCCCGCCGGGACGCCATGTACGCCCGTAATGAAATCACGCGACGCCGTAGCGCCGCCTCTCGAATCGAGATCGAACTGAACAATCGCGTGCCGGTCGGCATCCGAAACGAACAGCTTCTTGCCGTCCGCCGAGAGCGCCACGCCATTGGGCCGCGTCTTCCAGCGCGCGAGCGCCTCCACCTCACCGCCCGGCTTCACGTGAAAAACGCCGTTGAAATCCAGTTCGCGTTGATCGATCGCGCCGGCGAACGCAGGATCGGTGAAATACGCCTGCCCATCGCGCCGCACTACAACTTCGTTCGGTCCGTTGAGCTTTTTACCTTCGAACGCCGCGGCGACCGTTTCAATCTTGCCGCGCTTGTCCATCCGCACGACCTTGCGGGTAGCCGTTTCGCACATGTAAAGGCGGCCGTCCGCGTCGTACGCAATTCCCTGCACGCCATTTGCGTCCTGGTGAGTCAGTTTCGGGCGCTGCTTTGGATCCACGCGGTAAATTTCGCGCTTCTCGCTGTCCGCAACGACCAGGAACCCCTCGCGCGACCATGTCAGCCCGGCCGGAAAGCGCATGTTGCTGGCCGTGATGGATAGATCCACCTCCGCCGGCATCTGCGGAAATAGTGGAATACAGGCGAGAATGCCGGCGATCGCGGCGATTCCGAAGCGCGTCACGGCGCCGTGATCTGAATCTTGTTGACGACGCTCTTCACGCCCTTCACCTTCTTCGCCAGGCTCTCGGCTTTGTTCTTCTGCTTTTCCGACGAAACAGTGCCGCTGAGCGTAGCGACGCCGGCCTTCACGTCGACATCGATTTTTGCGCCTTTGACAACCACATCCCCTGACAGCTTCTCGCGAATGGTGTCGGAAATGAAATCATCGGTCAGCGGCGGTTTGGGGGCGGCCCAGGAAGTAATGGCCAAAGCAGGCAGAAGCGGCAGTACGGTAAGAACGCGTCTACGATTCATCTCTCTGAGCCATTGTACGCCAGTCAATCGTGTTCAGAAACGCCGCTTTCTCCCGCCAGCCGGGTTCCACCTTTACGTGAAGGTCCAGATAGATGCGCGTATCGAACAGCGCTTCCATTTCTTCGCGCGCCGCCTGCCCCGTTCGCTTCAGCGCGCTGCCCTTCGCGCCGATCACGATCGCCTTCTGACCCTCGCGTTCCACGTAGATCGTCGCGTAGATCCGGATCAGCCGCGGCAGTTCCTCCCATTTATCGATGAGAATATTCACCGAATGCGGGACTTCCTGCTGCGTGGTCAGAAGAATCTTTTCCCGGATCAGCTC
>CAZWTH010000241.1:0-6998 GCA_964636715.1 uncultured Solibacteraceae bacterium | reverse complement strand
GAGATCTACGCCCGTCCGCTCGAAGACGAAAACAGCCGCCAGTTCGGGTTCTTCCATCTTCACCCCGGTAAAACGCCGCACGACCTCCGGGTCGAACTGCGTACCCGCGCCTTCGCGGATCCGCGCGATCGCTTCTTCATGCCTCATGCCGCGCCGATAGGGACGATCCGTGGTCATCGCGTCATACGCATCGGCCACGTGAATGATGCGCGCATCCACCGGCGTTTCGAGCCCCGCCTGTCCGTGCGGGTATCCCGTGCCGTCCCAATTCTCGTGATGGAGTTCCACTGCCGCCAGATACGGGCTGAATCCGTTCACGCCCTCCAGAATTCTTCGTCCGATCGTCGGATGCTCCTGCACCAGCGCAAACTCCTCCGCGGTGAGCCGCCCCGGTTTGCGCAGCACCTCATCCGGCACGCCGATCTTTCCAATGTCGTGCAGCAGCGCGCCCACGCGAACCCGCTCCACGAGTTCCTCCGGCATGCCCATCCCGCGCGCCGTCGCGCTCGACATCTCGCTGACGCGCCGGCTGTGTCCAGCCGTGTACGGATCGCGCGCATCGAGCGCGCTCGCGAGCGACTGTACGAATTCCACGTATGCCAGCGTGAGGTTCTCGCGCCCTTCACGCACCGCAACCGCCGCGCGATTGAAGCTGTCAATGAGACGGCGCACTTCCGTGACACCGGAATCGCCTCCCTGGAACTCCGCCAGGTCGCCCGTTTTCTCGGCAGCCTGCAGATGCTTCACCACAGTCGCGAGCGGCCGCACGATCGAACCGGCCGAAACCACCCCCACAATCATCGCCACCACAACGGCGAACAGCGCCACACTGAGAAAAACGCTGCGCAGAATGTTCTGCATCGGCGCTACCGCCGAATCCAGATTCTGCAGGCTCCGCAGCACGTATCCGTCCCCGAAAGAAATGTTCTGCATCGGCAGCGAAATGTAGTGGACGCCGCGAAGCTCCACGTCGCACTCCGTCACTTTTTCGCACCCGCGCATCGCCGCTTCGAGTTCCGCCGGCGCCTCACCCGCCACGCTCGACCGCAGCATCCGTCCGTTGTGCAATAAAACTGTCGGCGTCGTGAACTGCGAAAAGTCGAAAACCTCGCCCACCGAAAGGCTCCCGAGATTTTCGCCGGCCTGATCCAGCGGCACCGAGGCAACCTGATAAGCGGCGTCGCCGAGCAGCATCAGCCCGCTGTGGCTCACCTTTACCCGCGTCATGTCCAGCGGACCGGCGTCCTTCCCATGCCGCATCACGCCCGCCATCGGTTTTCCATCGGCGTCCGAAACCATCAGCATCGCGAACCCCATCCGGTCGCAGAGTTCGTGAAGCTGATCCTCTACCGTGCGCCGCGCGTCCGCGTTCTTTGGATAAGTCAGCAGAAGCTGCACGCCCGCTTTCAGCGCCGCATTCTCGCCAACCACTTTGAGGAACCGGCTGCTCTGCAAATCGCTGTTCGCCAGCACCCGCGCCACTGCTTCGTGCTTTTCGAGCAGGGACCGGCGCAGTCCATCGCGTACCGTCAGCAGGACGCGCTGCTGGATCAGCCAGAAGCTCGCCGCCAGCAGCAGCGCGAACGGCACAAAACAGCAAAGGAACGCCCTGGTTCGAAAACGCATAGGCTCAGCTCGCCGCCGGAATCATCGGGAGGCCGCTCCGGTGTGGGCGGACCCCATATGTGAGACTTCTGTCCCGTGCCCGCCGGAACTTGCCGCCTCCGGATCGATCGGGACCAGAAAATCAACCGTCAGATCCTGTCCTTCGGTCACCGTGATCTGCCGCCGGATAAAGCCCGTTGTCTTGTGCCAGGCCACCACCGTATAGTTCCCCGGCGGAACATCCTTCAACTCAAACTGGCCGTCTTTGGCGTTTGCCCGCGCGAACCAATCGTTCGGCGTCACCACTACCGTGCCCGCCATATTTGGATGCAGCCGGCAGTTGACGTACACGATCCCCGGCTTCGGAAACACCACAGTCCGGCTGTCGCCCTTCGGATAATTCCCCAAATCGAAGCTCTTCGGCTTCGAAAGCGAGAAGACGTTGTGGAATATCGGATCCATGTTGGGGAACGCGACCGATCCTCCCGCCGGAATCACCACCAGATCCGGCTCGAATCGCCGGTTCTCCTGCTCCATTTTTGCCGGATTTGCGCCCGCCGGAACGCTGGCGGATCGAGGACCCGATCCACCGCCCTCGAGCCAGATCACCACGCGCGCCCGCTCCGCCGCCAGCGGATCGCTTTCTGTATCCTTGCCCAACTCCACGGCCGGTCCGCGCTGATACATCGCCACCGATGCGGTGACGCTCGGCCGCGTCAGCCTCTGCTTCACCGTGATCGTGCCCGAGATGTTCGCCGCGGAAACACACACGGAGGACGTTGCCGCCGCAACCGCAATCGGGAACAACACCCGCAATACGGCGCGGCGCCGGACAGAGCGCAGGGGCGCACGAAATCCCACACTCTGCGTTATCGGCACATAAGCGGAAAATTCGCGCGGGAATGCGCTAATATTTGACGCCCTGAAAAGCACTACCTCTACTGTAGTGTCAATTCAGTTCGAAATCGCCCTAACTTTGGTTAACGGAGGACTCGCCGTCCGGTGAGAAACGATACCCTACTTTATGCACCGTCACGAAGTACTTCGGCGCTTCGGGCTCGGTTTCCAGCTTCTGCCGGAGCCGCAAAACATGGGCATCCACCGTCCGCGTGTTGGGTGACGCCAGGTAACTCCACACCGAATCCAGAATCATGTCCCGCGTGAGCGCCCGCCCTGGGTTCTGGATAAAAAAGGTCAATAACTCGAACTCCGCCGCCGTCAGATTGATTTTCTTGCCCGCCCGAACCACCGTCTGCCGGTCCAGGTTCACCGTGATGTTGTCAAACGAAACCACATAATCGTCGCCGCCGAAATCGGCCATAGGGGAAAACTGGGGAGTGGTTGCGGAGCTCATACCAACTTTCGTTACCTGCTATGAATAATGAGATCGCGCCCGAATCCATTCCCTGGCCGCCCCGGCATTTACAGGACATTTACAAATCTCCCCTTCGCCCTTCTTTCGGCGGCCGTCTTTCTGATACGATGCTCGTCATGAACCGTCGTAAGTTGTTGCAGTCCACCGCCGCGGCCGGAGCCGCAGGCCTCGCCGCCGCCGCTCTCACCCGCCCCACTCTCGCCCAGGACTCGGGTGGACGGCTCAAACAATCCGTCTGCTTCTGGACTTACCAGAAATGGTTCACGCTCGATCAGCTTTGCCAGGAAGCGGCCCGCATCGGCCTCAAGGGAATCGACCTCGTCACTCCCGCCCAGTACGCGACCGTGCAGAAATATGGGTTGACGCCCGCCATGACGGCGTCTACCACCCCGAACGACATCCCTGTCGGCCTCAATCGCCTCGAAAACCACGACCGCGTGCTTCAGTCCGTGAAAAACGACATCACCGCCGCCGCGGCCGCCAAAGTTCCGAACGTCATCACTTTTTCAGGCGTTCGCAAGGGCCTGCCCGATGCCGAAGGTCTCGAAAACTGCGTGACCGGCCTCAATAAGATCAAGTCATTCGCCGAAGAGCACGGCGTCACGGTGAATCTGGAACTCCTTAACAGCAAGGTGGACCACAAGGATTACCAGGCCGACCACTCGGCATGGGGCATCGAAATGGTGAAGCGCGTCAACTCACCGCGCGTCAAGCTGCTGTTCGACATCTATCACATGCAGATCATGGAAGGCGACATCATCCGCACTATCCAGAACAACATTGACTGGTTCGGCCACTTCCACACCGGAGGCAACCCCGGCCGCCACGAAATCACGGAGAAGGATGAACTGAACTACACCGCCATCGCAAAGGCAATCGCGGACAAAGGCTACACCGGCTTCTTCGCCCACGAATTCATCCCGGCCAACACGCCCCAAATCAAAGGACTCGAAGACGCCTATAAGGCCTGTTTGGTGTGATCCGTGCAATTAACCGTTGAGATTCCTGACGATCTTGTCGCCCGCCTGAACTCCGGCGGCGGCGATCTTGCGCGCCGCGCACTGGAGGCGTTGGTAGCGGAAGAGTATCGGCAGGGCCGGCTTGGAAAGCCAGATCTTCGCCGCATCCTGGGATTCCGGACGAGCGATCAGATCGATACTTTTCTGAAGGCCCACGAGGTCTGGATCGACTACACTCTCGAAGATCTGGAGCGTGACCGGACTGGTCTGCGGCGTCTCGGCCTCTGATGCTGCTTGTAGTTGCTGACACGAGCCCCATTCGTATCTGGTGCTGATTGGTCACATCGATCTCCTTCAACACCTTTTTGAACGAGTTTCAGTTCCCACAGAAGTCGCGAACGAATTGCGTGATCCTTCTGCCCCTGCGGCGGTCCGTGCCTGGATGGAAACCGCGCCAGCGTGGCTGGAGATGCGCGAAGCGGCGGCGAATGATGATCCGCATCTGATGGGCCTCGATCCTGGAGAACGCTCTGCAATTGCGCTCGGGATTGCGCTGAAGGCGGATCTCATCCTGATCGATGAGCGCCGGGGAGCCCGAGTTGCGTTGCACAAGGGGTTCGAAACGACGGGGACTCTCGGCATCCTTGATCTCGCCGCACGCAAAGGGTTAATCGATCTCGGCCATGCAATCGGACGCTTGAAAAGCACAAACTTCCGCTATCGGCAAGGAATTATTGACGCTCTGCTTGCAAGGCACACCCCCGGAAAGTAGGTAATCAGTCATCCTACGCCAGCCCCTTTACAGACCACCCATCCCGATACTTCCGCCGCAAAAACGCATCCGCTTCCTTCGAATTCCGGAACTTCGCCTTCTTTCCATCCCACTCGAGCGTCGTCTGCGGAAACCGCGTAGCCAGCGGCCCCAGCAGCACCGCTTCCGTCAGTGGACCCGCATAATCGAAACCCGCTGATGTCGTCCCATTCCCCAGCACCGCATCCGCGAACTCCCAATAATGATTGGTCGTGATCGCCTCGGGCCGCGGGAACCCCGCAAAATCCCGGATCGGCAGCAATATCGGCATCGCGATATGCGGCAGCAGCATCTGCCCTTTCGTCCCGATAAACATCGATCCCTGCCCCGGAAATTTAAACGATCCCGCCAGCGCCTGAATCTCCGCCGATGGCCTTCGATCGCCGTCATACCAGGTCAGCGGCATCGTCTTCTCCGCCGTATACTCCGTCCCGGCAAAAACGTAATGGATCAGCGAATCGAGCGCCCAGCTCTCCCCGTTCGGCGCCGCGCCCTCGCTCCGAACCGACACCGGCGATCCCAGCTTCAGCGAACTGAACACCGGATCGAGAATATGGCATCCCATATCCCCGAAAGTCGCGGTCCCGAAATCGAGCCGCTTGCGCCAATTGCTCGGATGATAGACATCTTTCAGATACGGCCGCGTCGCCGCCACGCCGAGCCAGTCATTCCAGTTGAAGCCGGAAGGAATCGGATCGGCCGTCGTCGGCAGCCTCTCCGTATCGCCCCACTTCTTTTCGCTCCACGTGTGGACTTCCTTTACCTTCCCAATCGCCCCCGATTGAATCATTTGCACGGCGGTCTTGTACTGCGCCCACGAGTGGATCTGAATCCCCATCTGTGTCGCCAGCTTCCGGTCCCGCGCCATCTTCATCAGCGTGCGGACTTCATGAACGTCGTGCGCCAGCGGCTTCTGCACATAAACCGGCAGCCCCATCCGCATCGCGCTCACCGCCTGCGGGGCATGCATGTGATCGGGCGTCGCCACACTTGCGGCATCGATCTGGCCCTTTTCCTTGCGCAGCATCTCGCGCCAGTCCTCATAAACACGCGCTTCCGGATACTTCTGCTTCACGCGGTCCAGCCGGCTCGCATCCACTTCAGCCACGCAGATCAGCTTCGCCTTCGGATGCGTCGCGATACCGTCGAGCGTGCTCCATGCCATCCCGTTCGCGCCGAACGCCGCCAGCCGCAGTGTTCCGGATGGCGGCTTCGACAGCAACTCCCGGATAAAAAAAGGCGCGGCAAGCCCGGCCTGCCCCGCGGTGCGCAGGAATGTTCGGCGATCGGTGATCACGGGAATCATTCTACTCTTTGACTTCTCCTGAGACCTTCTCCTGGGATACGATATGTGAGACGCGAAACACTTCGTCCCCGGGACGACTTTCCATAAGGACAAATTTATGAACTCCGGCTATGCCCTGACCGCCGTTCTCTGCGCCTCGCTCCTCACCGCCTGTGGCGGCAAAGACATCACTACGGACGAAGCGAAAACCATGATCTCCGAGGCTCTCTCGAAGACCCCGATCACCGAACCGCTCCTGACGGGCATGGACAACATCGGCACCGCCACCGAAGCCGAGTACTTCAAAAGTCCCGGCGGCAAGTATCAGAAGGCGCTCGAAGCCGACGGCCTGATCACGATCCAGTCGAAAGGCAAGATCTTTAACCCGGCGAATAAAGCCCAGTACTTCAACGCGCTCGATATCGCTCTGACGGCTAAGGGCAAGCCCTTCGTGACCGGCAAGCCCAACACTGTCCCACCGCCTTCCGCCAACACCTGGCCGACAGTCTACGAAAACGTGGTCTTCTGCGAAAAAGAAGTCGCCGATGTCTCCGCGCCCAACGTGAGCGACGATTTCGCCCGCGTCGACTACACCTGGCACGCCGCGAAGCTCTCACCGTTCGCCGTGCACTCGCAGGAAACTGACCCCGAGGCGAAATCCACCTGCAACGCGGCCACGAAGGAAAGCGCGTCCGCAACGTTCGAACGCAAAGACAACGTCTGGAAACTGACCGCCGCCCAATAATCTCTGACCAGACTTTGAGTTCTTCTCTGCCCGGTGGGGCAGGGCTTCGGCCCTGCTCGCCGGGCTTCTGCCCGGCGCCTGGACTTTGGCCCTTTGAAACTCAGCCATTGGCATAACAAACGGCGGAAGCAAGCGGGAAAGAGGATTTCTGCGACTTCGAGTCTGAGGGGAGATTCGATGCGAAGCCGGAGAAATTGGAAATACCGAGGCCACGGCCC
>CAZWTH010000240.1:0-8736 GCA_964636715.1 uncultured Solibacteraceae bacterium | reverse complement strand
CCCGTGCCGCAGGCTCGGCTTGATCGGGATTGAGGGCGGCGCCGCCGGATCCACCACCCGGAAGTTGCTCGACCGCATCGCCGCCGCAATCCCCGCTTCCTTCACACGCTGCAGCAGCGTCTCCCAAACCTGCCGATTCGTGTCCACTTCGCGCTTCAGAATGTTGTAGCGGACCGCCTTCGTCGCTTCCTCCGAAACCAGCCCCGCCTGCGTTTCCACTGCCTGCGTCAGCAGATTCTCGCGCGTCTGCGCCACCACCATCTCGCTGTGAATCTTGTCCAGAATGCGCGTGCGGATGCGTTTCATATCCGCCTCGATCGCGTTGATGTTGGCCTGATACTTCTTCGCCGTCGGATCTTCCGACGTATACGTGACCAGCCGTTCCGCCAGTTGCCGCTTCGCGTCCGCCAGCTTCTGCTGATCCGCTTTCAGTGTGTCGTCGTCCAGCACTTCCGGCAGCGTGTCGACGGGCGCTTTCTCCGCCAGCTCATAGCGCGACTGCCGCGCAATCCGGTCTTCCTGCACTTTCGAAAGCTCGGCCTGCAACTGCGCGAGCTTCTGCTCCGCCACGCTCTGCGTCCCCTGATCGTTGGTGTACTGCAGGTTCGTGGCCTTCGCGTAGCGCTGCAACTCATCTTCGGACGCCACCAGCTTCACCTTCAGCTCTTCCATTTGCCGCGTGAGATATTCGCCGGTCTTCTGCGTCGCCTGCCAGTGCGACTCCATGCGCTCGTTGATGAATTCGTCCGCCAGCGCGTTCACGTAGTCGGCGGCCACTTTCGGATTCGCGGAATCGCAATCCACGCGGATGATGCGGCTTCCCGTGGTCGGCGTCGCGTTCACGCCGTCTGACGTGACGCGCAGGATCTCTTCCTTCGAGAGTTTCGGTTTCTCTGGCAGGTTCAGCAGATGCCGCCACTTCGCCAGACGGTCCACCGGCTGCTCGATAGTTTTTTCCGACGCCATCAGACGCCGGACAACGCGATCCTGCAGAGAACTGCTGCCGATGATATCGACCTGCGTCTGCATGTTGGTTTCGCTCGCCGCGTTCTGACTGGCGCCGTCGTCTTTGAACCCGGTGAAGCCGGTGTCCATATCCAGGACTTCGATGGTCGTCGTCGCCCGGTAGACCGGAGTCTGCGGCAACGTGTTCAGCAAACCGCCCACGCCGCCCAGGATCGTGCAGAGAACCAGCACCCATTTGCGGCGGCGCATCATCCGCCAGTATTCGAGGAACCCCGCCGCCGCCGGACGCCCATGAGCGCCCGCGCTGTGGCTCGAAGGATGGCTATGGACATCGGAACGGCGCCGGTTCACGGCGGGAGCCGTGTTCTCCAGACGGCGCGTGAGCTGATCCACGCGTCCCGTGGTGGAGGACGCCGGCAGATTCTCGTTGTAATCCTGTTGCTCACTCATATCAATACAACCGGATGATCGACCCCGAACCGATCGTCACAATAGCCGCCAGCGTTTTATCCAGAATCGAATGGGTGGAGCTGCCAGGGACGACCAGAATGTCTTTCGCCTGCAGTTGCACGTCAGGCGCTTTCTGCTTCATGATTTTTTCGAGGTCCACCTGGATCACGGTTCGTTTGTCGTTCGGGCCCACGCGCTGGATGGAAGCTTTCGAGAGCTCGGCCGTATGCAGCGGGCCTTCCGCCATCGCGACTGCCTCCAGCACGGAAACCGTTTGCCCTTCGGCGAGCGCAAACCCGCCGGTGCGCTTCATATCGCCGATCACCCAGACCAGTTGCGCACGCGGCACCGCGATGAAATCGTTCGGCTGAATCGTGACGTTCTCCGCCGAGCTTCCGTCCTCCAGTCCCTTGAGCGAAATATCCGCCGTAAAGTTCTCGCCGGTGGCATCTTTCTGCGCGCTCGCCAGCGGGATCGGCCCCGAGGACACTCGCCGCGTCAGATGAATCCGGTAACCCGCATCCTGCTGAATGCCGCCGGCCATCGCGAGAACTTCGAACAAAGTTTTCCCAGGCGAAACGTTCAGAACGCCCGGCGTCTTCACCGCGCCGCTCACCGTGACCGGCAGGGTCCGCCGCTCCGCGATCGTGATGGTGACTTCGGGCTTCACCACGTATTTGGCGAGCCGCGCGGTGAGGGTGGTGGTCAGATCGGCCACCGTACTACCCGCTGCGGTAACGCGGCCGATCAGCGGCAGGATCAGACCGCCGCCATCGTCGATGCGCACCGGCTTGCCGGTATATTCTTCGACGTTCGTTACCTGGATGGAAAGCTGATCGCCCGGACCGAGAACGTACGGCTTCTCGCTTTGGCCGAACGCAAGCGCGGCGCCGAGCAAAATCAGCAGCGCTGTCTTCATCGCGCGGCCTCCGGCATCAGCGTCACGTCGTCAATCCACACTGAGCCTGTCATCGTAAGTTCCGAAGGCGGCGTGGGCGGACGCACCACCTGAATCCGCAGCGCGCGTGGAGCATTTCCCACATCGATTCGCGCCTCGACCGCGGTCCAGTCGTGGCTCCCGTTCAGCCTGGGCGTTTCCGCCACCACGCGTCCCGTTTCCGCATCGACCGCGCGCAGTCCGATCCCGCTCGACTGCGCAACCGCGCCATGCAGATCCGTTCGAACGAACCCACGAAGCATCCACTCGCCGCCCGCGAGCGCCCTGATCTGGGATGCATGCGTATATTCGTTCCGGTTCCGATCGTCGAAATCCAGGCGCAGCGACGATTCGCCGGAATGCCGCATCGCCGTATCGCGCGAAGCCTGAATGCCGGTGAGCGAGTCTACGTTCCAGTCCAGACCGCGGCCGGTCCAGTCGGTTTCAAAACCCGGATTCCACAGACCCTGCGGCAGAATCGCTGGTTCAATCGCCGCCGCGTCAGCATAGTCGCGTGAACGGACAAGCGCCTCTGCATAGAAACGCGTCTCATCCGTGCCCGCCATATTGCGCTTGTTCAACTCTGCCCACGCGGCGCTTGTCGCTTCCATATCGCCGGCGTCCAGCAAAAAACGAAAATAGCCTTGTCCCGCGGCTACATTTGCTCCCACGCCTTGGGCGAAAACGTCCGCCGCCGTTCCGCCAAGACGCTGCCACGATTGAAAAACGTTGCCATCGTATTCGCGCGTCTCATCCACAATGCCGTGCGTCAGCGCCAACGCGCTCAATGGATCGCCCAGCCGGAAATAGAGGCTGGCGGCGCGCATCGCGGCATGCGGCAAATGCGGAGCGCGGGTTGTCTCCTGTTCCAGACAATAGCGGGCGTCGCCATCGCGGCCGGCCGCGTGCATCGCTTCGGCGGCATCCGCCCATCGCTCCGGCGACCCGGGATCCTGCCGCAGCGCTTCGATCACGGGTTGCGTTCCGGCTTGCGAGGCGCCGCGCCACATCGCCAGATAGCCGCTCGTGAGGAGAGCGTTCGCGTTCGCCGGATGCATCGAAGCGAAATATCCCCCGAACCCGAGCACACATCCGGCAAGCGGAAGAGGCAATCGGCGTTGTAACTCAAGCCAGTTCATTAGTACTTCGGCCATCCCCGGCAACAGCTTATCTGTATGCTAGCAGACAACTTAGTTAACCAGCGTAAAGGTCGGTAATAGTACTGACGGTCTACTGGACAGGCGTGATGGGGCTTTCGGCGGGCGGAGTCGATGCCACTACCGCAATTGTGGTAGCCACTCCGGCGGCGGCTCCGGCGGCGACGGCAACGCCCCCCACCGCGGCTGCGCTGGATGCGGCGCCTGCAGCCGCGGCCGTCGCAGTCGCGGTAGCTGCCCCAGCCGCCGAAGCAGCGCCGGCTCCGGCCGCGCCGCTGAGCAGCAGCGCCGGCAGGGTCTTTTCAGCACAAACATCCGATCCCGAGCGGGCCATCGCGCCGCCAGTCATCCGAACCTGCGCCTGGTTATCCTCAATCGCAACTTCACCGGATGCGGCAATCGAGGGTACATAAAGCCGGTCCAAAGCGCAAATTGCCAGGGGCTGCTTCCGCGCCTCAAACCGGATCGATCCCTTTGTCAGATAGAAATAGACGCCATCCGTCCCATAGCGCCGAAGGCCGGCCGCCGAATTCCCGGAAAGAACCGCGCGGTTCCCGCCTTCCAGCCGAAAGGAAACAGCGTTCCCCAGCGATTGCACGCGGTCGCCATCCACAACCGGTACCGGGCCCGCTTCCGGCTTCGTCTCCACCGAGCCGACCAGGAATGGCTTTCCCGCCTCGGCCACTCCGAGGACCCTGTTCGCCGGAGCCGCCGCGCACGAAACGGCCAGCAAAGCGGCGATTTGCGAACGGCGATACATTCCCCTGATCCTAACATTCATTTACGAGAAAAACCGGGTTTGGCGCGAAAATGAAGGCCGGGGCACAGTATCATGATGGATTCGCCTGTGACTCCCCAAACCGAGCTCGCTCCATCCCGTTCCACGCGGCTGCTTCCCGCCCTGCTGGTTCTGTTCGCCGCCAGCGGCTGCGCCGCCCTCATCTACGAAATCGTCTGGCTGCAATTGCTCCAGCTCGTCATCGGTTCGAATGCCTGGTCGATCGCGGTCCTGCTCGGCACGTGGATGGGCGGCATGTGCATCGGCAGCCTCCTGCTGCCGCGGCTGATTCCCGCCACCCGCAATGCGCTTCGGGTTTACGCATTCCTCGAACTGGCCACCGGGATCTGCGGCATTCTGGTGCTGTTCGGCCTTCCTCTGCTTCGCAACGTTTATCTCGCCGGCCTCAGCGGCGGCATGCCCAACGCCGCGCTCCGCGCCATCTGCTGCGCGGTCTGTCTCCTGCCGCCGACCATCCTCATGGGCGCCACCCTTCCCCTCATCGCGCGTTGGGTGGAATCGATGCCATCCGCCACAAAGTGGTGGGGCTATTTCTATGGGGTGAATATCGCAGGCGGCGTTCTCGGCTGCTTCGCGGCGGGTTTCTATCTGCTGCGTGTCTACGATATGTCAATCGCCAGCTACGTCGCGGTCGCGGTCAACGCCATCATTGGCCTGGCTTCACTCGCGATGGCGGGATCGGAAGCTCCCGCCGCTGTCACCGATGCCAGTCAGCGCGCCACTGCCGCGGTTCCCAAACGCCCCTGGGATGTCTACTTCACCATCGGCATCTCCGGCCTGACCGCACTCGGAGCGGAAGTCGTCTGGACCCGCCTGCTCTCTCTGATGCTCGGCCCGACCACCTACACGTTTTCCATCATTCTCGGCGTGTTCCTCGCGGGGCTCGGAATTGGCAGCGCGCTCGGCTCGCGCATGGCGGAAAAGAAGGGCCAGCCCCGGATGCTGCTCATCGGCTGCCAGATCCTGCTCGCGCTGGCGTTGGCATGGGCCGGCTTCCTGCTGGCGGACTGGCTCCCCTACTGGCAGGGCAACCTCGACCGGGGGGCGAACCCGTGGCCCGGCTTCGTTAACGACATCTGGCGATCCATCATTCCCATCCTTCCCGGCGCCATTCTCTGGGGCGCGAGTTTCCCCATCGCCCTCGCCTGCGCGGCGGAAGAAGACGCTGGCGGCGATTCCGGCCGCATTGTCGGCGAAATCTACGGCGCGAATACCGTGGGCGCGATCCTCGGCGCCGTGCTCTTCAGCCTGGTTTTCATCCCTGCCCTGAGCCTGCATGGCTCCGAACAGCTTTTAATGGCGATCTCGCTTCTCGGCGCGGTGGCGATGACCGGGCTTGCCTTTAAGAACATCGACCGCCGTCTGCTGGGCGGCGTGGCGATCGCCGTCATCCTGGTTTTCGCTCTGCCGGATACCCCGTGGAAGCTCATCGGTTTCGGCCGCCGCCTTCCCACCACCGAAGGCAACTGGAACCTGCTCTACACCACAGACGGCATGAATTCCTCCATCGCCTACTCGCAGTGGGAGCACGACACTACCTATTTCCATGTGAGCGGCAAAGTGGAAGCATCCACCGAGCCGCAGGACATGAGCCTGCAGCGCATGCTCGGTCATCTGCCCGCGATTCTGCACAAGAACGCGCAAAATATTCTCGTGGTCGGATGCGGCGCGGGGGTGACCGCCGGATCTTTCGTCGTCCATCCGGAAGTGCAGCACATCACGATCTGTGAAATCGAGCCGCGCATTCCGCCCGCCACCGGCAAGTACTTCGCCGACGCCAACCACCACGTCATCCAGGACCCGCGAACGAAAATCGTTTATGACGATGCGCGCCACTACGTGCTCACGTCCGATCAGAAATACGACATCATCACGTCCGACCCTATCCATCCCTGGGTCAAAGGCATGGCGTCGCTCTATACGACCGAATACTTCGAAATGTGCAAGCGCCACCTGAATCCGGGAGGCATTGTGACGCAGTGGGTTCCGCTTTATGAGAGCTCATTCGAAACCGTGCAGAGCGAACTCGCGACGTTCTTTGAAGCCTTCCCCTATGGAACGGTCTGGGGCAATCTCAATACGGATGGCTCCGGTTACGACGTCGTCCTGATGGGCTCCGTGGATAAGCTTCCGATCGACGTCGATGCTGTCCAGGCGAAACTCGCCGATCCAAAATACGCCGCGGTCCGGAAGTCGCTGGCGGATGTCGGGTTCCCGAGCGTCCTGAACCTGCTTTCCACCTTCGCCGCCGACGCGAACGAACTGCGCGGCTGGATGCGTACCGCGCAGATCAATCACGATCGCAATCTGCGCTTGCAATATCTCGCAGGTCTGGGATTAAACCAGAACCTGGGCCCGGATATTTTCCAGCAGATCATCAGCGGCCGCAAGTTCCCGAACGACATCTTCACCGGATCGCCCAGCGCAATGCAGCCCATCGAGCAGATGGTGGGGCGGCAGTTCGGACAATAGTAGAAGGGGAAATTACTGGACGGGAACGCGGGTCTGTTCGGTGGAAACCAAGCCGTCGAAAATGGCCAGAACGCGCTTCCGGTACTGGTAAACGCGGTCAAGATCCGCTTTAAACGTTCCCTGAAAGTCTTTGGCAACAAGCCACTTGTCCGTGACCTTCCGCGGAACGTCGATATCTTCGCGCAGCATGCTCAGCGAATGCCCGCGCAGGAACAGGCCATAGACAAACGCAGCTTCCCGGTGTGGCGCCAGTGGATCGTGATCGTCTCTGGTGGTCATGAGCCCTCGGTCTTCGGCGAAAACGCCATTGTAGCCCTGGTCCGGTTTACGATCAAGTATTCTCAAGTTTTCAATCTCCCTCGCCCAAAACGGACTATATGCCTCAACTCATCGCGCAGCCGACTCGAATTGCCGCAGCAGGTAATAAGTCGAAATTGATCGACGAATTCGTCGGCCGGGTCAACACCGGAGCCGGCCAGATCAGCATTGCCCACATGCGAAGCCCCGGCGGCTGGGTGGAACCCGGCCAGACTCCGGAGTTCGACGAATACACCATCGTTCTGCGCGGCATGCTTCGCGTCGAATCGAAGGACGCTACTCTGGACGTGCGCCCCGGCCAGGCCGTTGCGACCGCCCGCGGCGAGTGGATCCGTTACAGCACCCCGGAACCCGATGGCGCGGAATACATCGCCATCTGCACGCCTGCCTTCTCCCCCGATACCGTCCACCGGGACGACGCCTGAGGCCCGGCTGCACCCCGGCTTGCTCCATTCGACCTCCGGCAGCATCCGCCGGAGCGCAAACGCTTTATGTATTAGATAGGTATGCTGTAATAAAGTTTCGTCCTGATGCCGACACTCAGCACACGCATGAGCCGACGCTTGACCGCCCTGCATCGCGTAAGCCGCGAATGGCGAATGCTCGCCAGCGGGGTCCTCGACACCGAACATCCGGTGCTGGCTCACATCATCCCGATCCGCCGCTGCAACCTTTCCTGCACTTATTGCAACGAGTTCGACGACTTTTCGAAGCCCGTCGCGAAAGAAGAAATGTACCGCCGGATCGACCGCCTGGGCGAGCTCGGCACGTCCGTCATCTCCTTCAGCGGCGGCGAGCCCCTGCTTCATCCCGATCTGGATGACCTGATCCGGCGCATCCGGGGAACCGGCGCCATGGCCGGAATGATCACCAACGGCTTCCTGCTCAATCCCGAGCGAATCCAGCGGCTGAACAACGCCGGGCTCGAGCACATGCAGATCTCGATCGACAACGTCCTGCCCGACGATGTATCGAAGAAGAGCCTGAAAACGCTCGATCTGCGGCTGCAATATCTGGCGGAGCACGCCGATTTTCACGTCAATATCAATTCCGTGGTCGGCGGCGGGATTCATAAGCCGCAGGATGCGATTGTGGTCGCGAGGCGGGCGGTTGAGCTGGGTTTCACCACGACGGTCGGCATCATCCACGATTCAAGCGGTCAGTTGCAGCCTCTTTCGGACGAGGAGCAGAGCATTTATCTGCAGGTCCGGGATATGGGCAAGAAATCCTACGCCCGCATGAATTATTTCCAGGACAACATCGCGCACGGGCGCGAGAACAACTGGAAGTGCCGGGCCGGCGCGCGTTATCTCTACGTCTGCGAAGACGGCCTGGTGCATTATTGCTCGCAGCAGCGAGGCTATCCCGCCAAGCCGCTCGCGCAGTATACGAAGGAAGACATCCGGCGCGAGTTCATTACGGAAAAAGGCTGCGCGCCGCGGTGTACCGTTGCGTGCGTGCACTATACGTCATACATGGATTTCTGGCGAGCCCCGCAGACCATTCCCGCGCCGCCCAACGCGCCGCACGATGGCGATCACAGCGGCAATTTGATCCAGCTCCAAACCCGCTAGTGGTGGGGCGGAGCTTCGGAAGCTGTGAATGAATTGCAGCTTTACAAAAACAATTACTTTGCA
>CAZWTH010000239.1:0-1882 GCA_964636715.1 uncultured Solibacteraceae bacterium | reverse complement strand
CTGCGGGTGGTGCCAGCGGGCGCGCCGGACCATTCCAGGGCGGGCGATGTGTCCGTGCCGTCGCAGGTGAACTTCACCGGCACCGAAGCGCCGGCGGCGATGGCGGGGATCGAGAGCTGCATCTGCGCCTCCTGAGGCTTGCTTTCCCCCTTCCCCGCGCCCGAGCACGCCGCGAGCGTCAGCGCCGCGGCCAATGCTGCTTTTGCGATAACGCTCCGCATCGGCGTTCCTTCCAACGCCCGAACGCCTCAGCCGCCCGAGCGATCCGGCAGCGCGAACACGTAGATCGCCGCGCTGTTCACCGGCGGGAGCTGGATCTCCGGGTTCAGCTCGGCGATGCCGTAGCTCGACGGGTTGCCGTAGCCGGTGACGAACGCGACGTACTGCTTGCCGTCCACCGCGAAGCTGATCGGCGCGGCGTTGGGCACGCCGGCAAGGCCAGCGCTCCACAGCACCTTGCCGCTCTTCTGGTCGAACGCCTGGACCTGGCGGTCCATGCTGCCCGCGAATAGCACCCCGCCCGCGGTGGTCAGCACCCCGGTATCGAACAGCGCGCGCTGGCGGTGCTCCCAGGCGATCTTGCCGGTCTGCATGTCGAGCGCGCGCAAGGTGCCGTACTTGCCGTCGCTGTGCGGCGGAGCGGCATAGACCGCGTCGACGCCCGTGGAGAGCAGGCCCTTGCCCTTGGTCGGGCGCAGCTCCTCGCAAGTGTCGCGCGCGACCACGAACAGGCGCTTGCTCTGCTCGACGAAGCTGGTGCCGAACCAGTTGCGCCCGCCGCCGCCGTGCGGGCAGACGAAGATCGATTTGGTGCCGTCGGGGATCAAGTCGGGCTTGGGCGTCTTGATCCCGGTTTTGGGGTCGATCGACTGGATGAAGTTCTGGATCCCAAGGTCAACCGTCTTCAGGTACTTCCCGGTGTCGGCGTCGAGCACGTCGAACAGGCCTTCCTTGCCCGAGGTCATGATCGTGCGGGTGGGCCGGCCGTTCACGTCGAGGTCGCCGATCACCCGGTCGAACACCCAGTCGAAATCCCACTGGTCGTTCTGCATGTGCTGGTAATACCAGCGCAATTTGCCGGTGTGGGGATCGAGCGCGATCGTCGCGTCGGTGTAGAGCGCATCGTTGTTCTGGCCCGGCTTGAGGAACCGCAGCGGCTTGGTGTCGTATGTCGGACTGACGCCGTAGAGCGCGACGCCGGTCTTCGCATCGTAGGTCCCCGAAGTCCACGAACTGCCGCCACTACGCTGGTCTTGGGGCAGGCCGTTCCAGGTGTCGCCACCGGGCTCTCCGGGCGAAGGGATCGTGTGGAAGGTCCACAGGTGTGCGCCGGTCTGCGCGTCGAACCCGGCGATCAGCGAGCCGCCCTTGGCCTGGCCGGTGAGGCCCTGCATCACCACACCGTCCGCCACCAGCGGCCCGCCGGGATTGTTGAGCCCGTCCTGGTGCGGGATCGGGCTGTCCCACATCAGCTTGCCGCTGCGCGCATCGAGCGCGACGATGTGGAGGTCCGAAGTCGCGGCGAACACCTTGTCGCCGTACAGCGCGAGCGTCTTCTTGCCGCTCGGCCGCGCGTCCTTGGGCAAGTCGCGCTGATAGCGCCACAGGATGTGCCCGTCGGCCGCGTCCACCGCGTAGACTTCGTCGCCGAAGCCGAACGCGTAGAGCACCCCGTCGCGCACCAGCGGCTCGGCCCTGTTGTCGCCGTTGGGCAGCGGCAGCGCCCACGCGAGCCGGAGCTGGCCGACGTTGGCGGCGGTGATCTGGTCGAGCGGCGAATAGCCGCGCCCGTTGTGACTGCGGCGCCAGGTGAGCCAGTTTTGCGGCGCCGGATCATCGAGCATCGCCTCGGTGACCGGGGTGTAGCCGGCGAAGCGGTTCG
>CAZWTH010000238.1:0-2539 GCA_964636715.1 uncultured Solibacteraceae bacterium | reverse complement strand
CTGTTACGCCGCGGTCGCGGATATAAAGACCTTCGCTACCTGCTTCTCAAGGCCCAGCGCATGGCCGCTCTCAAAACCGAATTCCTGCTTCTTCAGAAAGCCGCGTAGAATGACAGCTTCTACAGATTCTCGCTCAGAACCGCATTTGCGCAGGATTGGTATCACGAGCGCGAACACCGGTTCAGTGGAGACGCCTGGCGAGCTCATCTTTTCCTGGAGGTGAGAACCGATCTGGAGCATGTCTGGGGCGACCGCGCGCACCAGAAGGAACGGGACCGTATGGCGAAAACCGAAGCCGAGTTAACGAAACTGCAGGCTGACCTGGACCAGACTCGCTGGGACAACGGCATCCTGAATGACGTCATCGATTCCGTCGAGAAGTCGTCCCATGACGATCGTCTCACCCCAGGCGACCGGAACGTCCTGGCCGACGATCTGGCGAAGTTACGCGCGTTCCAGAAAATGCATCACAAAAATTAAATCGAAAGCCGGTCGAGCTTGCCGGTACTGTCGCCGAAGTGTTCCGGCTCGACGCCCAGCATATCCAGCATCGATACGAACATATTCCCCATCGGAGTGCCCTGCGCGTAGCGAATGTGGCGGCCGGGTTTCAGCTTGCCGTTCGCGCGGCCGGCGAGAATCGTGGGCAGATCGCCATGATCATGCCGGTTGCCGTCCGAAAGACCGCTGCCGTAGACGACCATCGAATGATCGAGCAGCGTCCCGTCGCCCTCCTTCACGCTCTTTAGCTTGTCCAGGGCGTAGACCAGCGACTGCATGTGATAGATGTTGATGCGCGTGACCTTTTCTATCTTCTCTTTGTCCCCACTGTGATGAGTCAGACCGTGGTGGCCTTCGGGGAGCCCGATCTCCGCGCCGTAAGCCCGCGGACTCTGCTCGATGCTGAACAGCGTGGTGGAGACGCGCGTCAGGTCGGCCTGAAAGGCCAGCACCATCAAATCCATCATCAGGCGCGCATGCTCGCCGAAATCGCTCGGTACGCTGGGTGAGGGGACCGGGTATGCCGGCTGTTTCGTCTCGCCCGCGCGTTCCACCGACTGGATGCGCGTTTCAATATCGCGAACGGATGACAGGTATTCATCCATCTTCATCTTGTCCGCGCCACCAAGCGAGGATTGCAGACGGCGCGCGTCGTCCAGCACCGCGTCGAGAATGCTCTTCTCGTACATCTCCTGACGGCGCCGGTGAACCGGGTCTGTCCCCAAATCGACGCTTCCGAAGAGGCGTTCGAAAACCGCGCGCGGGCGGACTTCGGGCGGCAGCGGGGTCGTCGGTGTTTTCCACGCCAGAGTGTTGCTGTAGGTGCAGCTATAGCCGTTATCGCAAGTGCCGCCCTGCACGCCTTCCTCGCAACCGAGTTCGAGCGAGGCGAACCGGGTTGTTCCGGCGAATTTCGCCGCCGCGATCTGATCGACGGAAGTACCCGCAAGCACGTCCTTACCGGCGCTCTTTTTCGGATGCGTCGATGTCAGATAAGCGGCTCCGGCGCGTCCGTGATCGCCGGCTCCATCGCCCAGCGCGCGGCCGCCGTTGCAATCGAGGCCGCTCAGAATCATCAGGTCGTTTCGATAAGGCGCAATTGCGCTCGTAATGCGCGGCAGTGTTTCCGGCAACGCCCACTCGCCAACGCCCTCGCCCGTTTTCGGCGTCCACTCATCCATCACGATGCCGTTCGGTACATAGAGGAACGCCATGCGCGTGGGCGAAGTTCCGGCCGCGCGCGCAAACGGAGGGATCATGGCATCGAGCAGCGGCAACGCCACTGCCACCCCGGCCCCGCGGAGCAAGGAACGGCGTGAGATTCGGTTGGCTGAATGCATGGGCTCTCCTCCTATTTCTTAGCCAGTTCCTGCGGCTCCCGCATCAGGAACGGTTCGCTTTCCACGATTGCCGAGACCAGTACGGATAGCTTGTTCCCGCCTGCGATCAGCTGCTGGTTAATCCGATCCACCGTTGCGCGATCCGAAGGCTCGAGTCCCCGTCCCAGCGCGAAAGTCAGCATTTTCGCGGTCAGCGTATGGGTGAATTGATCGGACTGCGATCTGAGAATGCCGCGCAGGCCCGCGACTCCGGTGAAGGTGCGTCCATCCGGAAGTACGCCGGAACTGTCGACATCGAATTTGCCATCCTTCGCGCGGAAGTTCCCGGCGGCGTCGAAGTTTTCGAGGCCGAAGCCGATGGGATCCATCTGCTTGTGACAAACGGCGCAAGCCGGGTTGGCGCGGTGCTGCTCCATTCGCGCACGAATGGAGGCGTCGGGACCGAGATTCGTGGCGTCGAGCGCGGGTACGTCCGGCGGAGGCGGAGGCGGGGGCGCACCGAGCAGATTCTCCAGCACCCATTTGCCGCGAATCACGGGCGATGTTCGGGTGGCGAATGAGGTCAGGGCGAGAATCGATCCCTGGGTCAGGATGCCGCCGCGCTGGGTCCCTTCGAGGGAGACGCGTTCGAACGAATAAGTGTTGGGGCCTGGAATGCCGTAATAGTGCGCGAGCGGTCCGTTCAGATAAGTAAACTT
>CAZWTH010000237.1:0-14778 GCA_964636715.1 uncultured Solibacteraceae bacterium | reverse complement strand
GATAAAAACGTTGTCGGTGATGCTGTGAAAATCATCGAACTGAAATGCGTTATGAAAATGATTGGCGTAGGTAAGGGTAACGGCAAGCAGTACGCCAAGCGCCGCAACGAGCGTCATCGATCGCCGCATGATTCAAATCTTAGCGAAAGCAGGTTTGGCCGCCGCCTCGAGTTCGTGGTAAAGAGGATCCACGATGCGCGCACAAAGCTGTTTCAGAACGTCTGGCGCAAAATCGCGCTTACTCGCGCCATCTGGCTGAAATGGGCGGGAAGGCGATTTCGCGTCCGCGGCGATCACGCCGTCCACGCGGGCCTGTTCGGCGCCGTCCGCATTGACGCCAAAGCAGCGAAACAAAATTGCCGGGCCAGCTTCGCAGAGATCGCGGTAATTCACAGACAAGCCTCGGGGATCGGACCGGTAGCGCAGCGCCGCTTCACAGAATCCGCCGATGACCCGCGCGCGCCACTCGTCTACGGGCATCGTGATATCGTTCCACTGCATTCCCAGGATCGCCGGATCCATGGCGCCTGGAAGGCACATTCGCCCCGGCGTCCGGTTTTGTGACGCCAGGACCTCGATCGGCTCACGGTAAAGGAACACCCACGGCGTGTTGGGAAACGCTTCGCGGATCAAAGGCAGGCGGTGAATGTGCCAGGCGTCGAATTTGATGAAGTACGGCCCGGGTTCCACCTGCAGAGCGGCGATCGCCGATCGCACGATCCCGGCGCGCCCGGTTTGAATCGCCTCATCGAGAATCGGAGCTTCCGAGATGACCGTTGCGGCGGAAAGCGCCGCGAGCATACGCGCGGCCAGGGTCGATCCGCAGCGGGACATGTGAAAGATGAACCCGGAGGGAGAACAATCCCGCGGATCCGGCAGAGGCGCAATTCGCCGGAATGTCCGGGCAAATCGATTTTTCAGCGCCGCTTTCACGTCGTCATCGAAAAATGGCTGCGTGAAACGCCGCTCCCCGAAATAGATCCACTCGGCGCCATCCTCCCTCAGCGCTATGGGAATCCACGCGCCGGATGGAGGAGAAGAGGGCGGAGAAGACTCCGGAATCGGGTTTGCTTTCGCTTCGACATCCGCCGCGTCGAATTCGAAACCACGGCCGCGGCCGGCGCGGATAATCTCATCGACAAATTCGCGCGGCTCCGAAATCGCGTGCAGGGCGCGTTGCAGTTCCGGATCGCCCGGAACCACCTCCTGAAATGCCGCGAATCCCAGCGGCGGCGGCGCGATTCGTTCGGCGGGCCGCGCCTGCGCAAACAACAGCCGAATCCAGTTGTTCACCTCCGCATCGATCACCAGATGAACGCGATCGCGCGCCCCCCGATTGGCGACGCGGTGCGGCCGGCTCACGTCAATGTAAAAGCAGCCGCCCTCCTCCAGACGCAGCCGTTCGCCGCACGAATAGAATTCGACGCCGGCATTGGTCTCGATCGGGACATGGATGCGCACCTCGCCGTCGTCGAAACCGAGGGCGCGGTCGGAGTGCTCGCGAATAAACGAGCCGGGCGCGAGGCTGAGGAGGCGCACCGACATCAGGCGGCATTCGAAGCCCGCCAGAATTTCGCGGAAATAGTGGCAGCGCTTCAGTACTTCCGTGTCGCTGAAGGAAGCGCCTTGCGCCGCGATCTCGCGGGGCTGCCCCGATACAGATCGGAGCGCAACGCCGCGCCACTCGCCGCCGTAATCCTGCTCGTTATAGTGCGGGACCCATTCGTCCGGCTGAATACGCGCGAGGTCCGCCTGTAATTTTGACGGATCGAACCGGAGCAGGAGGTCGAGGGCGTTCAGCATATTTGAGCCGATGGGATGCGCTCCATCAGGTGCTGCAAGTCGTCGCCGCCGATACGCTGAAAGCCGAGGCGCTGATAGAATTCGCCGGCGCGTACGTTCGTCACATTGACGTGCAGCCGCACGGGCTTACCCGCAGCCGCGGCATCGGAGACGATCCGGCGGATGACCTCCGAACCCACCCCGCAACTCCTGTATCCGGCCATCACCATGATTTCCGCGATCCGGATCTCGTCCGGAAGGGCCGCCACATAAATCCAGCCGGCGGGCGCCCCATCGGCCAGGATAATGCGGCTTTCGCCTTCGGCATAGTGGACGCGCACGGCGTAACGGCGCTGCGTGTACTGGATACCCAACAGATGGCTTCGCATCGGTTCCGGCCATGAGCCGGCGCCGAGCTCCTGCCCCACGGCTTCCACGATCAGTTCGCGAAGGTATGGCTCGTCCGCGGGAGTTTCCGGACGGAAGGAAACCTTCATAAAGCGGGCGAGACGCCGGCTGCCGCGGAGTTCTCAACCATGGCGAGGTCGGCCGCAAGCCAGGCTGACATCAATGCGCGGAACTGGCGGACAAAGTCTTCGGTGGTTGAGAACGGCGAAGCGGTTACTTCGGCGGGAAGGGGGTTCGGGGGCGACGAGGGCTCGCGATACAGCAGGGTGACATCGCGCATCGAAAAATCCGGATTCGCGCTTTGCCGCGCCGCGAGCGCCAGGTCTCGTTCAAAGTTACGCTCGGGCGGGCCCCAGGAGCCGTCGGCGAGCGCGAGGACATAGGCGCGGCAAGCGCCGATATTCTCTTCGAGCACGTACTGATAGGGCCGCTTGTCGCGAATGTTAGTCAACGAAACCGGGACGTAAAGCAAACCGTGCTTCATCGCCCCGGTTTCGTTGAATTCTCCGATAGCGTCGTTGAAAGCCCGGCGCTCTCCCTCCAGTTCCCATGCCGTTGCGCAGAAAACCCGGAGCATCTTATACATGACGAGCTAATTCCGCGCCGGGAATATGCCTTCCGTCGCAATGAGGAACGTGACGCCGAGAAAGGGCGACTGGGTAGCCACAGGAATGTTGCTCCCCGTCATGCCGTTTTGCGCGGTGACAGTGGCGGCCTGCGCCGCGAGAGGGGCAAGCGGAGTCGAGGTTCCGGCACAATATATATTTGTCTGTCCGGTTGTGGCGAGGAGATTCCCGCCGGGCGCATCGGCGCTCGGGCGGGCATTCGCTCCATTCACCGTGACCGATACCGTCGGCGTGTGGGTATGCGCGGGCAGGTTGGCTACGGTAAGCGAAACGTTTTGATTGCCAGCGGCTTCGCCTAACTCCACGGGCGACAATCCCAGCCCAGTGCCCTGATGAACGGGGGCGCGGCCTCGCAGATCGGGGAGGGCGAAAGTTGTCTGGCCGTTACCTCCGTAAGTGGTCCCGAGAATGGAAAACAATGCCGTGTACTGCGCAATCGGCAGAATTTGTCCGTTGCACATCTGATAGCCTCTGATCGCGAAATTGCCCGCGAACATGTAAATGCATCCGAGAATAGGTGTGTCAGCCATTGGAAAGATCCTTTCTGTTCTATACGGTGAATTCTGTTTTTAGCCTTGCGACCGAAGTTCGAATACTGGCGAGGCCGGCCGTCACGGACTCCGCGCTGGACGGTCTTCGCCGGTTTCCCCTGTATGGCCTCGCCTGAATTCTCACTGGCAACTAACCGAGAAAGTCCCGCGCACTTCGGGGTCACTGCTGGTTTGTTTGATTCCGATCGCGATCGTGTCGCCGGCTGAGATCGACTCGCTGAGGTTGGTTACGTTGCTTGTAAACCTTTGGAATGCCGTAGCATTCGTCGTCACACTGGCCGTAGCGGCCGCCACTGCGCTTCCATTGTGATAGAGGATAAAAGTCACGGTATCGGCGCTGGTACCCAGGACGCCATCGTTATAGCCGAGAACGTACATCGATTTGACCGTGCATGCGGATGGCAGGATTGTCGCCCCGAGCGAGAAATTAGTGCCACCTGATCCTGAGCTGAAGAAGGGGTAAAAATCCACCGTGGGCGATACGTTACCCGTATTGACGAACGATCCGGCATATACTCCCCCACCGGCTGCGCTAAGGCCCGTCGCGCCGGTTGGTCCGGCCGGTCCCGCAGGACCCTGTGCGCCGGTCAGGCCCACTCCTGTCGCGCCGACTGGTCCCTGGGGTCCGGTGATTCCCGGAATACCCTGCGGCCCGGCGTCACCTGTAGCGCCTGTCGCGCCAGTCGCTCCCGTGCTCCCCGTCGCGCCCGGTCCAGCTAACAATTGCCAGGGGGCATTCGGAGGCACGCTGGTGTTTTCGTTCGAAGCGCTGATGTAGGACGATTGCGTCAGAGCGTCGAAAACCACATCGCCGCTGTTGTAGCTATGATCGGGTGCGCTGCCACCGCCCGCTGACCAAATCCCCGCCGCGAGCAACGGACTGCCTGTGGCTCCCGTTGCGCCGGTGGCGCCGATTGGTCCGGCCGAGCCCGACAGGCCAGGATTGCCCTGAAATCCCTGAGGGCCAGTCGCACCTTGTGCGCCGGCGGGTCCCTGCGGTCCGGTGAATCCCTGAATGCCCTGCGCTCCCGTTGCGCCCGTAGCCCCGGTCGTACCCGTTGCCCCGACGGGACCCGTAATTCCCTGGATACCCTGCGCTCCGGTGGCGCCGGCCGGTCCCACCGCCCCGGTCGACCCGATGGCCCCGGTTGCGCCTGTAGTTCCGGTTGGACCCTGCGCGGACAACAATTGCCAGGGGGCATTGGGAGGCGTGCTGTTGTTTGCGCTCGAAGCGCTGATATAGGACGATTGCGTCGGCGCGTAGAATACGACGTCGCCGGCACTGTAGCTGCCGCCGGGACCAGTGCCGCCGCCAGCCGACCAGGTTCCCGCCGCGGTTGCCGGATTTCCTGTGGCTCCCGTTGCGCCGGTAGCACCCGTCACGCCAGGAACGCCCTGAATGCCTTGAGGTCCCTGAATGCCCTGCGCGCCAGTCGCACCAACCGCACCCTGGATTCCCTGGGCGCCGGTCGCCCCGATGGCTCCGGTTGCGCCCGTCGCGCCAACCGCGCCGGTGGCGCCGGTCGGTCCGGTCGCGCCGCCGCGGATCTCCACTCCGAAGAGAAATACCGGATTTGTGCCCGCACTGCCGTTGGTCGACAAAACAAATCCGAGGATCTGGTTGCTGGCCGGATATATGGGGCCGGCGTCATGACAGTTTCCGGCGACGCTGGCGCTGGCCTGAATATAATCGCCCGCGGTGGTTGGACCGTCGAACACACAAGCGGCTGTTCCGTACGCGCTCACCGCGAGGGGGGAACCCGCGCTCGCCGTAGCGCTTGCGATTCCGACGATTCCGGTCAGGGTAGACGTTGTTGCGTCCTGAGTTTCCGAAGATGAGCCGACGATCGCCAGCGTCTGCAACAGGTTCGCCGTGCTGCCGTTCGATGTGTAGTTGACGGTCGATGGGCCTGTTGGGCCGGCTGGCCCCACCGGACCCGTAGCGCCCGTCGCTCCGTTAACGCCAGCTGGTCCAGGCGACCCTGCCGGCCCTGCCGGACCGCTTGCTCCGGCTGGACCCGCCGGGCCTGCTGCGCCGTCCGCACCCGCCGGGCCGGCTGGACCGATTGGTCCAGTTGCTCCGGCAGGGCCAGTTGCTCCAGTCGGCCCGATCAGTCCCGCCGCTCCGAGGGTCACCGTAACAGTGCCCGTATCTGCGCTGGGCGGCACGATGGCCGAAATGAGATAAAGTCCCAGGCCGGAATATACCGCCGATACGACCTCAGCCGCCGCTCCGTTCACTGCAACGGCCGGAGTGGCGAGGGCATTGGAAGGCTGAGCCGCCGGATTCGGCGTAACGCCGCTCGGCACAGCCGGCGTGATGGACCCGAGCCCGGTGGCCGCGATGTGGATTGTATTTCCGGGGGCTGCCAGTATCACCGCCGTGTTCGCCGAAGTGGGAGCAGCGATACTCGTTCCCTGCGCAACAAACATTCCGAGATCTGAAGCCGCTACGGTCATCAGGAACGGCGCGCTGGTCTGGCTGCCGGAAGTCACCGTCACATTGACAGAGGCCATCCCCGCGGGAATCTCAAAGGGGACCTGGACATTCAGCTGTCCAGGACTTATATAAAGGATCGGGGCGGCAATGCCTCCAATATTCACTGACGTGCCTGCGAGGGTCGTTGGAGCATTCGGCGGATAAGCGTTCAGGGTCACGCCCGTCGTCAGTCCGGAGCCGTAGATGCTGACCAGTTCACCGCGCGCAATGTTGCCGGTAGAGCGCAGGAGTGGCGCGGCGTTCTGAATCGACGTGATTGAGGGCCCCTGCGCGGCCGCGGAAACAGCAGCCGCCAACAAAATAATTCCACAGCCAGGAAACCGCCAGAACCGCGAAAATGCCATATGTTTGCGCAGACCTCTCCCCGGATATTAAGCGGCAAATTTTGAAATTTATCAGCTTAATAACGATTAGTACAACTGGTACCAGAGCATTCTACTGGAGCATACATTTAGCGGTCAATGAGGGCTGGTGTGGAATAGTACGCCAGGTGGGATGAAAACTGGAAATAATACTACTGTAATACTCGCATGAAATATACGAAATTGAAATAAATACTGGCGGGAAGTTTAATGTCAGACAAGGACTTTTCACTTGCCGTGCGTCTTTTGAGATGCCGCGTAGATCAGGTTGTTGCGGGCCAGCGTGAAGCCGGGTTTTAATCTAAGCGCTTCCCGCGCCGCTGCGATGGCATCGTCCCACTGGTGCAGATCCTCATAGGCGGCGGCTTCATTGTTGAAGGCCTCGGCGTAGTCCGGACGCAGCCGAACCGCATTTTTCGCGGCGGCCAATGATTCGGGGAACCGCCGCGCCCTGCTGTAAGCCAGAGACAGGTTCAGGTAGTTTTCGGGCGATGCGCTTTGTTTTACCGCGGCTTCGGCCGCGGCCACCGCGCCACTGAGGGGAGAGACCGCCACCTGTGTTTGCGGGGCGGGCGTAGCCGGAGCGCCTGCCCGCGAGAGCAGCCAGGCGGCGCCGAGGACGAAAAGAAAAGCCACGACGACGAGGACGCGTTTGTCAATAGCTGCGGGCCTGTTTATCGATCCGCCGGCCACCCTGTCCGGTGATTCCGATTCCATTTCGAAGTCAGAATAACACCCATTCACACCACAGCGCAAAACGAAACTTGTTCGATCGGGTGCTTCGGGTCGCGGGAAAACGGTGGCAAAAGCCGCTTAACGAGGGGGTTCCCCAGGTTGTATTACTAAAGTTAATAAAAAAATCGAAAGATTTAATTTTCGGCCAGCCGCGGGAGGAATTCTCGCTTTCAGCATCGGCCGGCTCCGAACTTTTTCGGCCCGAACCATTTCAGTCTATTTGGGAAGTCATAGTGTGGAAATCATAGGGAGAGACGGGATGGCAATGAATCCTCCCCAATCGTGCCGCGGCAGGAGTGGGAGGCCGCGCGGCAGTTTCTCGTGAAAAAAAGGCGCTTACCCGCTCGCGTGACGCGCTGGCCGCCGAACGGCGGGCGGTAGAATTTCTCCAGAAGCCGTTTTCATCGGAGCAGTTTCTCCACCATGTGAACAAGCTTCTTCCGAATTGAGAGCATGACACCAAAAACAGCCGCACTGCTTGCCGATCCTCCGCCGAAGACGCACATGGTGTATCCCTACAGCGACTTCGGGCAAATCGTGCCGGTTGTGGCGCGTTTCGCGGCGGAAGGCATTGCGCGGGGCGAATCCATTGTTCTGATGGTGACGGATGAACACCGGGAGGCAATTATCGAGTCCCTGGTTCAGGCTTCAGTCGATGCCCGTGGTCTGGAAGAGGATGGGCGGCTCATTTTCCTCGATGCGGGCAAGAACAATTTGTTGCACGGCGCTCCCAGTCCGGAAGCTTTCGACGCGTTCGTCGGCGGTGCGGTCCGGCGCGGCATCGCCAGCGCGCCCGCCGGCAAGGTGCGGGTGTATGGCGAAACGGTCAACCAGATGTGTTCCTGCGGCAGCGCGGAAGCCGCCGTCCAGATGGAAGAGCTTTGGAATTCGCTCGAGGAATCGCAGTATATCCCGGTTCTGTGCAGTTATTCTCTCGACGCGCTGCGCCCCATCGGGCAGGATCTTCGCGATCGGATTTCACAGGCTCATAGCCACGATTTATCGAACAGGAACTGATGTTGCTCCTGCCTGTACGGCAAAACTTTCCACGCCGGGCGCTGCCGGATGTCGCCGGAGCGGTTCGCCGTGAGCTGGATGCAAGCGGCATCGCCGCCGCGCTCTCGCCCGGCGCGCGCGTCGCGATTGGCGCGGGCAGCCGCGGCGTTTCGAATATCGACGCCATTGTCCGAACCGTCGTCGAATTTTTCCGGACGAACGGTTTCCATCCCTTTCTGTTTCCCGCCATGGGAAGTCACGGCGGAGGCACCGCCGAGGGGCAGGCGGCGACGCTTGCGCACTATGGGATCGACGAAGCCACGATGGGATGCCCCATCGTCAGCTCACTCGACGTGCTTTCGCTGGGCGAATCGAATCTGGGCGTCGAAACCTTCGTCAGCCGCGATGCGTGGAACGCCGACGCCATCTTTCTCATCAATCGCATCAAGTGGCACACCAGCTTCGCCGGCCCGCTCGAAAGCGGACTCACGAAGATGGCGGCGATCGGTCTCGGAAAACTGGAAGGGGCGAAGACGTCGCACTCCCATGCGCGCAGCCTCGGCATGGATCGCGTCATCCGTTCCTCGGGCGAGTTGATCTTCGGGACGGGTAAAGTTCTCGGAGGACTGGCGATTCTGGAAGACGCCGCGCACCAGACCGCGCAGGTCGCCGTGGCGCCGGCCGCGCAGCTCATCGAACGCGAAGAGAAACTGCTGGCCCTGGTCAAATCGTGGATGCCGCGCATTCCGGTTCCGGCGGTGGACATTCTGATTGTCGATGAAATCGGCAAGAACATCAGCGGCACCGGCATGGATTTGAAAGTCGTCAACCGCGGGGTGCACGGACAATACAACCCATGGCCGGATACGCCGCATGTCGAGCGCATTTTCATCCGCAGCCTCTCGCCACACAGCGGCGGGAATGCAGTGGGAGTGGGCCTCGCGGACGTAGTTCATGACGATGTGCTGCCGCGCGTGAACCTGCAGGTCAGCGGGTTGAACGCGCGGACCTCCGGTTCGCTTGCCACCGTCCGCATACCGCTGCATTTTCCGTCTGACCGGGAATGCATCGATCTGCTCACCGCTACAGTCGGCAAGCTCAACCCTGCCGACGTGACGATCGCGTGGATTCACAACACGCTCGAACTCGGCGCTCTCGCGCTCAGTGAAAATCTGCGGGCGCGGATCGAGGCGAATCCGGATCTCGAAATCACCGGACCAGCGTTTGCTATTGAGTTCGATGCGGCGGGGAATCTGTCTCCCCACCCGTTTCCTGCCGCCGGAACGACAGCAGCTGATTAAGGCGCGCGGGATCGAGCCCGCTCATGTCCGCCGCCACTTCCCGTACGGTGCGGCCGGTGTCGGCGGCGCGTTTCGCGATGCCGGCCGCCTTGTCATAACCAATCTCGGGCGCCAGCAGAGTCGCCATGGCGAGAGACTGTTCAATCAGGGCCTCCGAACGTTTGCGGTCCACAGTCAGGTCGGCGATGCAGCGCACGGCGAAGTTGCGCGAGCAGGCGGAGAGCAGATCGATGGAATCGAGCAGGTTCCAGGCGATCAGCGGCATCATGGTGTTCAGCTCGAAATTACCGGCGGCGCCGGCCCAGGCGATGGCCGCGTCGTGACCGATCACCTGCGCGCACACCATCAGCACGCTCTCCGGAACCACGGGATTCACTTTGCCCGGCATGATGCTCGATCCCGGCTGCAATTCGGGCAACTGGATTTCACCGAGGCCGCCGCGCGGCCCGGAGCCGAGCCAGCGAATGTCGTTGGCGATTTTGCTCAGCGCCACGGCGTACGTTCGCAGGGCGCCGCTGACGAATACAGCGGCGTCTTTTGCGGCCTGCGCCTCAAAATGATTGCGCGCCTCCTGAAAGCCGAGCCCCGTGCCGCGCGAAATTCGTTCAATAGTCCTGGCGGCAAACCCGGCCGGCGCATTGACTCCTGTGCCAATTGCCGTTCCGCCCAGCGGCAACTCGAGCAAGCCCTGCATCGATGCCTCGACGCGCGCCGCATTCGCGCGCACCTGATGCTCGTAGCCGCCGAATTCCTGACCGAGCGTCATCGGCGTAGCGTCCTGCAAATGGGTGCGGCCGATTTTGAAAATGCCGGCGAACTCCATCGCCTTGCCTTCGAGCGTGCCGCGCAGCAGCTCCATCGCGGGCAACAGTTCGCCGTGAATGCGGCGGGCGGCGGCGATGTGGATGGCCGAGGGAATCACGTCGTTGCTCGACTGGCTCCGGTTCACGTGGTCATTCGGATGACAGCCCGCCAGATGCGCGATCACCTCATTCACGTTCATGTTGGTGGAAGTGCCGCTGCCGGTCTGAAAAACGTCGACGACGAACTGATCGAGATGCTCTCCCGCCGCGATTTTTCCGGCCGCCGCGGCGATGCGCGCGCCAATATTCGCCGGCAGAGCCCCCAATTCGACGTTGACCTCCGCCGCGCAGGCCTTAATCAGTCCCAGCGCGCGGATGAGCTCCGGCTGAAGCCGGTGATGGGAAATCGGAAAATTCAGGAGGGCGCGCTGCGTCTGGGCGCCATAAAGAGCATGCGAGGGAACCGCGACCTCACCCATCGAATCGTGCTCGATCCGGCAATCGGTTTGTTCCGGGCCGAGAGTCCAGGGCGGCGGATCAGACGCGGGGAAAGATCCGGCCGACGCGCGGTCAATCTCGTTATTTTCGAACGTAGTCATGGAGAGGCAAAAAGAGCACACTGTCTGCCAATGTTGCTTCTGAAACGCGAGTGCGCCTGCGGAACAGGCGGAAAGTCCTTTAATTGCAGGCAAGCAAAGCGTTTGCATTCCGGCATTCGAATTGCACTCGCGAATCTGCGTTATTGTGGGCATCCAGATCCGGCCGTATACAGAAGAACTGAGCGAATCCGTTGCAGACTTCAATCGCCGGGTTGCGCCCGCGAACATTTCCTTCAGCGTTCCCGTCACTCCTTCGGCGGTGTGGCTGCCGAAGGCGCCTGACCGGACTCTGCACCGGGAGATTTTTCTGGCTCTCGACGACACCGGCGTGCGTGGCGCTTACACGCTCAAGCTTCAGGAATTTCTGTGCGGCGGCGAGATTCGCACCGTGGGAAGCTGCCAGATGCCGATTTCCGAAGGCATTGTGGATAAGCGCTATGCGCTCGTGGGGCTTCAGATTATGCAGGATGCGTTGCGGCGCCAGCCTCTCGCCTACGATCTGGGAATCGGCAGCTTCGATGCGTCGATCGCGAAGGTTCACAAAGCGATGGGGTGGAGTTTTCGCGCCCTTCCGTTTTATTTCCGGATTCAGCACGGGGGCGCGTTTGCGCGGGAGATCCGCTATCTGCGGACGTCGCGGCTTCGCCGGCTGCTGCTGAATCTGGCGGCATGGTCCGGCATCGCCTCGCTGGGAGCGATGCTCGCTCATTGGTGCGCGCGCCAGGTGACGACGCTGCGCAACGGCGTGCTGGCAAAGTTTTCCAGAAACTGCGACGTATTCGCGGAATCGTTTTCCGCCTTCGGATGCTGGGCGGACGATATCTGGCGCCAGTGTGGCGATCATTATTCGGCGATCGCCGTGCGCACCGCCGATATTCTCAACATCCTCTATCCGCCCGAGAGCGACAGATTTATTCGAATCCGCGTGCTGCGGCGGGATCGCACGGTTGGCTGGGCGGTCCTCCTCTGCACGCGAATGGAGGAGAGCAAGTATTTCGGCAACATGCTGGTCGGCTCGGTGGTGGATTGCCTCGCCGCGCCGGGGGAAGAAGCCACGGTGATGGAAGAAGCGCTGCGCATCCTGATGCGGCGCGACGCCGATATCATTGTGACCAATCAGAGTCATTCATCCTGGCGGCAGGCTTGCCGCGTGGCGGGCTTCATCGAAGGTCCGTCGAACTATATTCTGGGCGCCTCGAAGGCCTTTACCGCTCTTCTGAGTGAGTGCGATCCGCGGGGCGATCGCGTTCACATCACCCGGGGAGACGGGGACGGCCCTATTCACCTGTGATCCCACACGCCGGCAAATGAACATTATCGGAATCAGCGGACTCGAAACCTCCGTTCCTTTTAAGAAGCGCCACTGGCCCGGTCTCGAAGAGCGCGAATATCGTATCTCGCAGGGGCATGACTCAGCGGCGGCCCTGGTGGTGGATGGCGTCTGTGTCGCCGCAGCCGCGGAAGAGCGCTTCACTCGCCAGAAACACACCGCCGGATTCCCCATTCACGCGATTCAGTACTGCGTACGTGAGGCGGGGCTGAAGATGAGCGATATCGACGAGATCGCCCATGGCTTCGACTATTCGCCCTACGCGAAGTTCTATCCCGCCGGGACCATTTCGGCCGCGCGATACGCGGAGGTGTATTCGAAAGCCGCTCTGCTCGACCTGGTCCGCAGGCATCTGCCGGACTATCCGGAGGATCGCGTGGTTCAGGTGGGCCATCATCAGGCGCACGCGGCCAGCGCCGCCTGCACATCCGGCTGGGATGAGTGCCTCACGGTAGTGATTGACGGCATGGGCGAAGCGGAAAGCGCTTCCGCGTTTCTGGCCCGCGGCGGTTCACTCGATCGCCTTGCCTGGATTCCCGCGCGTGACTCCATCGGCATTCTGTATTCGCTGATCACGCTGCACCTCGGCTTCGATTTCAATTCGGACGAATACAAGATCATGGGACTCGCGCCGTATGGCGATCCCGCGCGCTTTCGCGCGTTCTTCGAGAAGACGGTGCAGCTTCAGGATGACGGCACGATCCGGATTCCGATCCTCGCCCTGAATCGCACGCCGGACGAACGCGAGAACTATATCGCCACGCGCCGTTATCTGGGTTCTGAATTGATGCCGGCGCGCGAGCCGGATTCGGAAATCACGGACCAGCATCGCGACCTCGCGGCCGGTCTGCAGGAGTGTCTGGACCGCGCCTTTCTGCATCTCTGCGGGTCCTGGGGGAAACGCACCGGACAACGGCGGCTCGCGCTCGCGGGCGGCGTGGCCCTCAACTGCACGGCGAACGGGCATCTGATGCGATCCGGTCTGTTCGATGAAATCTACATTCAGCCCGCCGCCGCGGATGACGGCTCCTCGCTCGGCGCCGCTCTCTACCGCGCCATGCTGGCGGGGGAGATCAACAAAAAGCGATTTCCCGTGCCGTATCTGGGACCCGGATACGGTCAACAGGATATCGACACCGCATTCGAGCGGTTCGGCGACTCGATCGAAGTGGAGCATTTCGATACTCTCGACCAGACCTGCGCGAAAGCCGCGGACCTGATGGCGCGCGGCCATGTGCTCGCCTGGTATCGCGATCGTATGGAGTTCGGACCGCGCGCGCTCGGCAACCGGAGCATCATCGCCGATCCCGGCCGCGTGGAAATGCGCGATCGCGTCAACGCCATGGTGAAGATGCGGGAAGCATTCCGGCCCTTCGCTCCGGCGGTTTCCGAGGAACAGGTTCATCAGTGGTTCGAGGTCGAGCCGGGAACGAAGCTTCCTTATATGATCGTGACGGTCGACGTCCGCAAGCCGTGGCGCGATCAGTTGCCGGCGATCACGCACGTCAACGGTTCCGCCCGCGTC
Source organism: uncultured Solibacteraceae bacterium (assembly GCA_964636715.1). GTDB lineage: Bacteria > Acidobacteriota > Terriglobia > Bryobacterales > Bryobacteraceae > BOG-234. The sequence goes on along the minus strand of CAZWTH010000237.1, from coordinate 1,260 downwards.
CAGACCGTCTCGGCCACCAGCAACCCCGCCTTCCACGCGCTGCTGCGCGCCATGGGGAAAGCCACGGGGCGCGAGATGGTGCTGAACACCAGCTTCAACGTGAAGGGACAGCCCATTGTGAACACGCCGGAAGAAGCGGTCGAAACATTCCTTCGAACAGGAATAGATTTCCTGTTTGTGGGCAACGCAATGATCTCACGGCGCGGAAAGTGCACCAACTAAGTGGCACTTTTATTCCTTTAAATCCCTCTGACAGTGAGCGCATTCACAGGACTAAGTCTCTATGTGCGCGATTATCAATCGTTTTGGCTGTGCATTTCCCGTGTTACTCACAAGTCTGCTTTCTGGCATCCCAGTTGCCTTGATCGCGCCCGGAGGCTTTTCACACAAATGATCAAACGCTTTTTGCTGCTGGCGGCTGTTGTTGCATATCCGGTTCTGGCGGCCCCCATGACGATTGTCTTTTCCGGTAATGCGACTGGCAGCGTCGGCGCCACGGCGTTCACCAATCAGGCATTCTCGATTACCTTCACAACCGATAACTCGAGCGTGACCCATGGAACCGCGTGTTGCGCGGACGACTACACAACGCCTTCCGGGACATCCGCGGCCGCGGACTTCGGAGCGGCCGGAAAGTTCACTCTTGCCGACAATCAGGCGGTTTTCGTCCATCAGAGCGAGCAGACTCTCGGCATCTGGCACTACAACTCCCCGGACTATCTGACCGTGGGTAATCCCGCTTTTTCGACTTACACCCTGTCTGCGAGCTTCGCCGCTACCCAGGGCACCACGAACGTGTTCCCGACGGCCGCCCCGATGAAAACGTCGGCCGGCGACCTTACGCTGCAATCGGTGAGCGGCGTCTCGGTCCAGGTGACGGTAGGTACAGGCGGAGGGACGCCGGTGATTGAGGCCGCCGCGGCCGCGTACGGTACGGGCGTTTCGCAGAATACGTGGATCGCTATCACTGGCACGAATCTCGCGCCGGCTGGAACGCCTGTGGGCGGCGCACTCTGGAGCAATGCTGCTTCGTTCGCGAACGGGTTGATGCCGGATTCTCTGAATGGCGTCAGCGTGAAGGTGAACGGTAAAACGGCCTACGTCTACTTCTACTGCGCCGCCAGCACCGCGCCTGGGGCGGTCTGCACGTCGAAGGATCAGATCAACGCATTGACTCCGCTCGACGCCACCACAGGACCGGTCGACGTGGTTGTGTCGAATGGTTCCACCACTTCGGCGGCGTTTAAGGTGACCGAAACA
>CAZWTH010000236.1:0-17169 GCA_964636715.1 uncultured Solibacteraceae bacterium | reverse complement strand
CCCGGTCTCGGGATCGGTCGCGACGCGGAACGTGGGATCTTCCTGGGCCAGCTTGTTGATCGCCATGCCCATCTTTTCCTGATCGCCCTTCGTCTTCGGTTCAACCGCGAGCTGAATGACGGGCACCGGGAAGTCGATCTTCTCGAGAATGATCGGATTGTTTTCGTCGCAGATCGTGTCGCCAGTCGAGATGGTCTTCAGGCCGACAGCCGCGCAGATATCGCCGGCCATGATTTCCTGAATGTCTTCGCGCTTGTTGGCGTGCATGCGCATCAAACGGCCAACGCGCTCCTTGCGGCCCTTCGCGACGTTATAGATCGACTCGCCCGCCGCCATCTTGCCGGAGTAAACGCGGAAGAAGGCGAGCTGCCCGGAGTACGGGTCCGTCATGATCTTGAAGACCAGCGCGGCAAACGGCTCATCGTCGGAAGCGTTGCGAACCAGCTTCTTTTCTCTGTCGTCGATGTCGGTGCCGGTAACGGAGGGAATGTCGAGCGGGGAGGGGAGGTAATCGACCACGGCGTCCAGCATGGTCTGGACACCTTTGTTCTTGAACGCCGAACCGCAGATCACGGGGAAGATCTGCATGGCGATCGTAGCCTTGCGGATGCCGGCCTGAAGCTCTTCGACCGTCAGCTCTTCGCCGTTGAGGAACTTTTCGAGCAGATGATCGTCGTGCTCGGACACCGCTTCCACCATCTGATCGCGGTATTCCTTCGCCTTGTCGGCGAGTTCGGCGGGGATGTCCACCACGTCGAACTTCGCGCCCAGCGTTTCATCGCGCCAGAGCACGGCCTTCATCTTGACGAGGTCGATCACGCCTTTGAACTGATCTTCGGCGCCAACCGGAATCTGGATCGCCACCGGACGCGCTTTAAGGCGGTCCACGATGGTGGTCACCGCGCGGTAGAAATCGGCGCCGGTGCGGTCCATCTTATTAATGAAGCAGAGACGGGGAACGCGGTACTTATCGGCCTGCCGCCAGACCGTTTCGGACTGGGGTTGCACGCCGGCCACGGCGTCGAACACCGCTACCGCACCATCGAGCACGCGCAGAGAACGTTCCACTTCAGCCGTGAAATCGACGTGGCCGGGCGTGTCGATGATATTGATCTGCATGTCGCGCCAGGACGCGGTGGTCGCGGCGGACGTGATGGTGATGCCGCGTTCCTGCTCCTGCTCCATCCAGTCCATGGTGGCGGTGCCTTCGTGGACTTCGCCGATCTTGTGGGACCGGCCGGTGTAATACAGGATGCGCTCGGTGGTGGTGGTCTTACCGGCATCGATATGAGCAGCGATGCCGATATTTCTCATCTTCTCGAGTGGTACGTTGCGTGGCATTCAGTTTTTAAAAAAGTCTTCCGGATTCTTGTCTTCAGTTACCAGCGATAGTGCGCGAACGCCTTGTTCGCTTCCGCCATGCGGTGGACGTCGTCGCGCTTCTTGATCGCGCCGCCCCGCAGATTGGCCGCATCGTTCAGTTCGTTGGCCAGCTTGTCCGCCATGCCTTTTTCGGCGCGGCCGCGGGCATTCGAAAGAATCCAGCGGATGGCGAGGCTCGTGCGGCGGTTGGCCGGCACTTCGATCGGCACCTGATAGTTGGCGCCGCCGACGCGGCGGGTCTTGACTTCGAGCATCGGCTTGGCGTTTTCAACGGCCTTCTTGAAGAGCTTGATGGCCTCTTCGCCGCCGCCGCGCTCTTCGAGCTTCTTCATCGACGTGTAGAAGATCTTCTGAGCGGTCGACTTCTTACCGTCCCACATCATCGAGCAAACGAACTTTTCGACCAGGGTCGATCCGTAGATGGCGTCCGCCGCCACTTCCCGATTTTCTGCGCCTCTGCGTCTTGGCATATCTTTTTCGTTCCCTTAACGGCTCGTTCTTTTACCGGTTACTTGGCCGCGGCCTTCGGCTGCTTGGCGCCATACTTCGAACGGCTCTGCTTGCGGTTGGCGACGCCGGCTGTATCGAGCGCGCCGCGCACCACGTGATAACGAACGCCCGGCAGATCCTTCACGCGGCCGCCGCGGATCAGCACAATCGAGTGCTCCTGCAGGTTGTGGCCGACACCGGGGATATAGGTGGTGACTTCAACGCCGTTGGTCAGACGGACACGCGCGACTTTCCGCAGCGCGGAATTCGGCTTCTTGGGGGTCGACGTATAAACGCGGGTGCAAACGCCGCGCTTCTGCGGGCAGCTCTGCAGGGCAGGGCTGGCGGTCTTCCATGCGGGCGCTTTCCGCCCTTTACGCACAAGTTGATTAAATGTCGGCACGTACAATCCTTCTTTTCGCGTCGAAGACACACAGCGCAACCATAACGGCTGGCCGGCGATTCTTCAGATCACTGCGTCTTTCCGTTAGCGGCTTTTGAACTGCTTGCCGCTGAGGCTATTGGACAGGTCCTTGTCTCGACGAAGCGCGTTCGTCACTGATAGCGGGACCTCGCCCTGGCCGGATCTCCGACGCCGGAGATGGTAGCCAGAAGCTTTAACAAGCTACAGCCAAACTTTTTTAATATAACACAAGGGGTTACGGAAGTGTCAATCAACCCCTGCGTTACCCTCCGCTCAGGGGCTATTATAGGGGAAGAATGTCCACGCAGGCTGTTCCATATCTCACACCGGAGCAATATCTGGAGATCGAACGGGCGGCCGATTTCCGGAGCGAGTACCTTGCGGGCGCGATGTACGCCATGTCGGGTGGATCGCGCAACCACATGCACATGATTGCGGCGATTTCCGGTGAGCTGTATACGGCGCTTCGGGGTCGTGACTGTGCCGTCGCGAATACTGATCTGCGATTGTCAATTCGCAAGTACAATTTGATTACCTATCCGGATGTTTTCGTGACGTGCGGGCCGGATCAGTACCTCGACAACCGTAGAGATACTCTGACGGACGCGACTTTCATCGTGGAAGTCCTCTCACCCTCCACGAAAAACTACGATCGTGGCGAAAAATTTCTTTTCTATAGGTCTCTGCAGTCCCTTAAGGAGTATTTGATTTTCGCTCAGGACGAGGTCCGGGCTGAGCACTGGACCAGGCAACCGGACGGTACCTGGCAGCTTCGCGAGTTCGTGTCTTTGTCCGACGAGATTGGTCTGAACTCCATCGGCTGCCGTTTGCGGCTGGATGACGTCTATGCGCGAGTCCAGTTCGAGAGTACTTAGCCGCCTTATTTAGCCGCGCGCGGCGGCTTTGCCAGGAATAGCGACAACAGAAAATCCTGAGCCTCGACCGTTCCGCGGATAGCCTTCCAATCCTGCCCGATCTGATACCGGATGCGCCTCACGGAAGGCGAGAGTTCTGTTACGACCTGGTCGACCACCGCGTTGATTTGATGAGTCTGCCTGGTGAAGTTCCGCCGGTACGGTCATGGGTTCACCACGTCACCGCACCGCAAACTGTCGCCATTTTCCGCGATGCGGCCTGATAGTCTTGCTCAGTGGCGGGTTCCGGTCGTCCAATCACGGATCGTGTGCCTCTGCTATTGGCTCAATTTGAGGAACGAAATGATAAATGCGCGATTTGCGTGCCTGGCAGCTATCTTTTTGGGGTCAGCCTGTGGAATAAATGCTCAATCGACGGGAGGCATAATGGAGAGCCCAATTGCACACCAACGAGCATTCGATGTTGCTTCAGTCAAGCCCAACGTCTCTAATGCCCGGCGATCAGTGAACTTTCCCCTGGGAGCAGGAGATGTCTATACCCCGAACGGTGGGTATCTTTCGGCCACCAATGTGCCGCTAGTCGACTACATAGCCTTCGCGTACAAGATCAAGGGCAACCAGATGCAGGCTCTCAGGCCGCAACTACCGGACTGGGTAATCACAGATCGCTTCGATATTCAGGCGCGCGCCGGGGAAGATCCGGGCAAAGATGGCATGCGCGAAATGATGAGATCTTTGCTTGCGGATCGCTTCAAACTCGCCGTTCACATCGAGACTCGCGACACGCCCGTTCTCGCGTTCGTCCTGTCGAAACCGGGGATCCTCGGAAAACAACTCCGGAGGCATCTCGAGGATGTTCCCTGCGTTCTCGATTCCTCCTCGCTTGCATCCACTGATCCTGGAAAGCCTCCGTCAGAGACGATTGCAGGAGGATTTCCAGCCCTCTGTAACGGCCTTACCTGGGTGCCGCCATGTCCGCCCACTCGAGTATGCTGGGGAGCGCGCAATATAACCATGGCGTTTATTGCGACAGCGTTGGCCGGCGTGGCAAACGTGGACAGGCCCATGATGGATCAGACGGGACTCAGCGGGTTGTTCGATTTTGCTCTGGAATGGACGCCGGAAGTGAAGAACATAGCATCCACGGATGTGAATTCTTCGCCTGGCGCGTCGAGCCTGACCGTGGCCGAAGGTATTTCGTTTATGGACGCTCTCCGGGAGCAACTCGGCATCAGGCTGAAATCGGGAACGGCTCCGCTCAGCATCCTGGTAGTGGATCACGTGGAGCAACCCTCGGCGAATTGAACCGCAAGCGGTTGCCGTCAATGAGACCAGGCGATTGCCGCAGATAGAACGCCCACATCGAATCCCGGCCGCGACGGACTGTCAATCAACCCCTGCATTACCTTCCGTTCGGGGGCTATTATAGGGGGAGAATGTCCACGCAGGCTGTTCCACATCTCACACCGGAAGAATATCTGGAGATCGAACGATCCGCAGATTTCCGGAGTGAGTATCTGGATGGCGCTATGTATGCCATGGCAGGAGCATCGAGAAGCCATGGGCGGATTGTCGGAAATGCCTTTGCTCTCCTGCACCAACAGCTGGAAGGGCGAGACTGCGAGCCCGCAGTAGCGGACCAGCGGCTGGCGATACCGAGCCACCGCCTGATTACCTACCCCGATGTTTTCGTAACGTGTGGGCCCGATCAGTATTTCGATGATCGTAGAGATACACTTGCCGACGCGACGCTGATCATAGAAGTCCTTTCGGTGTCGACGAAGAACTATGATCGTCGTGAAAAATTCTTTTTCTATCGATCCCTGCCCTCTTTTCGCGAGTACCTTTTGATTGCACAGGATCGGGTTTTTGTTGCGCACCACCTCCGCCAGCCCGATGGCGCCTGGCTGATGCGGGAATATGTGTCATTGTCGGATGAAATCGAGCTCACGTCCATCGGCTGCCGTTTACGGCTTGCTGCCGCCTACGCGCGGGTCGAGTTCGAGCGGGCTTGACTGCCTGCAACGTGGCGCAAGCGCCATGCAAACATCGCAACCGCAATCAAAACCGCATCTGGCGCCGCGTTAAACAGGAAGGCCGGGACCCCGGTCCGGTGCAGCCAGGCGGGCCATGCCCATGCCGTCCTGGCAATTGAATACAGCAGAAAGATCAGCGCCGACAATATGGGCAACCACCAAAGCAATACCGCTCCGAAAAAAGCACCACACCACAGAACAATCGCGGTCTGGACCGAGGGGTCGCGTCCATCCGAAAAGAAGTACGCGCCCATAAGCCAGAATCCTTCAAACATCAGAATGAGGATCGAAACCGCGATCAGCGAAGCTCGCTTGAGTCCGTTGCCGGTGATCATCGCTCGGATTTCTGGCCTTCACCAAAGTTCGTCGCTTACTGCAGATAGAACGCCCACATCGAATCGCCCGCCGACACCAGCACATACTGCACCCCGTCCACCATATAAGTGATCGGGCTGTTCCCGACGATCGCTCCCAGATCGGCGTGCCACAGAATCTTACCGGTATCGGCGTTGTACGCCACCAGATCGGTCGTATCGTCGCCCGCGAACACAACGCGCCCCGCCGTGCTCAGCACGCCTGGCCACGACCCAAACCCGAATCCGCCGCCGGGATATTCGTGCTCCCATTTGATCTCACCCGTCCGGTAATCGATCGCCTTGAGCGCCGACCGCGAATCCGCGAACGCATACTCCGACGAATGCGCAAACCCGACCGGCTTCATCGCCGGGTCTTCCAAATGAAAAACGCTGTATCCTTCGATCGCATTCACATAGAGCAGCCCGGTATCGGGGCTGAAACTGGGGGCGGGGAAGTTCGCCGCGCCATCCGAAGTGGGCGTCACGAGCGCACCGCCGACAATCGGATCCTGCGCCGGATCCGGAATCGGCTGCCCCTTCTCGTTGATCCCCTTCGCCCAGTTCGCATGGATGAACGGCTTCGTCACCAGCACCTTGCCATTCGTCCGGTCCAGCAAAAAGTAATACCCGTTGCGATTCGCCTGCGCCAGGAGTTTCCGCGGCCGTCCGTCGATCGTTCCGTCGATCAGCACCGGCACTTCCGTCGCATCCCAGTCATGCGTATCGTGCGGGGTCGTCTGGAAGTACCAAACCATCTTTCCCGTATCCGCGTTCAAAGCCACAATCGACGAGGTATACAGGTTGTCGCCAGGCCGTGAAGTTCCGTCGAAAACCGGATTCGGCTGTCCCGTTGTGACGTACAACAGCCCCAGTTCCGGATCGTACGTCGGCATCTGCCAGACGCCACCCCCGCCGTGAATCGCGGCGTCCTCGCTCGGCCATGTTTCGATGCCGGGCTCGCCCTTGCGAGGCGTCGAGTTCCAGCGCCACTGCATCTCGCCTGTTTCCGGATCGCGGGATTCCACCCAGGCATCATGATCCGACCGGTCGCCGCCTGTGCCAAGAAGGATGTGATTTCCCGCCACGATCGGCGCGACCGATGACGAATAGCCCAGCCCGCCCGGCGCAATTCGCTTGTGCCAGCGCTCTTTGCCGGTCGCGGCGTCGATCGAGACCAGACCGGGCTCGCCCGTCGTCATGAACAGCCAGTTGTTATACATGGCGAGACCGCGGCTGCCCCCACCGCCGGTTTTATAAGCGAAATGCCAGAGCCGCTTGCCGGTGCGGGCGTCCAGCGCAAAAGCATTTCCGGAGGCCGAATAATAGATCACGCCGTTCACCACCAGAGGAATTGCCCGAACCGGCGGCACCTGTGCGCCCGGCGGCGTGGGCGCCGGATTTGCCCCCTCGCCACCGAACACCGCGTCCTGATTCGCCGTGCTGACGCGCGAGACCCACGCGAGCGAAAGTTCGTGAACGTTATCGCGGGTGATCTGGTGAAGAGCGCTGTAATGACGGCCGGTGGAATCGCCGTGGTACCCCGCCCACGTTTCGGCGGGCGTTTTCAGCAGCAGCCTGTTGTCGAGCGGCCCGCCCTGGGCGAACGCAATCGCCGCAGCCGCCGCCAGAAGAATGGGGAGTCTCATTGAGTCACCAGGAATGCCGTCAAATCATGCATCTGTTTGGTCGTCATCCGCCGCATGTTCTCGATGTGGGCCGCGAGACGATCGTGGATCGTTACTTTGGGCGCGTCGCCGCGTCGCGTCACGGAGCGCAGCGCGCCCGAATCGTCCCGGAAGGTGACCAGGAAATCGGAAATCGTCACCAGCGTTCCGCTCTCGGTCTTCCCATCCGGCTGCGTGATGGTGACCGTGCGCGGCAATTCCGGCGGGTCGTCACGCATGGCCGGGCCGCGTCCGCGCGGCAGCACGATCCGGTTCTGCAGCATAGTGGCGCTGTACTTCGATCCGATTCCTTTCAGATCGCCGGTCACCGAATGACACGTGCTGCATTTGCCCTCGCCGTAGAAATACGCCTTGCCATCGCTCGCGTTGCCGACGATGATATTCGGCGCCACATTTCCCACGCCGGCGTTGGCGAAATCGATCAGCACCCGGAAATACATCGCGATATCGCCGATCTCGGCGTCGGTCAGATGAATGGGCGGTACGGAGTTGTTCTTATGTCCGGCGGAAAGAAAGGGGCCCAGTTGCGCGCCTCTGGGGTCGAGTCTCACGCTGAAAGCGCGAGCCAGATCCACTCCGCGCGCGGTGCCACGGGCGTCGGCGCCGTGACACGATGCGCAGTGAGCGCTGTAAACGGCCTTCCCGCGGTCAGAGGTAGCCGTATCGATCGGCGGCAGGGGCGCGCGGCCGCCGCGGCCCGAAGAACCGGCGGGCGCCTGGGCGGCGCCAATCGCCGCGAGAAGAATGAGCAGCCCGCCCGCGCAGGCCACTGGGAAACGAAACATAGCGGACCCATTCTATTTCACGCGCATAGTTTGCATGCCGGGTCAGGGTGAATTCCCAGAAGCATCCGGCGACGCAACCTCGGGAGCATGGTCTATTGAAAGTGCGGGCAGAAAAATCTGGAGAGCGCATGCACGATTCCGAAAAGATAAAAGAGAACATCGCAGCCGCCGCTGTCAGCGGAGCCGGGGCGACCGTGGGCACCGCCGGAGGCGCAACCGTAGGAGTGCTGGAGTTGGCCGCCAGGGGCGCCGTCACAGGACTCTCGGCGGGTGTGGTGATCAGCGCGGGGGCGGTGGCCGGCGCTGGTCTCGCGTACGGGATCTTTCGATTGCTCCGCGGGCGCAGGAAAGGGCGACCTTCAGGCGACGCCGCCACTGCCAGTTCGCGATCCGATGCCCGGTGAAGTAAAGGCCCATGCTTCGGTCCTGGATGTCCGCCGGTCTCGCGGCGGCAATTCTCTGCGGCGCGCTCGCGCGTATCTCCGCGGGGACGCCCCGCCGCCGCGCATAGCATTGTGGATATAACCCCGGCTACTGCCTATCCGTTAACCATCGGGATCTTGTAGTACCAGGCTCTCTTGCTGCATCTTGAGTATTGATAGCCAGGTAGATGTCACGAGTGTCGCAACTCATCGCGCCCCGAAAAGGGAAGGCGGGAGGAAGATCGCGCCGCGGGAATGCGCTGATCGAATTCTCCCTGCTGATGCCCTGGTATGTCTTTCTGTTTGTCGGCGTTTTCGATTTCGGATTCTACTCATATTCCCTGATCGCCGCCGAATCCGCGGCCCGCGTAGCTGCCCTTTACTGCGCCACGGACTCGGCAACGGCTACGGATTCATCAACCGCCTGCGGCTACGCTCTCGATCAGCTCCGCAATCTGCCGAATATTGGGTACGGCATGTCGACCTGCGCCGCTTCGCCCCTGACGGTGACCGCCAGCGTCTGGTCCGGACCGGACGGCAACAATGGAACTTCGGTGACGGTCAGTTACACGACTCCGCAGCTGATTCCGATTCCCGGTCTTCTGCCGGGACAACTGACGATCAATCGAACGGTGATGATGCCGCTCCGGGGCTGATATATGGCGAAACCCGGTAACAGACGCGGCAGCGCTTTGATCGAATTCACGCTCGTGGGAATTCCGGTTATCTTTCTGACCATATCGGTGTTATCGATATCCATCGATATGTGGGAATTCCATGAACTCCCGCAGGCCGTGGAGATGACGGCGCGCTATGCGGCCACACACGGTCAGGGATGCGCTGGCGCCTGCGGCGTCACGGTGGCCAACCTGGTCACTTATTTCGAAGGACAGAATATTTCCCTGCTGCCTTCGCTGGTCAATGTTACTTTCACCGACGGCAGTGGATCGATCCAGTGCTCGCCGCTCACCGACTGCGCCTCCAATGCAACGGCATTCCCCGCCGCAAGTTATAGCGCTCCGGGGCGGGACGTCACGGTTTACGCGACATACACTCTCAAGAATCCGATTGCGATGTTCTGGCCATCGAATGCCCAGGGGGTATGGCAGGCGTTCAACGTGGGAGCCACTTCGCGGCAGAGGATCCTGTTTTGACAAATAGACGCGCTGGCTCCCGGGATTCACGCGCTGGACAGATCCTCATTCTTTCGGGAATGAGCATCTTTCTTCTTTTCGGCGCCATGGGTTTAGCCGTGGACCTGGGCTATGGCGTCTATGTGAAGCAGACGGCGCAGGCGGCGGCCGATGCAGCCGCCATGGGCGCAGTGAACTACGCATACAAAAGCGGGCACTATGCGTGCGGAAGCAATGGAGTAGTCTGTGGAAACGCGCTAAGCTGTCCGAGTCCCGTTGGTTCCGTATCCACGGCGCTGCTCGCCGGTTGCGCTTACGCAAATTCCAACGGTTTCGCAAATACCGGCGGACAAACAGTATCGGTCATTGCCAACAACACTGCCGTAAACGGAGCGTCCCCCGTCTATTGGGTGGAGGCGACGGTTACGCAGACTGTGAATAACTTTTTCGGTTTTGCCGCAAACATCGCCTCGCAAACGGTGCGCGCCTCCGCCACCGCGGCCATTGCTTCCGCGATGCCGGCAAACGCATCCTGCATCTACGCGCTGTCTTCTTTTTCCGATACGGGGTCGGGAAATCTGACGACGAATGCGTGCGGCATCAATATCGGCGGTGATTTTTCCGATTCAGCATCGGGCAAAATCACTACCACGCAGATTAACGCCTACGGCAGCTTCAGTTATACCGGATCGGGAAACATCACGGCCAGTGGAAGTATTCTCTACAACGGCGCGTACACGAACCACGGAAGCGGACACGTTTCGCCCGCGCCAACTCACGGCGGCGCTACCGCCGTACACGACCCATTTTCGAACCTCACTCCGCCGCCGGTGGGACTCTGCGATCACACGAACTACAGCTACAGCGGATCCAGTTCTACATCGATCTCTCCCGGCGTGTATTGCGGAGGAATTTCCATATCCTCATCGGGCGCCGTTACATTTGGGACGGGCACTTATATCCTTCTCGGCGGCGGATTCAAATATACCGGTTCCGGCAATATATCCGGCAACAACGTGATGTTCTTTAACACGGGGGACAGTACCCACGCCGCCGCCCCCGTGAAACTCACCGGCTCCGGCAATATGAACTTTTCGGCCCCTTCGTCAGGAACGTATCAGGGCATCCTGTTTTATCAGGATCCGGCGCAGGACTATACGGCCGCCAACCAGATCACCGGATCGGGAAATGTTTCGAGCGGGACCTTCTATTTCCCAACGACGGAGCTGGATTACTCCGGATCCGGCAACGCCGCCTACCAGGCGCTGATAGCGGACGTAGTCAAGATCACGGGCAGCGGGAATCTCAACAACGATACAACCGGACAATACACCGGATTCGTCAAGACGTCGCTTGCGATGATCCAGTAAAATGCCCGATCGATTGCCCGGCGGCTACACCCGCCAGAACCACTTTCGCCGGTACATCCCGTACGCGATCAGATACATCAGCAGGACGTAGGCGATGGCATACAGAAGGGACGCATTCGCGGGAGAGGCGACAGGCGCGAAGACAGTTCTGTAGATCGCATTGTGCCAGCCCGTCGCGCCGAGAAATACATCGCCCAGTTCCGACGCCATGTAGACGGCGATCGCGTTCATTCCCATGATCACCAGGGGGCGTACGTACCGTTGATGGCCCAGATGATCCACCAGCCAGATGAAGATTGCGAGCAGCACGAAATCCAGTCCGCCCATGAACAGGGAAAACGAAGTCGTCCAGAGCTTCTTGTTAATCGGCAGCCATCGGTCGCAGATCATGCCCACGCAGATCAGAGCGTTGCCGATGAGGAACATCCAGCTGACCCGCTCGGTCAATTGCCGCTGCATTCGAATGAGGCGCCCGCCCATCACGCCCAGCAGCGCGGTCGCGATTGCGGGCAGGGTACTGACCAGCCCTTCAGGGTCCCATGTTTTCGTGGACCGGTAGTTGTGCGCGCCCAAAACAATGCGATCCACGTAGTGCGCAAGATTCCCCTCTACATCCAGGCGCCCGGCGCCGTAGCCCGGTACGGGAACGACGGTCATCAGCAGCCAGTACACAACCAGCAATCCCGTCAACCACAACAACTGCCCGCGCAATTCACAGTAAAGGTAAATCGCCGCCGCGATCAGATAGCAGATGGCAATTCGCTGCAGTACCCCCATCAGGCGCTGCGTCGAAAGATCGAGCGGCCACGCATACACCACGAGCCCGAGGGCGTAGAGGATGACCGCCCGCCGTGCCGCCTGCAGCAGCAGCTTCGGCCGGGGGACGCCGGACGCAAGCCGGGCGCCGAGCGAGAGAGTGATGGCGACGCCCACGATCCACAGGAAAGAGGGAAACACAACGTCCGTGATTGTCCAGCCGTTCCACTGTGAATGCCGTAGCGGGCTGTAGGAATGCGCGCCATCGCCAGGATCGTTCACCAGCACCATCAGCGCTATAGTCGCGCCACGGAACGCGTCGAGCGACACCAGGCGTTTTGCGGGAAAAGCTTCGGAAAGAGCCACGGTGGATTGTTGAGCATCATATCAGGGGCTCCGTGCACCGCACGGGCGGACCAACCGTACCCCCATCCATTTGCGAACTTTTTCTGCCCTCGCGCGTATTCCCTGTGAGAGGATAACCGCAATGACGCTCGCACACTCCCTGGCCGCCGCGCTCATGACCTGCGCGCTGCTGGGCGCCGCAGACTCCAGAACAGTCGAAAAAAACCTGCCGTTGCCGGCAACGGGCTCAGTCACCATCGACAATCACAACGGCTCCATCACGGTAAACACGTGGGACCGCCCCGAGATCGAAGTGCGCGCCGTCATTGAAATGAATTCTGGTTTCCCGTTTTCGGACGCCGACCGCCGCCGTTTCAATGAAACGCGCGTGGATATCGATAAGCTCGGCGATTCCGTGCGCATCAAATCCAACTACCCCAACTGGAGTTCGTTGCAGGGCTCGGATCCCGATATTCACTACACCATCAACGCGCCCCGTACGGCGCGCTGGACCGTCCGCACTCACAACTCGCGGGTGGAAGTCCGCAATCTCCATGCCGCGCTCAGCATTTCCACCCACAACGGCCAGATCGACGTCACCGGCCTCACCGGCTCTCTCGACCTCGACACCCACAATGGCAACGCCAGAATACAGTTCGCATCCCTGACGGCTCCGAGCAGCGTGGAAACGCACAACGGCGATGTCGAACTGACGATGCCCGCCGCCAGCCGATTCACTCTCCAGACGAGCGGTCACAACGGACGAGTGCAGTCGGATTTCGGGATCAGCACCCGGACGATTGGGCGCCGGGGCGGAAATGTCGATGGCGCCGTGAACGGAGGCGGCCCCTCTCTTCGCCTCACCACGCACAACGGCAATTTCCATCTCCGCGCCACTTGAGCGGTTCAGTTGCCAAAGGTAGTTTTCGGGAATTCGATGCTAAAATACATCATATGGCGCGTGCATCCGTCCGGGAACTTCGGTACTCATTCAAACACGTGGAAGCCAAACTCGCCGCGGGCGAGGAAATCGAACTCGTCAATCGGAATAAAGTAATTGCCCACATTATTCCTGTCGCGCCACCGCGGCCGCCCAAAGTCGATTTTCATGCCCGGATGAAGAAGATATTTGGGGATAAGAAGCTCCCCGTTACTGCGGCTGAGCTCGTCTCATATGGACGGGGAGACTATTGAGGTTCTACGCGGACGCAAGTTCCTCGCCAGTCTCTATCTTCCTGACCAGAATGCTGACGCCTGTCGCGCGGCATTAGAACGTATTCAGGACGGCGGTGAGATCTTACTTGTTACCGAACTGAATATTCTTGAAACTCGCAATGCCATCTGCTCAGCGCCTTTCGAAGCCTGCTGACACCTGAAGAACTGGCGCAAACAATCGCTGGTTTTGTCCAGGATATAAGCACTCAGGTATTTCAAAAGACGGTCCTCCCAATGGGTGCGTGGAAGACTGCTAACGAACTCTCTGGGCTACATACGCCCAATATCGGCTGCCGCTCGCTCGATATTCTTCAGGTTGCTATCGGCGTTCTCCTGAAAGTAGACCAATTCCTCACCTTCGATCAGCGTCAGCGCAAACTCGCCCTCGCCGCAGGACTCGACGCCCCTGATCTCCTGGCCTGAGTCTACTCGTAGCGCAGCGCCTCAATCGGATCCAGCCGCGAAGCCTTGAGCGCGGGCAGCCATCCCGCGAACAGCCCAATCAACTCCAATACCAGCGTCGACGTAATCACCGCGAATTGCGAAATATGCAAATGGATATCGCCATTCCCCGAGTCGTCCTTAAATAGCGGCCCCAGCAGCGGCAGCGTCTGAATCCCCGCCGTCACCGCCCATCCCAGCAGCACTCCCAGCAACCCGCCCACGGTGACGATCGCCATCGCTTCCACCAGGAACTGCCACAAAATCGCGCTCCTCGTCGCGCCCAGCGATTTCAGCACACCGATCTCGCGCGTCCGCTGCGTCACGGAAACCAGCATGATATTCGCCAGCCCCACGCCCCCGATCGCCAGCGTCAGCGCCCCAATCAGCCCCAGCAGTATCTGCAGCGCCAGCGACATCGTATCGATAATCTTCTGAAACTCATTGAAGATGAAAACCTGCAGCGCCTGCTCGTCTTTGGGCGCAAATCCGTGCGTGCGCGCCAGAACCTCCCGCACATCCTTCACCGCATCTTTGCGAAACACCGGATTCGCCGGCATCCAGACAATATCCTGCGGATGCTTGATATCGGTCATCACGGACGCCGTCGAGAGCGGCACGAAAATACATTCGTTATCGGGCGTGTTGTAATTCGAAATCTGCGTCTTGCTCTGCAGCACGCCGATGATCTGGAACTGAATGCCGTTGACGGTAATCGTCTCGCCCGTCGGCGGAATCTCGCCGAACAGCTTGTGCGCCGCCTTCGCCCCCAGAATCGCCACGCGCTGCTTGTTGACGTAGTCCTCGGCATTGATCCAGCGGCCTTCCGACATCGTCATGTTGCGGACTTTCCCATACGGCGCCTCCACCGCCCGCACCGACATGTTCAGTTGCCGCACGCCCCGCAGCACGGTTGCGTTGCGGATCATCGTCTCGGCCGAAATCGCGCTCACGAGCGGAACATTCTCGCGAATCAGATCCACGTCGCTCAGATCGAAGCGAATCTGCCGGCCGGATCGTTGACCGCCTGCCTGGGCCGAAGTCTGCCCGCCGAACATCAGAATCAGATCCTGGCCCACCGCCTGAAACGAGCTCTTCAGCGCGAACCCGAAGCCCTCGCCATACGAATACAAAATGACGAAACAGGCGACGCCCCAGCCAAGGCTCGCCATCGTCAGCAGACTGCGCTGCCGATTGAAATTGAGCGCGCCCGCCGCTTCGCGAAGAATGGCGCCGATTCTCACCGGCTGCCTCTCATGGCGCTATCTCTCATAACGCAGCGCCTCCACCGGAGTCAGCGCCGCGGCGCGCCAGGCGGGCAGCAACGCGGAAAGCACCGCAATCACGGTCAGGGTGACGAAAGCCAGAATCGTGCTCTCCCAACTCACCGGCAGTCCCGGAAACATGTCCGGCATCTTCACCAGCTTCAGCGCGCTCGAAAGCCCGAACGCCACAGACCATCCGATTACGCCGCTCACGAATGCCAGCACCGTGCCTTCAGCCATAAAATCCGCCAGAATGCGCCCACGCGTCGCGCCCAGCGCTTTGCGTAACCCAATTTCACGCGTCCGCTCTGACACCGTTACGAGCATGATGTTCATCACGCCGATACCGCCCAGCGACAACGTGACAAACGCGATGAATCCCAGAAATACCGTCATCGAATCGAAAATGCCATCGACCTGCTTCTGATCGTCCACCGTGTCCCACATCCCCATCGCGCTTTGGTCGGCCGGATCGAAGTCATGATTGCGTCCCACGATTTTACGGACCTGGTGTTCCGCGTCCTGCGCGTCCACGTCGTCCCGCGGCTGATAGAGAATTTCCGAAAGATCGCCATCGCGATATTCCTTCGTGGGCGGCATGTCGCGCGCCATCGAGGTATACGGAAGAAAAACCTTTTTCTCGTCGATGCCCGAATAGCTGCTGTTCTGGTCCTTATCGGCGAGCAGCCCCACGATCCGGTAGGGCAGGGAATTGAGCGCAATGACATTCCCCACCACCGCGGGCCGCGTCCCGAACAACTGCTTCTTCACGTCCTGCCCGATGACGCAGACGCGCGCGCCGGCCTTCTCCTCGCGATCCGTGAAAAAGCGGCCCTCGGCGATCGGCAGCGTGCGAACCAGCGGAAAGTGCGCTTCCACGCCGCTCACATCGAACGAGCCGCTGTTATACGGACTCACGGCTTTCAGTCCGCCTTCGAGCTCCACCGCGACGTTTCGCACCGCCCACGCCTCGCGCCGCAGACTCACGGCGTCTTCCACGTTCAGCCGGATGCGCCGGCCGGCGCGCTCGCCGCCAGCCTGCATTTCCGTTCGACCGTTGAACAAAATCACCAGCCGCTGCCCGAGCTCTTTTGTGTTGTTGTGCTGGCCTTCCTTGAAACTGTCTCCCATCGCGACGATGATCACCATCGACGCCAGCCCCCACGCGATTCCCGCCATTGTCAGGAAGCTCCGCAGCTTGTTGCGGTAGAGGCTGCCGATCACCTGGCTCAACAGCTCGCTCAGGTAGGTCATTGCAGGACGACTTGCTGGCCTTCTTTCAGGCCGTTGAGCACCTCGGTTTTCGCGCCGTTGCTGATGCCGAGCCTGACCGCCAGCTTCCGCTTACCCGTTTGATCGGTCGCATCGGGAATCTCTACCGCCGTCGACTTGTCCTTGTTGTAAAGAACGGCGCCTTCCGGAATCGCGAGCACGCCTTTGTGCTCTTCAAGAACGATCTCGGCGTTGGCCGACATCTGCGCCTTCAGAATGTGCTTGTCGTTCGAAATCGAAACCCGCACTTCGAACGTCGTGACGTTGTCCTTCTCCACGCCCATCGGCGAAATCTTCGTCACCTTGCCGGTGAACGTCTGATCTTTGAATGATTCGATCTTGATGCGCGCCGGCTGTCCGAGATAGACATGGCCTACGTCGCTCTCATCCACCTTGCCCTTTACGTAGACTTCGTTGAGATCGCCCACCGTCATGATGGTCGTGGCATTCGAACCCACCTGCAGAATCGAGCTGACCGCCGTCCCGAGTTCGCTGTCGCGCGAAAGCACAACGCCGTCGATAGGCGAGAAGACCGTCGCATTGCGCAGATTCTCGTCCGCCGCCGCGACGGCCGCCTGCTGTTGTTCGAGCGCCGCCTGCGCGCGCGCAATGGCCGCCTGCGCCGACCCCAGATTCGCCACCGCGGATTCCTGCTTGTTCGCCGCGATCCGGTAATTCTTCTCGGCGTCGTCGCGCGCGTTCTGCGCGATCAATCCATCCCCGAACATCTTGTGAGCGCGGTCCATATCGCTCTTCAGAAACGGCAGGTCCGCGCCTTTCGCGTCCACCTTATAGCGTTCGTAATCGGCCTGCGCGGAGCGAAGGTTTGCTTCCGCCACATGCAGCGCCGCCTGCTGCTGCTTCAGCGCGGGCAGCAGATCGTTCTGGTCCAGTTCGCAGATCACGTCGCCTTTGTG
>CAZWTH010000235.1:0-8339 GCA_964636715.1 uncultured Solibacteraceae bacterium | reverse complement strand
GATCTGCCGGATGGTGAGAATGCTCCGAACAATGCCGACGGAAACTTCGTGCTGGGGCCGACGCATCCCGCCGCTCCCGAAACAGTGGAGAACGCAAGCGTGCCGAAGGGCGCAGTCTGCATCTTCGCGATGGAGTCCGGGGATAGCAAGATCTATCCCGGAATCACGCGTGCGCCGCGCGATCCCAACGCTCCTCCGCAACCGCCGAATTCGCGTATGATCCCCGTGATGCCCGCGCCTTACAGCCGCCGGGTGTACGTGTATATTCCGAAGCAGTACGTCGCGGGAACGGTTGCTCCCTTCATTGTGGGCGCGGATGGCGCCGACAACGGCCTGTTCACTACGCTCGATAACATGATCGCGGCGAAGAAACTACCGCCGATGATCGCGGTTTCTATCGGCAATGGCGGTGGCGACGGTCCGGGCAGCGAACGCGGCCTGGAGTACGACACGATGTCCGGCAAGTACGCCGAGTTTGTGGAGAGCGAAGTTCTTCCTCTCGTGGAGAAGCGTTACGGCGTAAAGCTCAGTAAGGACCCGGATGCGCGTCTGGCGATGGGCGGCAGTTCGGGTGGATCGGTTTCGTTCGGCATGGCGTGGTTCCACAACGATCTCTATCACCGCGTGCTCACGTACTCGGGGACGTATGTGAATCAGCAGTCGCCCACCGATCCGAATCTGCCGCATGGCGCTTTTGAGCTGGAAGAGCATCTGATTCCGGCGGCGCAGGCGAAGCCGATTCGCATCTGGATGGAAGTGGGGGACCGCGATAACGGGCGTCCTGGCGATGACACTCACGACTGGGTGGCTGCGAACGAGATCATGGCTCGCGCGCTGGCCACGAAGGGTTATCACTACCAGTTTGTCTTCGCGCGCAACGCCGGTCACACCGATGGCGCTGTGAAGAAACAGACTCTGCCGGAAGCGCTGGAGTACGTCTGGCAGGGTTACAAGGCGAAGTAGCCGGCGAAGCGCCTTGCGCTCGGAACGTTTGACGCGGCCGCGAATTGTTAATTCCATCGGTATCCTTCAAGGCCACAACCGACCACTCGGACAATGCTGAAATTGCTAAGGCACATGCCTGGCCGCAGGTGGCAATAAGGACTGATACCGGCAGGCAGGAAATGCCACCTCGGACCGCAAGGAATCCCTTGAGCGAATCGCCGTGTGGAGGCGGTGATTTTCACGCGTCTGCACAGTACGAGCCGAATAGTCTTGTATTGTAGGGCAGGAGGTCGTCTCATCCGCGTATGGACGTCTACGTTATCTCTGATGGCACGCCACAGAGGCTCGAACAGGTGCGGTGCAAGGATGAGGATAAGGAACTACAATCCATCCTCGATAACAACCCGGACTTGTTGCCAGGGGATCAGATTGACCCGGACGAGCCACGCCGCTGGTTAATCGTAAATCGTGAGATGCCGGTAGCCGATCCGGGTTCCGGTGTCGACCGGTGGAGTCTTGATTTTCTGCTGGCAGATCAGGATGCGGTGCCAACGCTGGTGGAATGCAAACGTTTCCGAGATCCCCGGGCGCGGCGCGAGGTAGTCGGGCAGATGTTGGACTATGCAGCCAACGGCAAGGAGTACTGGTCGAAGGAGCAGCTGATTTCCATGGCCGAAAAAACGGCCCAGAGACACGGGCGTGATTTGGAGACGGCACTCAAAGAACTGGGTCCCGAAAGTGGAACATCGCCGGATTCCTTCTTCGAGCGGTTTTGCGGCAAGTTGAAGGAAGGCGAGGTTCGGATCATATTCTTTCTGGAGGAGTCCTCCCATGATCTTCGTAGCATCGCGGACTTTCTCAACCGGCAAATGACATTCGCCGAAGTCTTGGTAGTAGAGGCGCGTCAATACGAACACAGTGGCGCGAGAATCATTGTGCCTGTCCTCATCGGGTACAGGGACGAAATCCGCAAGATCAAGCAGACGGTGGTCATAAGCCCTGCCGCGGACAAGACACTCTGGACGAAGGATAAGCTGATTGAAAACACCCGCCAGCGTGACCCCATAGAGGCTGAGATTGTTGAGGGCCTCATCGCAGGGCTCGTTGAACTCGGACTGAGCACAAGAGGGCTCCGTTCGGGAATCAACTTCGGAATTGAGCATGCGGACGGGTTTATCTCGATCGTGTTGTTGTATCCGAATAACATCTGGTTGAACGTTGCGAAGGACGGATCTTCCAGGGTGAGCGCCGAAAACTTTATAAAATGGAAACGTCAGCTGAATGAGATCGCTCCTTGCTACAAGGTTGACTCCTTATCGGAGCCATCGAACAAAGGGGCGTTAGGACCTCACTACGATGTGATTTCGGGGAAGATAGATGCTTTCCTAACGGCGATTTCCGCCATCAAGACTGAGATCGAGAGGGCGTTGTCCCAAGCTGGGCAGCAACAGCTCTGACCCAACTTACGCGATATGCGCTGATAGCTTTCAAGGCCCGTAACCGGGGAGCTCTCGCTCCCCGATTACGGGCCCCATTGATACTCAGTTCATTTCGAACCTGGTCACCGCCCTACGGCACATTCCACATCCCAACCATCTGATAACCGGTCTCGCCGCCCTCCGTATTGTCGCCGCGCATGTAAATATTCTTCGCCCCGGCGAAGGCATGACTGAAGGTGATCGTAATTGTAAAGCCCAACTGGTTGCCTTCCGGTTGTGAGGAGAAGCCTGTGAGCGTGCACTGGCTGTTTCCATTGCCGGGTGAAGACGGGGGCACGGAGGTCCAGATCGAGCCATCGTCACTGGCAAGCGCGAACGAGCTTCCGTTAAAGTACATCCAGCACGCCGCGCGGCCGTCAACAGCGCTGTTGAACAGCACGTTCAGCGAAATCGGTTGAGCGTCGGCGGTCCCGGTTGACTTAAAGGTAAATGTCTGAGTATCGCCCGTTCCCGAATTCGGGCTGGCGCTCAGAGCAGGCAGCGGCGCCGTTGTCAGATTCAACGTCGTCGTCGCGGTGTGAGTCAGAGTTCCATCCGTCCCGGTTACGGTGATCGTATACGTGCCGGTCGGGGTCGTGCCGGGCACATTGAGCGCGAAATAACTGGGCCCTGAATCGGGCGTCGAGGGCGCCGGCGCCATCCTCACACTGCCGCCGGGCGGCAATCCGCTAATAGCGAAATTCACTGTGCCGTTGTAGCCGTTGGTCCGTGTGAGGTTGATGGCATAAACGCCGGTGGGGCTGCCGGTCACTGTCACCGAAGAAGGGTCAACGGCGAAACTGAAATCGGGTCCGGAGGATCCGCCGGTCGTCGTGAACGTGCCGAGCTGATTGTAATCGGTCGACGGGCCGGCCTGATCGGAAGCCCGCACATACAGGTTCTTCGCCCCCGCGAAAGCAGAGGTGAACGTCAGTGAGATGGTCAGCGTCAGCGTATTCCCCTCGCCGCTCACCGTTGTCGGTCCCCCGAACACGTTGCACTGGCTGTTCTGGATCGAAGGCGGTGAATTCTGTCCCGAATCGAGACTGACGCGCTGTGACCAGTCGCTCCCGTCATCGCTTGCCAGCGTCAGAAGTCCCTGCGCGAAATTGGACTGCGACCCATACGGCTGGTAGTAAAGCCAGCACCCATTTCTCCCATCGAGCGCCGAATTGATCAGGAAGTTGACGCCGCTGACCGCCGCGAATCCGCCGGGATCGGTAGCGGTAATCGTGAATGTTTGAGTCGATCCGCTGCCGGATGTCGGGCTGATCGAAATCACCGGCGCGCTGGCCGGCAGAATGGTAAGCGTGAGTGGCAGCGTGTGTTGCAGGTTGTTGTCCGTATAGGTGAGTGAAATAGTCACATTCTCTGTCGGGGTTGTGGTGGAGGAAGTATCCACATAAATCGTTCTGTGCGTCCCGCCGTCAGGCTGGGGGATACTCTGCGCCTGTCGAATCGTCAGTCCCCCCGGGTCCGGACTGTACGATGACGTCAGAGCAGGAGTTCCGGAAAAGCCGTTGACAGGCGTGATAGTCACCACGTACGCGGCCGTGTGTCCGGGAGTAGTGCTCTGGTGGTCAGGACTGGCGGAAACGGTGAAGTCCGCCGCCGGCCCGCTGCTGCTCGCGGTCCACGTCCCCATCTGCTGATACATGCTGTCATTCTTCGCCCTGTCCAGAGATTCGCCCCAGATGATCCTGTCACCCAGCCAGGAGCCGTTGAAGGTGACATTGAACGAGACGCTCACCGTGTTCCCGGCGTCGCTGCTGGAGACGAATTCGACCGAGCACTGGGAATTCGAAAATCCCGGTGTCTGGCCCGGGCCAATGCTCGACGAGTTCCAGCCGCCGCTGTCACCTGCCAACTGGACGCGGTTGCCGATATGGTCGTAATAGATCCAGCATGCATGGGTCGTGCTGAACGTGCTGTTGATCAGCATGTCGATGCTGGAGATATCCGCCGCGCCGGCGGAGTCGGACGCGGTCAGAGTAAATGTTTGCGTCTGCCCGCTGCCGGAAGCCGGGCTGAGTGAAACGATCGTTGGCGCCGCAGCCCAGGCTTGTGCTCCGGCCACAGTGATAGCGATTACGAAAGGTAGAGCGAGTCGTCGAGGAAGTTCCATATCGTAAGCATGCGCAAGGCCGGAACGCAAGTAATTGAAATTGCGTGCGGCACAGGGAGCCCGCGCGAAAAGGATGGAAGCCGGGTGCTATTGTTGGGCGGCGTGAATATACGCGTGTCCCGGATCATTCATAACAGAAACGCGAGCGGTCACTCAGCGGTCTCCCGTGGCATTTTGCCGGAGGCAGGACGCCAGTTCATAAACTCCCGCGCCTGTACGCCAAAATTGAAATTTAATATCGGCAATTAGATCAGCGATTTAAGCGCAATTGCCGGCCCTTTCGGCTGCCTGATTTCGCGGCCTTCATGCTACGCTCCGCATCATGACGTCTCTCACCGGCTTCACTCCCGCCGCCCGGCGCGCTCCACCGGGCCGAAAAAAAGGAAGCGCTGAAACGAAGCCAGCATCTCTAACGAAACAAAGGAGAGCGTGGGTTTTTCGAACCCCCGGCGAACCGTCAACGAACCGGGAACGAACCGGCGGCGAACCGGGAACGAACCACCTCGAAACGGCTCGGTTCCTGGCCGGACCCGGCGTATATATAGTAGAGCCTGGCGCGAGACTCAAATTCACCTCCGGAGAATCATCGATGCAGCCCACAAGGCGAGACTTCAGCAAACTGGCGCTAGCCGCCATCCCGGTCGCGAGCGCGATGGCCGATCCAAAGCCTCACTCCGTATATGGTGGAGTCCAGATCGGCATCATCGCGCCCTACAGTTTCAAAGGCCTCCCCAGCGACGCCGATTCCACCCTGAAGAACATCCTGCAACTCGGCTTGAGCGCCACGGAACTCCAAAGCAGCATGGTTGAGTCCCATGCCGGTATGCCGGCCCCTCCGGGACGCGCACTCACGACTCCGGCGCAGACGGAAGCCCGAAAGGCCGTCCAGGCCTGGCGGCTCTCCGCGCCCATGGATAAATTCAAAGCCCTCCGCAAAATGTACAACGATGCGGGCGTCGCCATCTACGCGTTCAAAATCGTCGCCGCGCAGCCGGCGTTCACGGCCGAAGAGTATGACTACGCCTTCAACGTGGTCGAAGCGCTGGGCGCGAATCAATTGACCATGGAGATTCCCCTGAACAGCGGCGTTCCGGACGGTTCCGTGACAAAGCTCGTGGGCGATATCGCGGCCCGCCGCAAAATCATGGTCGGATATCATGCGCACGCGCAGGCGAAGCCCCCCGCCACCATGTGGGATGAAGCCCTCACGCAGTCGAAATACAACGGCATCAATTTCGATATGGGCCACTACGTCGCGAATACCAATCTGAGCGCGGTCGATTTCATTCAGAAGCATCATGACCGCATCACGAGCATGCATCTGAAGGATCGGAAATTCAACGCCGGACCGGGAACTCCGTTCGGTGAAGGCGACGCTCACGTTGCGGACGTTCTTCGCCTGATGAAAAAAGAGCGATACAAATTTCCCGCGTCGATTGAATTCGAATATCCCGTGCCGCCCGGATCGGATACGATGACGGAGATTGCGAAATGCGTGAAGTTCTGCCAGGAGACGCTCGTCTGATGCGGCTGACTCTCTGTATTCTCTTGTGTGGCGCGCTCGCGGTGTTTGCCCAGCGCGGCCCCGGCCGTGGCCGGGGGGGCAGGGGCGGCGGCGCTGGCCAGGGGGAAGACGGCGGTGGCCGCGGAGTCTCGAACGCGATCGACGCCGATGGCAACGCGCGATTCCTCGGCGGTTTCTATCCGGTCCAGCGGCCTCCATCACCGGAAGTGGCGGCCCGCGGCAAAGCGCTCTGGGAGGCAAACTGCGCTTCCTGCCATGCCGCCGACCTGCGTGGAACCAACAAGGGAATCAATCTGGTTCGGGATCAGCTCGTGATGGACGACCAGAAGGGCGAGCTGATCGCAAAATTCCTCGATCAGCCGCACGCCGCCGGGTCCGTCCCGAAGACAACCTGGACCGCTCAACAGATTTCAGACGTTGCCGCGTACATGCACACGTTTTTCATGTATATGAACGTCACCTTGCCAGCTGGCAGCATTCTGGTGGGCAATGCGGCCTCCGGCGAAGCCTACGTCAAGGCACATTGCCTGAACTGCCATGGCCTGACAGCCAAAGGTCCTTCCGCATCCTCTCTTGCGGGAATCGGGTCACGAATCTCCGATCCGAAAGCCCTGCAGAATCGATTCGTCTCCGGCGGTGGCGCCGGCCGCGGCGCAGCGGCCCGGGTAACCGTCACGGTTACGATGCCGGGCGGCAAGGCCATCACCGCGCCCCTCGTCCATAAGGACGATTTTGAGATCGTGATCCGGGACCCCGACGGCGTCACACGCTCGATTCCGCGAAATGGCGATGTCCCGAAAATCGAAGTGCACGATCCGCTGCAGGGGCACCGCGATCTCTGGCTTGTCTATACGGACAAAGACATTCACGATGTGACCGCATATCTGGTGACGCTGAAATGAGGAAAACAACTTTCCGCTTCATCCTGATGGCGGCTCTCTGCGGCCTCTCCACTTCCGCGCTCTTCGCACAGGCGCCGCTCGATCCCGCCTCGCTCCTGAAGCCCCTCGGCGATTCCTGGCCCACTTACCTGGGCGACTACACGGGCCGCCGGTACAGTTCACTCACTCAGGCCAACCAGGCGACGGTCAAAAATCTCTCGCTGGCGTGGATCGCCCGCGTGGAGGGCGGCGCCCAAAGTACAACTGGCCCGGTAATCGTTGCCGGCGAAGGACCGGACTCCACGCTGACCGCCACGAATCCGACCCGCGTGGGCGGCGCCATCCTGGAGGTGAACGGAATCCTCTACTTCACAACGCCCAACAACGTGTGGGCGATGGACGCGCGCGACGGACGTGAGCTGTGGCATTACTTCTGGAAGCATCGCGGCGGGACCCTGATCGGCAACCGCGGCGTCGGCATGTATGGCAACTGGCTCTTCTTTGAAACGCCGGATGACTTCCTGGTTTCACTCGACGCGCGCACCGGTAAAGAGCGATGGCACAAGCCGATCGCCGATTTTCGCGAACAGTACTTTTCCACGATGGCCCCGGTGGTGATCGGGAATCACATTCTGGTGGGCACCGGCAACAATCTGGACTCGCCCGCATTTCTGCAATCGTTCGATCCCGAGACCGGCGATGTGCAGTGGAAGTCGTTCATGAATCCGATGAAGGAAGGCGATCCCGGCCTCGATACGTGGCCCAGCCTCGACGCCGCGCAACATGGCGGCGGTCAGACATGGATTCCCGGCTCCTATGATCCCGATACGCACCTGTACATCGTCGGCACTGCGAATCCGACGCCGGCCTATACGGTGGGACGCGGCGATGGCGACAATCTTTTCACCTGCACTCTTGTCGCGCTGGATGTCAACACGGGCAAAATGAAGTGGTACTTCCAGACGTCGCCGCATGAGACGCACGATTGGGATTCCACCCAAACGCCCATCCTCGCCGACGCGATGTTCCACGGGCGAATGCGGAAGCTCGTCATGCAGGCGACCCGCAACGGCTATTTCTTCGTGCTGGACCGCGTCACGGGCGAGCACCTGCTGACGGCGCCGTTCGCCCAGGCCAATTGGTCAATCGGGATCGATAAAGAAGGTCATCCGCGCCGGAATCCGGAAAAGGACCCTACAGTTCCAGGCTCGCTCGTCAGTCCCACGAATGGCGGCTCCACGAACTGGCCCCCTCCGGCGTTCAGTCCCGAAGCCGGATTGTTCTACGTCCGCGAAAACAGTGGCTTCGCCATGTACTATCTGACCGAGACGGACCCGCGCGGTTCCATGGGACTGGGCGGAAAAGAAGAAGACAACATGGGATCC
>CAZWTH010000234.1:0-6329 GCA_964636715.1 uncultured Solibacteraceae bacterium | reverse complement strand
GCCTGCGCCATCCGCCGCAATTCCGAGACCGGTCTCCGATTTCGATCCTCCCAGAACAGTGGACCACGTGAATGAGTTACCAGCGCTGTTCAGCTTCGCCGCAAATACCGCGGTATTGACCGGCGACATCGCGAGGACATGCGATGGATTTGCCGGATCGATAACGATGTGGGAAATGCTGCTGGACCCGCTGAAAACGCCATCCAGACTCAGGTGCAGGGACGTGGCGCTCCACGTAGCGCCGCCATCCGCGGATTTCAGAACGTATCCCGAGGCTCCGAAGGCGTACTGAACAGAGGGGTCCTTCGGCGAAACCTCCACTTCATAAATAGCTTCCGGACCCGCCGCGCTGGTAAATTTCTTTCCACCGTTGGTGGTCTGATAAATCGAGAATGAGGCGAAATAGACCGCATTGCCGGCCGCGCTCAACTGGCGCGAGGAAAAGGAAGCATTGATCGGCAGGCCGAGATTCAGGGGCGACCAGTTTCCCCCCTGATTTGTGCTCTTATACAGATCGGGGTATTGGGTACGGGAATCTTTGACGACGGCATAGAGAGCGCCATCGGGGGCTCCGATCATCGCGGTCATCATTCCATTCCCCGGAATGGTCAGCGTGGACCACGAAGAGCCGTTGTCCGTGGATTTCCACCAGGTGGAAGAACTCTGGAGATAGACAGTGCCTGCGGAAAGTGGATCGGCGACAATCTGGCCCGACGATCCCGGCGCCGCCACCGATGCCCATGTGACCCCGTCGTCTGCCGACCGGCATACCGCCGTGCCGCAAACCGCATAGATGACAGAGGGCGCCGCCAGGCTTCTGCTCAGCGCTGTGACCCCAGACGGAAAACTGAACTGGCGCGTCCACGTCGCGCCTCCGTCCGCTGTTCGATAAATTCCCGATTCTGTAATCGCCAGAGTTGAAGTTCCCGCTGGATTCATCGAAATATCGAAGACCTTGCCAGGAATGCGCGTGTCCGCCGCGGTCCAGGTGGCGCCGCCGTCCGTGCTGCTGAAAAGAGAGGTCGTATTCCCTGCAATCGTTTCCTGGACAGGAGAGACCAGCGGGAAGTCAGGGGATTCGGTGGAGCCCGTGACATAAACATTTCCCGATGGATCGGCGGCAATCGCCTTCGCATAATCCCTGCGGCTTCCACCCAGTAAGGTCACGTAGCTGAAAGCATTTCCCGCTGGATTCAGTTTGGCGACAAACGCGTCGACAAAACCTCCAGGCGCTGCCTGTGCGGCGTTCGAAACGGGCAGGTCAGCCGAATTGGTTTGGCCGGTGACGTATGCATTCAGAGAAGCATCGACGGCAATCGCATTCCCCTGCTCCGATCCGCTTCCGCCGAGAAACGTGAAATAAAGCAGCGCAGAACCATCAGGGTTCAGTTTCGCGACAAAAGCGTCGTTGTTTCCCTGATTCGTGGTTTGCGCGCCGCCCGCCGGAGCCCCGACAAAACCGGGGGACGAGGTCATGCCCGTGATGTACGCGTCGCCATTGGAATCCGCTGCGATTCCGTAACCGTAATCCTGACCGGAGTTGAAGTCCTGACTCGATCCTCCCAGTAAAGTCGCATAGAGCACTTGTCCGGAGGGAGAATACTTCGAAACAAATGCGTGCGTTCCGTTGATGGAGGACTGAACGACGCCCGGCGTTGTCGGGAACCCACTGGTTGTCGAACCCGTCACATAACTATTTCCCGCGGGATCCACCGCAATTGCATAAGGCACAGGTTGGCTGTGCGGGTTCCCAATAGCTGCGGAAACGACCGGGACACCGGAGTTGTCCACCTTCAGCAGGAAGGCGCCGGAATAATACGATTGCGAGGAGCCAATCGTGGGGAAATCGCTGGAGTTCGTGGTACCGGTGACCCATGCCGCTCCCGTTAAATCCACCGCAAGACCGCGAGGGGTGTCTGTTCCTAAACCTCCGAAAACAGTGGAATAGATTAGCGCCGTACCATCGGAATTCAATTTTGAAATAAAGCCGTCAGTGCCTCCGGCATTTGCGCTGCCGGAATTGACGCGCGGGAAATCGGCAGCCGATGTGTCGCCGGTGATGAGCACATTTCCCGAAGCATCGACAGCAATACCTGCACCTTCGCTATTGCCAAGGCCTCCTGTCAGCAGCCGAGAATATACGATTGCCGGATCGATGATCAGGGGCCGAGTTCGATCCCACGCGTCCACATCGAATGCGACTTCGTCGCGCCCCCGAACGGAAAAATGTCCGGCGATATTCTTTCTGACGCCGCTCTCTTCCTGATAAATCTTCGGCAGAGCGATCCGCGGTCCTTCAACGCTCCCAACCTCCAGCGCCCCATCAGGATCGATCGAGAGCTTTCCCCCGCCCTGCACCTTCATCCGTATGGCGCGTGGATCCGCGCCCGGTTTGACGACCAGGTCAAATTCCAGTTGCTGCCGATTGCCGTAATAGACCACGTCGATTCCAGGATAAACCTCGGGGTAAGTCACGCGGTCCACAGTAGGCAGAGCAAGCTGCCACTTATGCGGATCGTTGCCGATGATGTAATTGACAACGCCGCTGAGTTTCCGTCCCGGCATGGCCGCCACATTCCGCCACCTGGAAATCCGATCGAGAACAATCGCTCCTTGTTCCCGGCCTTCTGCGACAAGACCTCGATTGTTGCGGCTCGGGAATCCAGCCCGATGAGATAGCCCTCTCCTCGCGCGCTGAACCGGTCGCCCTGTCTGACAAATGACAGGGGAAGGTTGCCCAGACTTGCGGCTGTGGGGTGAGAACCGGGCCACAAGGCGGTTCCCGACAGCATACAAAGAACAACAAGACGACGTGCAAAGGGGGGAGTGGACATGTGTCAACAGGGAGGAGACTTCACCTGGATTATAGGTCGTTTATTGTGAAAATCTCGCGGATTTTAAGAATGAACGGTGATCTATCGCCCCAATAGGGTGGATGACGCCGCGGGACCAGGGCGAACACCTGAACGTCAGCGCACTAATGGACGGATTTCCGGAACAAGCATTTCGATAAAAAGCTTTCGGTTCCGAACCCATCGGCCAGGATAGGGCAGATGAAGAAATGGACCGTTCCACCCCGCGCGCGAGGCGGCGCGTTTCACGTCAGCCTCGATGGAACGCACCAGCGTCGCAATGCAATCCGGATTCAGTTCCGCTATCGTTCTCGCGAAGCGCGGTACCGCCGCCGCGCAGGCCGCGCGCCGTGGCGCGGAATCCAGATCGTCCACCGGCCTGCCGCACAGATCCACGAGGTAACAGCCGGCATCCTGAAATCGCGTCAGGAAATTCTCGTCGCTAATGGTTCTATCCACAGCGACGAACGCATCCCGCATCGCGCGATAGAGTCCGGACTCGCGATGGTAGAAGAATCTGCCGGATGCCGGGGGCGATTCGCCGGCAAACAACAGCCTCACCTTTCGCGGCCGGAACGACTTTCTGACTACCTCGGCACGCGGCATTCGTCCTGCCGGATAGGAGCGTCATTGATGCTGGCGATGCGCCTGCGCATCAGGCCCTGCTCATCGAACTCCCACAATTCGTTGCCGTAGGAACGGAACCAGTTGCCGCTGTCGTCATGCCATTCGTATTCGAACGTGACGGCGATGCGGTTGCCGTTGAAGGTCCAGAGCGTTTTTTCAGCCGGTAATCCAGCTCTTTCGCCCACTTGCGGCGGAGAAATGCTTTGATCTCTTCGCGCCCGCGAAGGAATTCGGCGCGATTGCGCCACTCCGAATCCGGGGAATAGGCAAGCGCGACTCGCTCGGGATCGCGCGTATTCCACGCATCCTCGGCAAGCTGCACTTTCTTCGCGGCGGTTTCCGCGGTGAAGGGCGGGACGATGGGAGATGGCGATGTCATTTCTCTATTTTGCCGCGCGGCGAGGTGCCATGAAGAAGGTTTCCATTCGCGACCTTGATATCAATACTTCGCCGTTCGTTCGCGAAGCCACGGCGAACCGCTGGCCGAGTTGCGGCCGGTGAGTGCTCCGGCAGGTCTTTCGGCGCCGGGATCATTTTGGATTGACGGGCCGGTCTGTTTCGTTATCTCGCCGCTTCCGCCATCCTGTATTGCATTGCCAGTATTGATCAGGAAACAGGCGAACTGACGCGTCTCTTCCATCCGCGCCTGGATGACCGGAACGCACATTTCAGGTGGCGGGCCCGGTAACCGGGGCGTGAGCGCGGCTGTCTACTGCATATCCGTTGTCTTAAAGTGCCCCCGGCCACCGCCCAGGTATGCCTGAACATCGGCGCTCTGACACGTCACCGCGCCGGAAGGAACAAAGGGCTTGCCGTTCGAATCGGTGAATTGCGCCGCTCGAAACGTGACCGTTTCCCGCGACGGAATCGAAGGCACGATGCGGGAGTACTTCGAATTGATCTCAATCCGCGCATCCAGCCAGTTCGTGGCGTCATTGTTTGTGATCTCGATCGCATCGCCTGAACAGCTCACCGCGCCGTTCAGCGCGACCGGCGGCATCTCTTCGACTTTAGGCCGATCGGAAACGGCCGAACGCCGCACCGCCACGCCGGCGAGTACCGCCACTACGCCCCATCCGATGAGTACGCGCCTTTGCGCGCGCCGGTGTTCCTCGCCTCGCTCACTCATTGATTTCAGCGGCGCTACCGCTCGTGCGGATCTTCGAGATACGTGTAACCGTGCAGCCCCTCCTCATAGAACCGCAGCAGGCGCCCGGATTCCTCATAGCCCAGCCGGCCTTCGCGCACCGCGGCCTCCACGCTCTTCCGGAGCCGGCCAATCATGGCGTCCGGCTTGTACTGGACATAATCCAGTACCTCCCGAACCGTATCGCCCTTGATGACTTCCTCCAGCATGACCTCGCCATCGGGGCCCAGCCGGACGTGCACCGCGTTCGTATCCCCGAACAGATTGTGCAGGTCGCCGAGGATTTCCTGATATGCGCCCACGAGGAACGTGCCCAGATAGTAGTCGCCACCCGAATACGGATGGAGCGGCAGCGTGCGCTTCACGTCGCGGCGATCGATGAACTGATCCACTTTGCCGTCTGAATCGCACGTGATATCGCCGAGCACAGCGTGCTGCGTGGGCTTTTCTTCCAGGCGATGAATCGGCATCACCGGGAAAAGCTGCTTGATCGCCCAGCTATCCGGCATGCTCTGGAACAGGGAGAAGTTGCAGAAGTAAGTATCCGAAAGCGTCGCGTCAATGCCTTCGAGTTCTTCCGGAAAGAAATCGAGTTCGCGCGCCTGCTTCTGGATTTTTCGGCAAATCGCCCAGTAGAGATTTTCCGCCACACAGCGCTGGTCGAGCGGCAGATAACCCAGGCTGAACAGATTGAGCGCGGAATCGAGCGCCTGCTGCGCGTCATGAAACGCTTCCAGCAGATTGCGCTGATTGACCGAGCGGTAGGTTTCCTGCAGATCGATGAGCGGCTGCTCGGGGTCGCCCGTCAATTCGTGCGGCACCTCTTCTTCGCCCATGCCGGAAACGCCGAGGACATTGAATACCAGCACGCTGTGATACGCGGCGATGGCGCGGCCGCTTTCGGTCACGATCGTCGGATGCGGAACGTTCGTTTCGTCGCAGACATTTTGAACGTGATAGATGATGTCGTTCGCGTATTCCTGCAGCGTGTAGTTCACGCTCGATTCGAAATCCGTCTGCGAGCCATCATAGTCAATGCCGAGGCCGCCGCCGACGTCGAGATAACGCAGACCGGTCGCGCCTTCGCGCCAGAGTTCGGCGTAAATGCGGGCCGCTTCATTCACGGCGCCCTTCACCTGGCGGATGTTGGTGATCTGGCTGCCGAGATGGAAGTGGAGCAGTTGCAGGCAGTCCTCCATGCCAAGCAGCTTCAGTTCCTGCAGGGCGCGCATCACTTCCGAAGTGCTCAGCCCGAACTTCGACCGGTAGCCGCCGGAAGACTTCCAGCGTCCCGAACCGCGGCTCGCCAGTTTAGCGCGGATTCCGATCATCGGCCGCACGCCGACGCGCTCCGAATACTTCGCGATCAGCGCCAGTTCCGTGTACTTCTCAACCACCGGGATGATCTTGCGCCCGATCTTCTGGGCCAGCATCGCCATCTCGATGTATTCGTCATCCTTGAAGCCGTTGCAGATGATTGGCGTCTCGTTATCGGCAAGCGCCATCACCGCCAGCAACTCCGGCTTCGAGCCGGCTTCCAGACCGAACTTGAACGGCCGTCCGAATTCCAGTACTTCCTCGACCACCTGCCGCTGCTGGTTTACTTTGATGGGATACACGCAGCAGTAGCCGGCGTTGTAACGGTGCTCCTGAATAGCGGTGGCGAACGCGTCATGCAGTTCGCCGAGGCGGTGCTTCAGAAT
>CAZWTH010000233.1:0-6333 GCA_964636715.1 uncultured Solibacteraceae bacterium | reverse complement strand
CAAGGGAATGTGAGAGCCTGCGGGCGTGGGGAGAAGTCGAATTTGATGGTGGCATTGATTGCGGCATCGATCGGTGCGTGGCCAATATTCGCTCCGATGAGAGCCTAAAACTTGCCGGCCAGCTAACGCCTTCAACTTCAGGCGTCGCCGAATCGCCGAAGCGAGTGACGACTGCCGTTATGGTTTACATAAACGGCCATCCAGCGGAGGCGGTGCAGTTAGACAGCGAGAAAATACTTGTGACGATTCCGCATGCGCAATAGCTACCCGCCCGCATGCGAAGCCGCATAGTGCACCAACTTCGCCAGCGCCTCCCTCCCCCCGAACAGGATCGACAGGAACAGGAAGGCGCCGAGCGTAAGCAGGCCGTACAGCGAGCCGCGCAGCTTCACGCTCTGCCAGAACTCACGTTCCAGGCGCTTGGTTTCGACCTCCTCCTTCCAGGCCGCGATCATCTCCGGCAGCGCGGCGCACTGTTCCTCGGTCAAGTCCGGGCAACCCCTGTGCGTTCGTTCCAGAACAGCTTCGATGAGCTCGATGTCGCGCTCCGACAGCCTTTCTCGCCGCTCTTCGCTCATCACCCCTCCCCGAATGACGGCATCGGCGACAGACGCGCGATGCCACGTAGGTATAGTTGCCAGTGATGCCAGCCGATCAGGCCGCCCCACTCGTCATTTTCGGGAGGCGCTTCATAGAGCAGCATCCAGTTTCCGGGCGCGTCGCCCCATGTCGGAACCATCGTTACGGGGTCGTGGCCATTGCGAAAGGACCAGAGTTCCGTCTGAGTCAGCAGTGCATTGAGGTCGCTGCGCCCGGGCCGCGGTGACCCCATCAGCACGCACGCGAGCGGCGCGCGCCCCTGCTCGATCAGATAACCCGCAAAATCGGCACCCTGAGCGGCACCGAGACTATGGCCGGTAACGATGATGCGGTACCCCGGCGGGATCAGCGGCATGACGGCAAAGTACGATGCCTCGGTACCGCGCCAGAATCCGCACGGCACCCAGCCGCACTTGCCCTCGTGCTCCGGGAGCGCCGCTTCGAGGTCATGCAGAAAGTCCTCTGGCGTTGTGCTGCCGCGGAACGCCACCACCGCGATGCGGTAGGGCTCGATCAGCTTGATGCCGATGACGCGGTCGTCGACTTCTGGGCCGGTCAGCACATGATCGAACAGCACGGCCCGGGCAGCCGGGTCGTCGATGTAGATTGACTCGCTGCCGATCTTGGCGATGTCGAGGACGGTGATCATACGATTTCACCGTTCGTAATGAACCCATGCCAGTGTCCAGATTTGCTCGCATCCACCGAAGGTCTCAGCGTTAACGATGCGAAATCCTCGCTTCCCTGCAAGTCCCAGATGTGGTTCGCATCGGATGCGCCATGGCGCGCAAGGATGTATTGATCTTCGATTGCCGCCTTGCCACTGTGATGGAATGCAACGCCGAGGCGTTCGGTCTTGCAGTGCGGACAAAGAAACGTCATTCCCACGCGCGGTCCGCCCTCTTCCAAAACAAACCAGCGCGGGTCAAGGTCGGTGAGTTTCATGCGTTATTGCACTGCCGGCCTACACGACGGCTTAGCACACGCTCGTAAGCCTCCATGTGCGTAAGCTGTTCCTTCAAGTCTTTTCGATCGATTTCCGGCAATTGGTCGTATTGGTCGGAAACGATGAAGGTCTTTAGCTTCTCGATACGCCTATGAAGCTGATCGTGTTCTTCAAAAAGACGGGCGCGAAAATCGCTCATGTCAAGGAACCTCCGGCTTCGCCGCTTCCGCAACCGCATCAACAGCCGCTGCAACTGGCGCGGCCTTCGTCTCGATCTGCTCGGCGACCTTCGGCGCGCCAGCGGCATCTGCAACGGCCGCAGCGGCCTGCACAGCACTGACCGCGCTGGTGACGTGCGGCGCGTCCGCATTGCCGCCCTGTACAGCCTCAACGAGCTTCTGGGCCGCTCCCAATGCGGCCACAGCGGCGCCGACTTCCGGCGCGATCGGCGGGTCGACAGCGGCGACGGCCGCGCCGATCGCCGGAGCATTGGCAGCGACGAAGCCAAGGGCGCGCTCGAGTGCGTGCCATGCATCGGCGAGGTGCTGCTTGAAGGTTTCGTGCGCAACAGGGCTTGCGGGGGTTTCGCTCATGACGTGAATCCTTTAATGGTGAGCCGGAACGGCTCGTGGTTGAGTTCCGATGCCAATCGCGATAGCGCGATGAGCGATCGATGTACGGCGTACTGCATGTGAGAGAACTTGTTGAGCATCGGCCCGGCTTCGCAGCCCACCAACACGCAGCCGAGCACGTCGGATTGCCAGCCAAGGGACGTGTCACCGGCGAAGTTGCCGGTATGCAGACGCACGTCCTTTCGAGGCAAGGTTTCGGCGTCGTCGAACAGGTAGCACCACTGTTTGAGGTGCGGAGAAAATCCCCACCTCAAGGTGAACGTGCCTGGCAAAATGCACGAGATGTCGGGCTGATTTCCGCGCGCAGGCAGTTCCAGTGTGTGTAGAACAGTCCCTGACGGCAGAGGCAAGCGGCCGGGCGTTCCTTCGCCTTTGGGTAGCTCGGCGTCGCGGGAAAGAATCAGTTCCGTCAGTTCCATGGCGACTCCAGAAAATAAAAAAGCCCCTTGCGGGGCTCAGTCGGCTGTCTTATGGATTACGAGAAGACGACCAGCGAGAACTCGCCGTCGAGTGCGCTACCGTTGGTGCTGTCGCGGATGGTGATATCGATCGAGCTGGCAGTGATGTTTCCCCACGAAATAGCCCTGCCGGGAACGCCGCTGGATGCCTGCGGGTTCACATTGACATTGAGCGTCACGCTGGTGTTGACGCGATAAACGCCGGTCCCAACATGCGTGATGGACGAGACTCCGAGCGGAGTTCCCATTTCCACGCCCGACGAATTGCAGTGCACCTTGACAATCGGAAGCTGGGCCACGATTAAGTTATCTGCAAAGGTGCGCGCGTTGGCTTCAGCGGTCACTGCCGAGGCGCGCGCAGTCGCTTCGGCGCTGTCGGCAGCGGCTCGCGTGCTGGCCTCGCCGTTCACTGCGGATATGCGCGCCGAGGTCTCAGCCGCGACAGCGGTCGATATCAGCGTGGCGATCGCATTCGACAGCTGATTCATATCGGCCGGGTTAAGCGTCAACCCCGCTGCCTGAATTACCGCCTTCACGTTGTCCTGCAGCACGGGCAGCGTGTGCGTGATGTACTCGCTACCGCTGTATTGAGCCACATTGCTCGACGTGAGCGCGGTGGCTCCGTAAGCGACGGTGACGACCCACAGCCCGTACTTGCCCGAATCCGGCGCCGGCGTCGCTTGGCTGCCCGTCGTCGCGGCCGCGCCCGCCTTTACACTCAGCGTAATGACCGTATCGCGCGTCGTCGGCTGAGCGGTGCCGGTATTGTTCGGGCCGGAAAACGGAACCGTTGGGTCCGAGCTGTTGAAGTACGGCAGAACGATCGTATCGCCGTCAACATCCGCCACAGCCGCCTGCACCAGATAGTTGATGCTCTGCCCCACCGTCCCGGGCGCCGCAAAGGTCAGGGTTTCGCCGCCCGCGTACAGACCCTGCTTGGTGATGACGGACGTGTCGGTGCCGAGCGAGGAATACGCCAGCGCATCCGTCTGCATCGGCTGATAACACGACCCTGCGCCTGTCGTCATCGAGAGTGAGGCCGGCGACGTCGCCGAAAGCGCGCATCCTTCAAATACCGCCGCACTCCCAAGCGCCGCCCGGGCGAGTGCCGAGATGCTGAGCAAGGCGTTCTTGTTGGAGTTCAGCAGATCGGTCTCGTCGGCCTGTTGACCGGCGTAGCAGAGGATTCGTTTCATGAGGCGCTCGGTTGAATGGGGGTCAGGCCGGAGGTCATTTGCCACTGCCCGTCGACACGGACGGCCAGTCCTCCCGGCGTATCCGGGCCGGGATTGACCCGAACGACCGGGGACGTGGTTTTGTTGAGGTCATCGAGATTCATCGACGGAATCGAAAATTGGGATCGGACGATCGCATTCGTCCTTGCCTGGGCCCGCAGCTGCTCCACGGTTGCCATTTGCTCCTGTACGAATTCCGCAGGATGACCGCCGGGAGGCTTGAAGTTGTGCATCGCGCTCATGTCAGTTGTTACCGGTGTACGTGATGCCGGCCATGGATTGAAGTTTGTTCAGGTAGTAGAAGCCCCACCCGGGTGTCGGGCGGCCGGAAAACGTCCGGATGAGGCAGTTGTTCCACTGACCCCAGGGGTTCCACGTCCAGGCAATGTAGGAATAGCCCTTCGTGTCCCAATCCGCGTACCAGCGCTCATAGAACGGAGAGCCGATCATGCCGGGCGCGCACACATCGCCGGTCTCGCTGGTGATAACCGGGTAGCCGGCCGTGTAAAGGGCGTCGATGACGGGATACGAGCTTGGCTGGCTGTAGAGCCCGGATCCTCCGAGGGGGGAGTACCAGTGACCGTTGACGGCCAATTGGTTGATCTGATCGGTGGGCATGTTGTGCAGCATGCCCGTCGCATCGCCGGAATAACTGTAGCCGCCGATAATGCAGACGTTCGTGGCGCCGGCGCCTCGGATGGCATCGATTCCTTGCTGCATCCCTGCCGTGGACCACGACACCCAATTGTCCTGGAATTGCCCGGTGTCGCGGCTGACCACCGCAGAGAACCGTCCGACCGAAAGGCCGCCACGCTTCCAGCCGGTCCACCAATCGACGGTGTAGGGGAAGGCGCCCGTATCGACGAAGGGCTCGTTGTAGACCTCGAAGAACACGCCGGGATTGGACTTGAACGTGTTGGCGACGTCGTACCAGAACCGGAGCGAGTTATCCTGGTCCATCATCGCAATCTGGCCGTATGGCAGCGAATTGCCCGGCGCCGTCCAGTGCAGGTCCAGGAGCACGCACAGGCCAACATCCGTCGCATCCTGCACGGCCTTGGTCACGACGGCGCGATACGTACTGGTCGGATCGGGATTGACCGGTGTGCCGTCAAGCGTCTTGCACCAATAGCCGAGCCACGACGCTTCGTTCAGCGGCAGGCGGATGGTGTTGATGCCCCAGAACCGGAGCTGCGCCCAGTTGGGCTCATAGCCGTAGGGCGGCGCATCCGTTGTCAACCACGGATCGTAGCCCTGCGCGGCATAGTCCTCAAACGCGGACGCCACTGCGCCGCGCACTTGAAAGACGCTCCCATTGGCGTCGTGGAACACATTGCCCGACCGGGTAATGGTCGGCGCCGGCTGCGCCCCGGAAATGGTGAGCGTTGAGGTTACGGTTGTCGTGCCACCGATGGCCACGACGGTGAACGAGCAGTTCGATGTGGTACTGGCCGGCAGCACGATCGCGATCGTTCGCGAATCGATGCGGCACCAGTACTTGTGGGCCGTCAGGGACACGCCGTTGATCTTGACGTCAGTGACGCCGTTAAAATGCGCGCCCTTGAGCTGGATCAGGTCGCCGGTCTTCTGCGTCCCCGTTGGCGCCGTAATGGTCGGCGTCTGCGCCGCCGTCACGTTGAACGTCGGCGAGTTGAATCCGTTGATGACGAAATGGCCGTTGCCCGAAGCGGCCGTCATGGGAACCATGACGTTCAGCGTGTACTGATCGCGCAAGCAGTACTCGAGCTGAAGGTCGATGTTGTTGCCTTGCGAATCGACAAACGACATCGTGTCGGTGATGCCGCGGAAATCGTCGGCCGTGAGTTGCACCTCGGTGCCCGGCGGTCCGGAGGCGTGCGACATTGCCGATATCGTGAACGAGGTCTGGGTGACCTGGAAGGAGTCGGACGACCCGTTGCCTTGAAAGTTCAGGTCATAGATCGTAAACGGCGCCGTGCTTGCGTTCTGGTGTATCTCGCAAACAATGGTCGTGTCATTAACGATCCGATGTGAGCAATCAATGCCCCCAATGCGCACATAACCCGCCGCCAAGAAGCCGGTACCGGTGATGGTGACCTTCGTGCCCTTCGGCCCGGAGGCCGGGCTAAATCCGGTTACGAACGGCGTGGCATTCGGCGCCTTGAGGTAGGAGACCGTACCATTTCCGGACGGACAAACCACCGTTACGGCCCCGGCGAGCGTCTCGTTGTCCGGGCCCGGCGGCAGCACCACGCGGAAATTGTGCAGCGGCGCCGAACTCTGGCCGTAGAGATCGTAACGAACCGGCAACGCATCCGGCCCCAAGCCGTCCGTTCGTGTCAGCGCCGTACCATTCCAATACACCGCCGTTGGAAATGCCGGAATCGCTGCGTTCACGTCCGACGTATAGGAAAGATCGGAGTTCTGATGCACATCCCCGATGTAGAAGTCGTACGGCTCCGCCCCGGTTCCATTGATCGTGA
>CAZWTH010000232.1:0-8533 GCA_964636715.1 uncultured Solibacteraceae bacterium | reverse complement strand
GTCGAACAGCGCTGAGCCCAGCGGATCATCGAGATACTTTGACGGCAGAGTCTTTTGCCCTGGCCGGCACAGTCCATCGCGCACTTCAAGCGCAAAACGCCGCGTCAGAGCGGCAGTCGGTTCGGCTGCAATCGCTGTATTCATGCGCCCTCCTTCTCCACGCAGCGGAATCCTGCGTACACATAGGGATAATGCGGCTGAAACCAGTTGCGAAAGCTCGGCCTCAACATCACCGGGGCCGTCCGCGGGCTGCCGCCTTTCATCACGTAATGCTTGCCGTCGAAGAAAGGCTCCGAGTAGCCGGGGTAAAACGGCATCGCCTGAAATCCGGGGAAGGGCGCGAACTTTGTCGAAGTCCATTCCCAGCCGGTGGCATGCAGATCTTCAACTTCCGTCGATCCCCACGCCGCGCGATGCCATTGCTCTTCCGTGGGCAGCGCCCTTCCCTGCCACCGGGCGTAGGCAGACGCTTCTGCATGGCTGACGTAAACCGGCTCGTGCGGCGGCAGCGGAATTTCGCTGAACATCGCGCGATACATCCACGCTCCGTTGCGCTGTTTCCAGAACAGGGGATGAGTCATCCCGGCTGACGATCGCCATTCCCAATCTTCGGGCGACCACAACGAGCGCTCCTGGTATCCACCGTCATTCACAAATCCCAGAAATTCGCCGTTCGTCACCTTGCGCCGGGCGATGGAGAATTCCGGGACCGCGGCGGTGTGGGCTTCGAATTCGTTGTCCCATCCGAAGACCGCCGAATCGCGCCGCAGTCCAAGCGTCGCGTGCCCGGCGGGAATCCGGACCGGCGTAGAAGAAATCGGATGATGTGAAGGCGCGCCGCGAGTCTCCCCGCCCTGTTTCGAATCGTACGGCAACTGGTGAAAAATATACGCCAGCGTTTCCGCATGCATGAGACGATGCTCGATCGCGACATTCAGCCGCACATCAAACTCCTCATCGCCGCGCGCGGCCATCCGATCAATCAGATCGTCAACGTGCGCCCGGGTGCGGTCTCGATAGTCATAGACCACATCGAGACTCGGCCAGTCAGACGGCTGATCCGAGGGAAGATTGCCACCAACCGGATCGATCCCGAATGCGAACAATTCATCGAACTCGCTGCGGGCGCTGGCTGGCTCGCTCAGCAGATTCCGATCGAACGCTTCGAGATGCCCCACATAAAAAACGATCCTGTGGCGCTCCGGAATCGGCCGGTCATACATCGCTTCCGTCTTCACGGCCCGGAACAGCGCGTCCGCTTCTTCCCGCGCTGCTTCCAGTCGTGTGAGCAGGGTCTGTCGCGTGGCTTCTACAGCTTCCGTCACCATCGATTCTTTCGCTCTCCGCCGAATTTTCTCACTTCAATGTGGCGATAAAGTTACGAGCCACTTCGGCAATCGGTTTGTGCTGCACGTCCACCAGTTCGTTCATGCGCCGCATTTCTTTCCCGGAAATCCTGCCGGAGAGCTCCGCCAGCACCTTTCGCAATTCGGGAAACCGCTGCTCGGCGTCCTTCCTCACCGCGAGCGCGCACTCATACGGCGGGAAATAATGAAGATCGTCTTCGAGTACCGTGAATTCTTCGTGAGCCAGCATGCCGTCAGTGGCGCTCCCCGCCGCAATATCCACCTTCTTTGACGAAAGCGCCTGATAAAGCAATCCGAGGTCCATGGTCACCGGCGCGCCGTCCAGGCGGAGACCATACGTACGAACCAGGCCATTCAGACCATCCGGCCGCTGCGTGAATTCATACCCGACGCCCGCATGCCACGCGGCTATACGATGCGCCGCGTCGCTCAATGTCTTCAAATTTTGGGCGCGAGCGTCTTCCGTCCGCACCACCATCGCAAAGCTGTTGTTGAAGCCCAACGGCGTTAGCCATTCGATGCCCCATTGCTGGTACCCCGCTGCCACCTGAGTGAACGCCGCGTGAGCATCCTTCACGGCAGGCTGTTTCAGCACCGCGGTGAGCGCGGTGCCGGTGTATTCGGGATAAACATCGATGCTGCCGGTGCGCAGCGCTTCATGCGCGAGCAGCGTACCGCCCAGACCGAACTTGCGCTCCACCTCCATCCCCATGCGCCGCTCGATCTGCTGCGCCACAATTTCACCCAGCACCATCTGCTCGGTGAAATTCTTCGCTCCAACAGTGACATGCGGCGTCGACGCACAGCCCGCCAGCAGCAGCGCAATCAATAAGAGAACCGGCGTTCGACCCATTCGAGAACCTCGTCCGCCACAATCGCCATGATTGCCGCCGGCACCGCGCCGGCAAGAATCGTTTTTGAATCCGCCATCGCGATTCCCCGGAACACGAAAGTTCCGAGTCCTCCTCCGCCGATCGCGGCTGCAATTGTCGCTGTTCCGATTGTAGTGACCGTTGCGATCCGCACCCCCGCCAGAATCATCGGCATCGCCAGCGGCAATTCCACCTGTCGCAGGACCTGCGCATCCGTCATTCCCATCGCGATCGCGGATTCGCGCACGCCCGCATCCACACCGAGAATGCCGGCCACTGTATTTCGAAGAATCGGCAGCAGCGCATAGAGAATCAGCGCAATGATCGCCGTCCGCTTTCCCACGCCGCCAATGAGCGGAACCGGCAGAAGAAACCCAAACAGCGCCAAACTCGGAATTGTCTGGATAATGTTCACCGTCCCGAGCGCCCATCGCCGGCCGCGCGCATGCCTCGCCAGCCACACAGCCAGCGGCGCCGCAATCGCGATCGCCACCAACACCGAGATCGCCACCAGCCAGAAATGCTCCAGCGTCATGCTGGCGATTTCATGCGTGAGCATGCCCATCCTCAATCGTGGTAAGAAACGCACGCGCCTCGGGCGATGTCGATCGCGCGAACTCTTCCGCCGGAGCGACCGTTTCAATCTCGCCGTCCTTCAGCAACGCGATACGCGACCCGAGCGTCAGCGCTTCCCGAACATCGTGCGTCACGAAAATCGCGGTCTTCCCGAATGCCTTGCGCAGTTCCGCGAAATGCCGCTGCATCCCGAAGCGAGTCACCGGATCGAGCGCCGCGAATGGCTCATCGAGCAGCAGCAGCGGCGGATCCGCCGCCAGCGCCCGCGCAATTCCAACCCGCTGTTTCTCGCCGCCCGAAAGCTGCCGCGGATACCGCGCCGCGTATGTCTCGGGCGCGAGCCCCACCGCGTTCAGTAACTCCGTGACCCGCGCGTCTGTCTTCTCGCGCGGCCATGCTTCGAGCGCCGGAACCAGACCGGTATTCTCGGCAACCGTCCAGTGCGGAAACAGGCCGCCATCCTGAATCACGTAGCCGATCCTGCGCCGCATTTGAATCGGATCCTGAGCATTCACCGGCGTTCCGCCAAACCGCACTTCGCCGGAGGACGGAGCGATCAGCCCATTCACCATTTTCAGGAGTGTCGTCTTGCCGGAGCCGCTGCGCCCCAGCAGCACCACCGTTTCATTTTCTTCGACAGTGAGATCGACGCCGCGCAGAATTTCACGGCCGCCGGTCTGATACCGGACGTTGCGGAACTCGACCAGCGCCGCCATTCCGGATCAGGAAAAGTCCAGTTCCACTTCGTCGACGTAGCACCAGCCCCAGTCCTCGCCAGGCTCAATCGACCGCACAATAGGATGTTTGGCGCTATGCGCATGCTTCGTGGCGTGCTTGTTCTTTGAAGAATCGCAGCAGCCCACGTGTCCGCACGTCATGCACAGCCGTAAGTGCACCCAGGAATCGCCCATTTTCAGGCACTCCTCGCAGCCGCGCGTGTGCGGCCGCACGTCCTGAATCTGATCGAGATGGCTGCATTCCGGCATTGCGCCCCCAGCATAGCAGAATTGCCGTCCGGTATTTCGCTATCTTAGGGGCATGGCGACTCTCATTCCAGCGCAGCAACTCGTCGCAACGAATAAAGCCCACTTCCCGAACGAAAGCCGCGAGTATCGCGCCGCGCGCAATGCGCTGCTTGCGGAAGAAATCGATCTGCGGCGCCATCTGGAACGCGTCGCCGCGCAACGCCGCGCTTTACCGGCCGGCGGCGCGATCCCAAAGGATTTCGAATTCACTGGACCCAACGGCCCCACTCATCTTTCCGATCTCTTCGGGGATAAGGACACGCTGCTGATCTACAGCATGATGTTCGGTCCACAACGCGCGGCCGCATGCCCCATGTGCACGTCGTTCCTGACGTCATGGAACGGAGCGACCGTCAACCTTCGCGAGCGTGTTGCCCTGGCTGTGACGGCGCGCTCACCAATCGAGCGCCTCCTCGAATTCCAGAAGCAGCGCGGCCTGATGAACCTGCGGTTTTTCTCCGACGCCTCCGGCGACTATACCCGCGCCTACGTGAACGCCGAGGATGC
This sequence comes from uncultured Solibacteraceae bacterium, assembly GCA_964636715.1. Taxonomy (GTDB): domain Bacteria; phylum Acidobacteriota; class Terriglobia; order Bryobacterales; family Bryobacteraceae; genus BOG-234. The sequence goes on along the minus strand of CAZWTH010000232.1, from coordinate 4,186 downwards.
CGACATGCCCGGCTTCGCTGTCTTCACGCGCCGCGAAGGCGCTATCCAGCATTTCTACAGTCCTGAAATGAGCTTCGAGATGTCGGATCCCGGCCAGGATCCGCGCGGCGCCCCGGACATGGACATGCTCTGGCAGATGCTCGATTACACGCCCGCTGGCCGCGGCGCCGATTGGTATCCGAAGCTCGACTACGGCCGGAAATAACCGTCAGTTCGAAGGCACGGTCCACGTTCCCTGCAACTGATAGCCGGTTTCATCACCCTGCGGAGTCGTGGAGTACATGTAGATGTTCTTGTTACCGGCAAAACCGCTCTTAAACGTGATGGTGGCCTTGAATCCCCATCCGTTATCCGGCTGGTCGGTGACAGCGTCCGTCACGATGCACTGACTGTTCTCCATTTTGTGCGTCGTACTGTCTGGGTACATCCAGATACTCCCGTCATCGCTCGCGAGCTGGACGCCGTAGTTGTTTGTCGTGAAGGCCAGCCAGCAGGCGTTCCTCGAATCCAGCGTCGGACTGATGAGCGCATCGACAACGATGGCCTGATACCCGGGCTGGCCCGTGGCGTGAAACACGAACGTCTGCGTGGTTCCTGATCCGGCATTGGGACTTGCGGACAACGCCGGCGTGGGAGCCGCCAGCATATTCAGCGTGGCCGTGATCGTATGCGAGAGGGCTCCGTCTGTTCCGGTGATCGTCAGAGGGTACGATCCCGCCGGCGTGTAGGCGGTGGTGTTCACCGTGAACAGCGTTTGCTGGCCCGCCGGAACATTCGAAGGTGGAACCAGCGTGGAGTTCGGGGGCAGCCCGGTGACGCTCAGATTCGGCGTGCCTGTGTATCCGTTCGAGCCGGTGACGATGATTCCGTATTTGACGGCGCCGGCGCCCGCCATGCTTTGAGACGCGGGGGACACCCCAAGAGAGAAGTCCGCTCCGCCCGATGCGGCGGTTGCATTCCAACTCCCGAGTTGCTGGTAGCCTGAACTCGGCCCCGCGACGTCCGCTGCCCGTACCCAAACCTGTTTCAACCCGGTAAACGACGATGCAAACGTCAGCGTAATCGTGAGGGTCACCGTGTTCCCGCTGTTGCTGACGGTCGTTGGTCCGCCAAACACGGAACATTGGCTGTTCTCAACCGAGACCACGGAAGTATCGTTCTCATGCACATCAGTCTGATCCGCCCAACTGGTCGTATCATCGCTTGCCAGCGCGAGCGTGCCTGCCCGATAGCCGGTTCCGCTATGGTCCGCCGCGAAGTAGAGCCAGCAGCCATTGCGGCCATCGAGTGACGAGTTGATCAGCAGACTGATCGAATCGACTGCCGCGAATCCGCCCTGATCGGTCGCCGTGATGGTAAACGTGGGATTCGAGCCGCTGCCCGTCGTGGGGCTGAGTGTGATCGCCGGACCATTCGGCGCGACCAGCGACAGCGAAAACGAATACGTGTGCTCAATCCTGGCGTTCTGAAATGTTCCGGTCAGAGTGATGTTATTCGTGGGTGGCGTACTGCTGGACGTGTGGACAATAATGACCCCGGTCCCTGGCTGACTGGGAGTCACGTGGATGAACGACCGGATGTCGCCGGCGGGGCCCTGTTCCTCTATCGTCACCCCAGACAGTTGAGGATCGGTGGCCACATTGTAGAGAACGTCGCCGGAAAACCCATTGACGGACGTCGCCGTCACGTTGTATTGAACCGATTGGCCAGGCTGAGTAGTCTGGCTCGCGGGCGAGATCGAGATCGTGAAGTCCGGAACCGGGTTGGTCGCCACCACCGTCCATGTGCCCACTTGCTGATAGCCTAAATCGCTGTTCGATTGATCGAGAGCATCGGCCCATATCGTTCTGGGGCCGGTCCAGCGCGGATCGAACGTGATATTGAAAACCACCGTCAGATCGTTACCGGACTGGGTTGCGGTCACACTATCGGCAGTGCACTGCGAGCGGCCTCCGCTGCCGAAACCGTTGTCCCCCGCGACACTCGCCGTCTGGTCGCCCCGGTTGTATGCGATCCAGCATGCGCTGGTTCCGCTGAAACTCGTATTGATCAGAAGATCCACCCACGAAATATCCGAAGCGCCCGCGGAGTCGGAAACCGTGAGCGTAAATGCCTGGGTCTGCCCGCTCCCAGACGTGGGACTGAGGGAAACAATCTGCGGCGCTGCCGCGTGAAGTGGAAGCGAAACACCAAAGAGTGCGATAGTAAGCCAGCCGGCGTATCGATGCATGAAAACCCCTTTCGGTCGAAAACCACAGAAAAGCTCGGATTTACCCGCCATTCTGGGATAGGCCCCCAGAAAAGGGACCCAATGCTTTAGCAATCACGTCTCCGTAGGCGAAATGTGAATTGCGCACAGTTCGTGAAGGAGAGGCTACCTCTCCGGTGTTACAATCGACCCGCGTTTGCTGGAGCATCCATTGGCTATCCGAAATCCCATTCAAACCTCTTCCCTTTGGCTTCTTGTTGCTTTCCCCCTCGCGTTAGCCGCTCAACAGCCCGCGCAGGATGTCATCTATTACGACGGCCACATCGTCACCATGTGGGACGCCCACCCGGCGGTTGAGGCCGTCGCGATACGCGGCAATCACTTTCTCGCCGTCGGAACGCTCGCTGAGGTCCGCAAGGCCGCGCGGCCATCCGCGCGCATGATCGATCTCCATGGACGCACCGTTCTGCCGGGGCTTGAAGATAGTCATACGCATCCCATTACTTCGGCGCTCGCAGAACAGGACGGCCCAATCCCGGTCCTGAAGTCGATTCCCGATATTCAGAAATACATTCGCAATCGAGTAGACTCTCTTCCTCCCAACCGCGTCATCCTGATCCCGAAGGTCTACTCCTCGCGGCTCGACGAACACCGCTATCCGACCCGTCAGGAACTCGACGCGGCCGCGCCCGACCGCGCTGCCTTGACGGACAACGGCTACAGTTCAGCGCTGAATTCGACCGCCCTCCGCATGATCGGCGTGTCGCGCGATACGCCGGAGCCGGCCAACGGCAAGATCATCAAGGACAAGAACGGCGAGCCAACCGGTCTGATCATTGGCGCGCCACAATTGCTGAGGCCGCTCCGCACGTCCAAAACCCCGACTCACGACGATATGGTTTGGGGCCTCAAAGCCATGCAGAAGGCATACAACGCCGTCGGGATTACGAGCGTTATCGATCGCTCCGAACATCCGGAGGGCTTCCGCGTCTATCAGGAGTTGCGGGAGAAAAACGAGCTCACGGTCCGCAGCTATGTCACTTATCTGATGACCGGACAGGGAACCCCGGCTGATGTGCGGAAGGAAATCGAATCCATCCCCTTCGTTACCGGGATGGGAGATGACTGGTACCGCGTCGGTTCGCTGAAAGTCATCGCCGATGGCGGCATTCTTCTCGGCACCGCGTACCTTCGCGAGCCCTACGGGGAGCACACGGAGCTCTATGGCTATCACGACCCCGCATATCGCGGCGTCTTGTCAGTTCCGGCTGAGAACCTCGTCGAGATGGCGAAAACGGCGGATGAGCTCGGATGGCAGATGACCGCCCATGTCACCGGCGGCGGATCGCTCGATCTCCTGCTCGATGCCTACGAAGCCGCCAATCGCGAGAAGCCGATCCTGGGCCGCCGCTTCACGGTCACGCATGGCAATTTCCCGACTCCGCAGACGATCCAGCGCGCGAAGCAACTGGGCGTCGTCTTCGATTGCCAGCCCGCCTGGCTGCATAAAGACGGCGCCGCTATCAAGGACATCTTCGGCCCCGAGCGCATGAAGAATTTCATTCCGTTGCGCTCGTTATTCGAGAACGGCATTGTGGTAGCCGGCGGCTCCGACCACATGGTCGGCTTCGATTCGCGAAACGCTATCAATCCCTATAACCCATTCTTCGGAATGTGGATGGCAATTACGCGTAAGCTCACCGACGGCACGGTGCTCGGTCCCGAACAGACCATCACCCGCGAACAGGCGCTGAAGATGTGGACACTCAACGGCGCTTATCTGTCCTTCGAAGAAAAAATCGGCTCTGCGCAGGAATCTGACAGATCTCAAGCAGGGGTGGCTGTGAGGTGAGGTCGATTTCGGTAAACTCAGCAGTTTGCGAGACAGTGAACTGACAAAGCTGCTGGGATGGCCGGGATACCGGGTATACCGGCACGAAATCAATGAAAAGGGGAAAACGCTGCGGCTGTGGGTGC
>CAZWTH010000231.1:0-64285 GCA_964636715.1 uncultured Solibacteraceae bacterium | reverse complement strand
ACCACGGGAAAAAGTTTCTGGGCGCCGAGTTTCAGTTGGGCATTGAGCCGCGCCGCGGAGGGCGGACGCACACGCCGTGGTTCCAGTTGAACTGCGCCGCCATGCCGCCGGATCCGCAGAACATCATGCACCAGATTTGCGCGAATCGTAAGGATACGGTCACAGTGATGGCCCCGCTCGGAAGCCGCTCCGGAGTTTTGTTCGATCTGGATAACGACGGGGATCTGGATCTGGTGACCAGCGACTTTAATTCGGAACCACAGGTTCTCGTGAGCGATCTTGCGGCGCGCAAACAGATCCATTGGCTCAAAGTGCTGCTGACCGGGACGGCGTCGAACCGCGATGGCCTGGGCGCCGCGGTACGCGTGACTACCGCGGGTGGCGCAAAGTATTTCAAGTACAACGACGGCAAGTCAGGATATCTTTCGCAGAGTTCCCTGCCGCTCTACTTCGGGCTTGGCGACGAAAGCGCGATCTCGCGGGTCGAGATTCACTGGCCTTCCGGCCGCGACCAGGTGGTTACACAAAATCTGCGCGCGAACGAGATCCTGCGCGTGACGGAGCCAAAATAATGCGTCTGGCTCGTCTGACATTGGCGATCGTTGCCAGTCTGCCGGGTTTGCAGGCTTTCGCTCCGGCGCCATCCCCCTGGGATCTCGGCGCGCGGCAGGCGAAAGAAGGGAATTGCGCCGCCGCCGTGCAGACTCTGACTTCGGCTTTGGCATCCTCCCCCGCGCCAACCGCCGCGCCCTACTTGTCGCTCTTCGATTGCTATGCGCAGATGAAACAACCGGCGGACGCCGAACAGATTCTTCGCAAGGGACTTTCGGCCCATCCCGCCCATCCTGGTCTGGAGCTGGCCCTGGGCGAGTTGCTGATGGACTTGCAGTCCAACAGCGTGGAGGCGGGCCAACTACTCGAGCATGTGGTTCGCCTGACGCCGCGCGATCCGGAAGCAAGGAATTCCTACGCGCAGTGGGCCCATATGAATTGGCGCGACCGCGCCTGCGTGGAGCAGGAAAAAGCCGCTCTGCTCCTGCCCGGTCTCAGCGACGATGCGCTCGTGCCGATCAATACGCTGTTGGGCGCCTGTTCCAGCGGGGTCGAGGATGCAACGGGAGCGCGGGCCGCTTTTCGAAGGGCGAACGCAGTCAATCTACGCCGGAAGACCTACGATCCGGATGCGGCATGGCAATACGCGGCATTCCTGCAACGCTACGGCGAGGAGGCCGAGGTGCAGTCGATTGCCGGCGAGATTCTCGAGCGCGTTCCCGGGTATGGACCGGCGCTCCTCGAACGCGCTAAATTTTTCGACCGGCAGGGTCAGCCGGATAAGGCGGCTGAAGCGGCGCGGCTCGCCTTGCAAAATTCGGGAAACGATTTGAATTTTGAGCGAACTGCTCACGGGATTCTTGCGCGCTCATTGACGGCCCTGGGCAAGACGGATGACGCTTCCCGCGAACAGGTGTGGATCGAGACCCACCCCGTCGCCAACCCTTACCCTTAGAACGCCGGTTGAGCCGATATTCCCTGGGCGCCGGCGCGACAACGCCCATAGGGTCAAAGAAATGCGGGCGCCAGCCGTGATATTATTGCAGAACTTTGCGGGTATCCATGCCGCGCGCGCTTGTCTGTCTGCTGCTGGCCTTTGTCCTCTTCGCCCCCGGCCAGGAGCAAACTTCCAGCGCTGTCCCGTTGCGGCTCCTGGTTCTCAATTCAGCGGAAGAAGCGGCTCGAATCCGCGCGGAGATCGAGAAAGGCGCTGATTTCGCCGTGCTCGCCCGCGAGAAATCCGTGGATGCGACATCGCTCGATGGCGGCCTGCTGGGCAAAGTCGATCCCTCCAGCCTTCGCGCTGAGATCCGAACCGCCCTCGCCGGACTCGCTCCCGGTCAGCTTTCGCCCGTGTTCCGGATTCCTTCCGGCTTCGCAATCCTCAAAGTGCTGACCGCGGACGAATTCGCCGGAATCGAAGAGTTCCAGCGAGCCCGTCAGGCCGCCGTTCGCGCCGAAGGCAGCATCCGGTTTGACGCGAACGTCGCCGGGTTTATTGAAGCGGGGTCGGCGCTGGCGGATTATGTCAAGCCTGACCACTGGAATGCCGATCCGGCCATGTCGTGCGCCATGCGCCAGCAGTCATTGACCGATCTGAGAACTCGGGCAGACGAACTGGCCGCGGCTGCGGATGAAGCCGATCACTCGCCTTCCGATGCGGTGTCGCTGCACCTCGGAGTGGCGCAGGTATACGCCTATCGGGGAGAAATGGATCCGGCCATCGCCCAGTTTGAGGCGGCCCTCCGCATGGCTTCGGCGGCGGCGCCGCAAATGCTGCCGGAGGTGGAAGAGATGCTGGGCGTGTCATATCTTCACCGGTCGGAGATGGTCAATGACGTATACCGTCATCCCGCGGAGCGTTGCCTCTTTCCGATTCGTCCCGAATTCAAATACGCCAAAGGCGACGATTCGCAAAAAGCCATCCAGCACTTCCTCGCGTCGCTCCAGCTACGACCGGGCGACCTCGAGACCAGGTGGCTATTGAACGTTGCCTATATGACGCTGGGCCAATATCCGGACGGCGTACCTAAAGAGCAACTGCTGGAGCCTTCGCGATTTGCATCCGCAGAAGACATTGGCCGCTTTACCGATACGGCGCCGCTCGCGGGACTCGATAAAATTTTCTCGGAAGCGGGAGGCCTGATCGTCGACGATTTCGATAACGACGGTCTGTTCGATATCGTCACCTCCGACTGGGACTTCTGCGCGCCCATGCATTTCTTCCACAACAACGGGGATGGCACGTTTACGGACCGCACCGCGCAATCAGGGCTGGCGTCCCAGGTGGGTGGACTCAACCTCATCCAGGCCGATTACAACAATGATGGTTGCCTCGATATCCTGGTCCTGCGCGGCGGCTGGGAAACGCCCCAGCGGAAATCGCTCTTGCGCAATAACTGCAAGGGCGTTTTCACCGATGTCACGGTGGAAGCCGGCCTGGCCGAGCCCACCACGACGCAGACCGCCGTGTGGGCGGATATCAATAACGACGGTTTCCTCGATCTCTACGTCGGCAACGAAAACGAGCCGAATCAGCTTTTCCTGAACAACGGCGACGGCACATTTAAGGACATTTCGCATTCGTCGGGAACTGACCTCTCCGTATTTGCCAAGGCGGTAGTAGCGGCCGACTATGACAATGACGGCTATGCCGACCTCTACGTCTCCAACTACCGCGGCGATAACGCGCTGTTTCATAACAACCACAACGGGACTTTCACGGACGTAGCTCCGCAGGCCGGCGTGCAGGGCCCAGGCCATGGATTCGCCGCCTGGTTTTTCGATTACGACAACGACGGCTGGCCGGATCTTCTGGCGACCGGCTACTCGATGTCCGTGGACGAGACCGCGCGCACATACCTGGACCTGCCCCATAACGGCCCCACCATGAAGCTCTATCGCAATCTGGGCAATGGCGCTTTTCGCGATGTCACGGAAGAAACGGGTCTGAACAAAGCTTTCATGCCGATGGGTTCGAATTTCGGCGATGTGGATAACGACGGATATCCCGACATTTATTTCGGCACCGGAGAACCGTCCTATACGGCTCTGGTCCCCAATGTACTGCTGCATAACAAAGACGGAAAGAAATTCCTGGACATCACCGCCTCCTCCGGCACGGGTGAGTTGCACAAAGGGCATGGCGTGGCGTTTGCGGACATCGACAATGATGGAGATGAAGATCTGCTGGAAGTGGTCGGCGGCGCCATTCCAGGCGACAGCCACGCGTTCCGGCTTTTCGAAAATCCAGGCCACGACAATGACTGGATCAGCGTGCGGCTGGTGGGAGTCAAAGCAAACCGCGCGGCCATCGGCGCCAGGATAAAAGTGACAGTGAAAAACGGCGCGCAGACGCGAGCGGTTTATCGGACCGTGGGAAGCGGAGGGTCGTTTGGAGCCTCGCCGCTGGAGCAGCACATCGGGCTGGGTAAATCGGCGAAAATCGTAGGCTTGGAAATTCAGTGGCCGGGAGGCGCGCAGCCGCAGCGGTTCAATTCCGTGCCTGAAAACCGCGCGATCGAAGTCCGGCAATCCGCCGCCGGCTATCGCGCGATCGAACGGCCGCGGTACCGGTTGGGAGGGCACGATGCTCGCCCGGTCAACTAGCCCGGCTGGGGCGCGGACACTCTCCGGGGTCATCGCCCTATTGCTCCTGGCTGGCCTGAATCTGGCCGCCGCCGCGCGATATCCGGTCACTGGGATTGTTCTGAAAGTGGATCAGACGCAACGCAGTTTTGACGCCTCCTGCTCAGCCATCCCCGGTTACATGGAAGCGATGACCATGGCGTATTCCGTTCTGGATAATCGTGAACTGGCCAATCTGAAGCCGGGCGCCTATGTGGATTTCACGCTGGTCGTAGAGAAGGACCGGTCGTATGCGGAAGGCATCCGCGTTCACCATTACGAAAGCTCCGAGTGGGAGCCGATGCTCGCGCGCCGTCTGCAATTGCTCCAGGCTCCTCGCGCCACCGTACACACGGGTGACGCCGTGCCTGACTTCACTTTGACCGATCAGACCGGGCGCCGCGTGTCCCTCTCGCAATGGGCCGGAAAAGTAGTCGCCATGACATTCATCTATACGAGTTGCCCCCTGCCCGATTACTGCTTCCGGCTCTCCAACAACTTCGGACAACTGAATCAACGCTTCGCCAGCCGCATGGGCCGCGATCTGGTGCTGCTCAGCGTCAGCTTCGATCCGGTGCACGATCAGCCCAAAGTACTGGCCAAATATGCGTCGACCTGGAAGGCCAATCCGGAATCGTGGCACTTCCTGACCGGACAGCTCGACGAAGTGAAGGCCGTTTCGCGCCGGTTCGGATTGAATTTCTGGCCCGACGATGGCTACTTCACACACTCGATGCATACACTGGTAATCGATCGGCGGGGCCGTCTTGCGGCCGATTTCGAAGGCAATCAATTCAGCGCTCGTCAACTGGGAGACTATGTGGAGGTCCTGATTTCCGGCAAGTAGCGCCGGGCGATTCAACGACAGATATGAAATCCCGCATCGCGCCGCTCCTGCGCAAAACTCCCCTGATTTTCAGCGCCAATGTGCTGCTTCTCCTCGCGCCCCTGTCTCTCGAGAGCCAGCAGGCGCCCAGACCGGTGCAGTTCAATGACGTTGCGGCGGAATCCGGCATTACGTTTCGTCACGAAAGCGGCGCGTCGACGGATAAGCACATGTTCGAGACGTTCGGCTCGGGCGTGGGCGTGATCGATTTCGATAATGACGGCTATCCCGATTTGTTTTTCGCCAACGGGGCCGATCTCGCCCATGGCAAGCCATCGCCCGGCAATGTGCTCTATCGCAATCTGGGCAACGGCAAATTCGCGGATGTGACCGCTAAAGCCGGCGTCAAAGGCAATGGGATGTTCGCGACCGGCGTGACCGTGGGCGACTACGATAACGACGGCAATCTGGATATCTATCTCACCGGCTTCGGAGGCTCCCAGCTTTTCCGCAACAACGGCGACGGGACCTTCACTGATGTAACGGCCAAAGCCGGAGTCGGCGCCACGGGGTGGAGCAGCAGCGCCGCGTGGATCGACTACGACCGCGACGGCTACCTGGATCTGTTTGTGGGACGCTACGTCGATTACGACATCCATAAACCGCCCTACTGTGGATACAAAAAACCGGGCTATCGCATGTACTGCGAACCGCAGCAGTTCGACGGGACGCCGTCGTTGCTGTTCCACAACAACCGGAATGGCACGTTCACGGAGGTTTCCCGCAAAGCGGGCGTGGCGAATCCGGCGGGAAAGGCTCTGGGGGTGGCCATCGGCGATATCGATGGCGATGGATGGCCCGATATTTTCGTGGCCAACGATGGCGTCCGCAATTTTCTGTATCGCAACAAAGGCGACGGCACGTTTGACGACGTCACCTACAGCGCCGGCGTGGGTTTCGACATGAACGGTAAGGCGCTCGCCGGCATGGGCGTCGAGATGGTGGATCTCGATGGCGATGGCTTGCCCGACATTTTCTTCACAGCCTTTTCGGACCAGTACAACCCGATCTATCACAACCAGGGGAAGCTGATTTTTGAAGATGGCACGGTCAAAGCCGGATTGCCATCCAGCGTGAAGACGCTCGGCTTCGGCGCGAAAGTTTTCGACTTCGACAATGACGGGTATCCGGATATCTATGTGACCAATGGACACGTCATCGATAACGTGGCGCTCTACGATCCGCGGCTTTCGTATCGGCAGACCGACCTGCTGTACCGCAACCTGGGTGGCGGCCATTTTCGGGACGTCTCGGCGGAGAGCGGGCCGGGGCTTCGCATTCAACACGTGGGCCGCGGTCTGGCGGTGGCGGATTTCGATAACGACGGCGATCTGGATGTTGTGGTGAGCGATTCCGGCGGGAGTCCGCTGCTGCTGCGTAATGACGGGGGCAATCGCAATCACTGGATCGCGCTTCGCGCGCGCGGCCGGGAGAGCAATCGTTTTGGAGTGGGCGCGAAGGTGCGCGTGACAAGCGGCGGCAGGACGCAGTTCCGGGAAGTGAATCCGTACGGAAGTTACCTCAGCACCAGCGATACGCGTTTGTATTTCGGCCTGGGTAATGAAACCGTCGCTCGCGTCGAGATCGAATGGCCCAGCGGAAAGAAGCAGGTGCTGGACGGCGTTCGCGCGGATCAGATTTTGCAGGTGGACGAAGCGGATGCCCACTGAGCGCCTCCGATATAATGGCGCCGTGCCGCGGCTTCTGATCGCTGTTGTCCTCCTGGCTTCGGGCACGATGTGGGCGCAGGCCCCTCCTGCCGATCCACACGGCGCACAACTGGGCATCGCCGCGCAGCACCTGCAACAGGGGAACGTCGAACAGGCGGTTCGCGAATGCAAGTCCGTGCTGGCGGCCGATCCGCGATCCGCGTCCGCCCACATGCTTCTGGGCATGGCGTATATCGCGGAGAAGTCGACTGCGATGATCGGCGACGCCAAGGCCGAATTGCAGCAGGCGATCGATCTCGATCCGGAGCTGGTGTGGGCGCGCTTCTATTTGGCCCGTCTCTATCTCGATCAGGGCCTGAACGAAAAGGCCCAGGAGCAATTGGAGCTCGGGCTGAAGCAAAGCCCCGGCTTACCGACTCTTCTTTCGCTGCTGGGGGAAGTCCGTCGCAAACTCGGAGATCCAGCCGCGTCTCTGGATTTAAACCATAAGGCCCTCGCGGCCGATCCCACGATGGTCCCGGCGCACTATTTTCTGGCGCTGGCGTATGTGGACCTGAAGCAGGACCCCGCCGCGATCGACGAGTTCGAAAAAGTGATTCACACGCCCTACGCCACGCCGGAGATGCTGAATTCGCTGGCGGCGGTTTATATCCGGAAGCAGCGCTTCGCCGAAGCCGAGGACTTATGCCGGAAATCCATCGCGATGGATAGCTCGCAGCCTGCCGCATACCTGAACATCGCGCGAGTTTATAACGGCCAGCACGCGAGCGACAAAGCGCTGGCGGCGCTGAGCGCCGCGCTGCCGGAAGGCAAGGAGTTCCCAGCGTCGGAGTATTACCAGGGACTCCAGGCGGATATCGCAGTGGAACGCGCCGTAGCGTACAAGGAGAAGAAAATGTATACGCAGGCGATCGATCAGTACACCCGCGCCCTGGATTTCGACCCCAGCCGCGCAGTGATCCACCGCCGCCTGGCGGAACTCTACCTGCAGAAGGGCGACGCGGCAAAGGCGGCTCTGCATACCAAAGAAGCGGATAAGCTCGGGAAAGGCCAAAAGTAAACACAAAACGGCCATCAATCGCCTGATGGCCGTTAAGTTATTTAGAATCTATGGTGCGGAGAGGGGGACTTGAACCCCCACGAGATTGCTCCCGCTAGCACCTCAAGCTAGTGCGTCTGCCAATTCCGCCACCTCCGCAATACTGGGGCGATTTTACAACTACTTCTTCTGCGGCGCGGGCTGAGGCGTCGCAGGCGCTGTCGGCGCCGGCCGCGACCCATGACGTTCCAGAACGGGAGCCTTCGAGACACCCGCGCCGCGCGTCGCCACCACCGAGAGCGAAATCGACGTCAGCATAAAAATAATCGCCGAAACCGTCGTCGCCTTCGAAAGCAGAGTCGCCGAACCCCGCGGACCGAAGGCCGTCTGAGAGCCCATTCCGCCGAATGCCCCCGCCAGGTCCGCCGCCTTGCCGCTCTGCAGCAGGACAACCACCATCAGGAACAGGCACACGATCACATGAACAATGATAAGAAGAGTTGCAATCACAACTGAACCAGTATAGCTTACCCCGTCAGGCGAGCCCGGCTACGCGTAGCTCCGTGAACACATCCTTGGTCGCCGTGCTCCGGTTCAGCGTATAAAAATGAACCCCCGGCGCGCCGCCACGCAGCAGATCGATCGACTGCGCGGTAGCATGCGCCACGCCCAGCTGCGCAATCGCCGCCGGATCGTGCCGCCGCCGGTCGATCTCCTCCGCCAGCCCATCCGGCAATGACGCGCCGAAACGCTCCGCCTGACCGGCGCTCGTCAGCGGCATAATACCCGGAATGATCGGCACGCGAATTCCCGCCGCGCGGGCCCGGTCGCAAAAATCCCAATAGCGCCGATTATCGAAGAAGAGCTGCGTGATCAGGAAATCCACGCCCGCATCGACCTTGCGCTTCAGATTCGCCAGATCCGTCGCCGAATCCACACACTCTGTATGCGTTTCCGGATAAGCCGCCCCTCCCACGGAGAGGCCGGCTCCATGGCGATCCCGGATAAAGCTCACCAGCTCATTCGCATAAACGAACCCATTTTCGACAGGCCGGAACTTCGTCTCGCCTTTCGGGGGATCGCCCCGCAGCGCAAGAATGTTGGTGACCCCGGCATCAGTCAGCCGCCCGACCACGCCACCGATCTCCTCGCGCGTCGCCCCGACGCACGTGAGATGCGCCATTGCTTCAATCCCCGCCTGCTGGCGGATCCGCGACACGATCTCCAGCGTCTTCTCGCGCGTAGAGCCGCCGGCCCCGTAAGTGACGGAAACAAAAGCTGGCTCCAGAGCGCCCAGTTCCGCGATGGTTCGTTCCAGTTGCGCCGCGGCCTCGTCCGATTTCGGCGGAAAGAATTCGAAAGAGATGGATGGCTTTCCAGAGGCGAGCCGGTCCCGTATGAGCATGATCGGAAGGGGGTACGCCCAATGTTCGCATATCGTCACATGCGCCGCAAAGCGAGTGAAAATAGTTAAGCTGAAACTTCAGTCACAGCTTTTTTCTCGTGCAAAATCAACTACCGAACCGGCGGAGCCCGGGCGCGGGCAAGCTAACATGGACGCCCATGAGAGCCAAACGACTCGCCATCCTGCCCCCCGGCAGCGCGGAATTCGGCCGTCAACGCGAAATTTCCGCAGCGAAGCCTGAACAAACCCACTTTTTTAGGGGGGCGAACGAAGCCGAGCGAACCGGACGTGTGCCCTCGGAGCTGGGTTTGAGACGGCGGAAGTCATATCGCGATACAGAGCCCCAGGGCGCTATCATCACGCGATGAGGGCAAGTCTGCCAAAGACCACTACCCGAGAGTTATTTGAAATTTGAATACAAAATCCGCCGGGTGTGGATACCCGCGTCCCAGGGGGACTGATAGAGAAGGGTGGTACGCCCGAGAGGATTCGAACCTCTGACCTTTTGCTCCGGAGGCAAACGCTCTATCCAGCTGAGCTACGGGCGCGTACGTTCTTCATTCTAACGCACGGCGGAACGGGCCGCCGCCATGCTAAGATCGAGACTGTTCGGCCGTATCGCATCTCGCGGAGAGGTGGCTGAGTGGTCGAAAGCAGCGGTTTGCTAAACCGTCGTAGTTCCTTAAAGAGCTACCGGGGGTTCGAATCCCCCCCTCTCCGCCAGTCCTCGGCGCTCCACGCACTTAATGGGGGTAGCCCAACCTCCGACCGATTCTGACGTGAATCGTTCGCAAACGCGGCGAAGAACTTCGTCTGTAGCTCGAACCTCCATAAACTCGGCACTTCGCCAACCGCTTCGGCTCGGGCTTGCGCAAACACCCATCGGTCGGAATCGGCTCTCGGAATCCCGACCGCGCAGGATCTAACCGTGCAATCTGCTGTCGTTGGAATGGCTTTTTGGCCATGGCGAGCCTGTTCGGGGAATGCTATCAGGATTCCGCCATTCGGATATACTACGGACCAGGCTTGGCCGGAACCGCTTCCATGCGGAGGCCTGAAGGAGCGTTCCATGAGAATGTCCCCGTTTATTGCCGCCGGAGGATTCCTGCTCTCGAGCGTGATTAACGCACAGGCAGCGCCAATTCGAGTGCTGATCGTGGATGGCCAGAACAACCATCGCTGGCAACTCACCACGCCGGTGCTCAAAAAGGTTCTCGACGAAGCGGGTCTGTTCCAGACGGACATCGTGACCGCGCCGCCCAAAGGCAGCGATCTCTCCGGATTTAAGCCTGAGTTTTCGAAATACCAGGTGGTTGTCATGAATTACAACAACGACGCCCTAACCATCGACTGGCCCACGGAAACGCAGAAAGCTTTCGAAGACTTCATGCAGAATGGCGGCGGCATGGTCTCCGTGCACGCCGCGGATAATTCTTTCCCCACCTGGCGCGCGTACAATCTGATGATCGGGATCGGCGGCTGGGGGAGCCGCGATGAAAAATCCGGAGCGCTTTGGTATTACAAGGAAGGGAAGCTGGTTTCCGATACCACGCCCGGGCGGGGCGGCTCGCACGTCAACCGGCTTCCTTACAAGGTCACGATCCGCAACAGCGATCATCCGATCACGAAGGGTCTTCCCAAAGAGTGGATGCATCAGGGCGACGAGCTCTACAATTCGCTGCGCGGTCCTGGCGAGAACATGACCGTGCTAGCGACGGCGCACTCCGATCCCACACCGGGCAAAGGCACGAATCGCGACGAGCCGGATCTGATTGTTCTTAACTATGGCAAAGGACGCATCTTCCACACCACCATGGGGCATGACGTTTCGGCAATGAGCTGCGTCGGCTTTATTACCACGTTCCTGCGCGGCGCGGAATGGGCGGCGACGGGAAAAGTGACCCAGAAGGTCCCGGCGAACTTCCCCACGGCGGACTCGGTCAGCTATCGTCCGGATATCGCGGCGATGGATCCGGCATACTTCCCGGCCCCGCCGATCGCGCCAGGTACAGCGAAATGACCGTGAGACTCCGGATTCTATTCGCCGCGCTCGGCCTGCTCTCGATTGAGTTGCTCGGGCAGAACGTGGGACCCGATCCGCGCGAGATTCCCATTCCGGAGATCAAAACCCCCCTTGCGCCGATGCCCGGCGTGAAAGATCTGCCGGTGCGCGCGGCGATGCCCGATGTGCTCACGATGAACGATGGCGCGAAGGTCACGAACGCGCGCCAGTGGCGGAAGCGGCGCGAGGAGATGCGAAAGATCCTCGCCTGGTATGCCGTCGGCCAGATGCCGCCCGCGCCCGGGAATGTGAAAGGAAAAGAAATCAGTTCGGAAAAGGTGCTCGAGGGGTCGGTGAACTATCGCCTGATCCATCTGACCTTCGGTCCCGGCGAAAAGCTCGGCCTCGACATTGGCGTCTTCACGCCCGTGGAAGGCGGTCCATTCCCAACGATTATTCTCCAGAGCGGCGCGGTTCCTGGCGCAACCCCGCTCTCGCGTTTGCCGCAGGGTCCGAATCAGGGAAAAGGCGAGGATGTGCTGATGCTCGCCGGTCCCGCGGCGCCGTCGGCCGCGCCGAAACCGGCGGTGATTCCGGGTGGCTTCGCCAATCGCGCCACCGCGGACAGCGTGGCAAAGCAGTATGCGAATGTCTTTCAGCGGGGCTATGCGCTCACGGTCTTCAACCCGAATGACTGCGCCGAAGATACGACTCTACGGAATGCGGATGGAAGCTGGGCATTCCGCACCACCCGATTCTTCCCGGCGTATCCGGGCTATGACTGGGGCATTCTCGCGGGGTGGGCGTGGGGCGCTTCGCGCGTGGCGGACTATCTCGAGACCGACCGCGCGATCGATAAGACGAAGCTCATCATCACGGGCGCGTCGCGCAATGGCAAATCCTCTATGGTTGCGGCGGCGTTCGACGATCGCCTGATGGGGGCGCCGGTAGTTACGGGCGGTGGCGGCATCGGCGCATACCGCTTCGCCGGACCGCGCAAGAGCGAAACGCTCGACGTCATGCAGAAGAAATATCCGAACTGGTTCTCGCCTCACCTGCATGAATTCTGGGGACAGCGCGAAAAGCTTCCGTTCGACGAGCACTGGTTTCTTGCGCTCGCCGCGCCGCGTCCGTTCATCGCGCTCGAAGGCATGATGGATACGATCTCGCTTCCTGAAGCCGTTCACCAGTCGATTCTCGCGGCTGAGCCGGCATACGATCTGCTGGGCGCGAAGGGCAATCTGGGTGTGCATTACTCCCATCACGCCCACGCGTTCACGGCCGAAGACTGGACCGCGATGATGGATTTCTTCGATAAAACGCTGCGCGGGAAGAAAATCGACCGCACGTTCGACTATTTCCCGACTGAACAGGAACTCGACGCGGCAGCGGTCGCCGCCGCTCCTGCCCGCTAAGTACCAGTACTTCTTCTGACAACAGTACTGGACAGAATCGCGGTCCGCGTCTCTATACTGATTTTTCGGAGGAATTTATAAAGTGCGTAAACTCACAGCCCTGACCTTTGCTCTTCCCCTCGCGCTTTTGGCGGCAAACGCTCACGCATCGTCGATCAGTTTCGGCGGTAACACGTACTTTTTGACGTCACAGGCGGAAAGCTGGCAGGCAGCCGAGGACGAAGCGGTAGCGCTCGGCGGACATTTGGCGTCCATTCATAATTCGGCGGACAACCAACTCCTCGCCAATACGTTCGTAGCTGGGGCTCCTCTCTGGATTGGGCTTGCGGACCTGTCCTTCGATAGCCTCGGGGGGTCGCACGCGTCGAACTTCGCCTGGAGCGACGGAAGCGCCGTGGACTATACGGACTGGCAGGGCGGCGAGCCGAACAATGCCAACGACGATGAATACTACACGGCGATTGCCTGGCATTACGCGTGGGGCTACACTTCCGATAAAGCGACGTGGAACGATGCTCCGTTCGGGGGAACCACCAACTATGGCGGCGGAACCGAAGGTCCTTACTACGGGATTATCGAAGTGGCGAATGCGCCTGAGCCCGCGAGCCTCGGGCTGGCTGCATTCGGCTTCGCCTCGCTGGGCTTTGCGGCCCTGAGGCGCCGCCGGACCGCGCGCTAAGCGAGCTTATAAGCAGCGCGTTGCGGGCGGCTCAGCATGGCGTTCGCGGCATCGTCGCCGATGAAACGCTCCTTCGCCGGATCCCACTTCAAATGCCGCTTCGTCTTCATCGCAATGTGATGCAGCAGGCAGGTGGAGCAGGCGCGGTGCGCGATTTCGACCGGCGCGATCGTCGGCTTGCGGCTTTTGATGCATTGCAGCCAGTTCAGGTGATGCTCCGGGCTTTCGTAGAGATGGATCTCGTTCGGCCCGATGACGCTCGACAGGATCTTCGGATTGCTCGCCATCAGCGGGGGTAATTTTTCTTTGGTGACGGGGTCGGACTCGGTGACAGTATCGTCACGCGTGACGAAGATCCAGCCTTCGCTGCCATAGAATTTGATGCCGTTCGGAAAGTCGCCGGAGATCGCCATCGTGACGCCGTTCGCGTAACGGGCTTCGGTTTTGAAGGGGCCGTGCACATCCCACAGGCCGCTCTTCGGAAATTCCGCCGTGCCCCAGATTTCAACCGGACCGGTGTGTTCGGTGTCCATGCCCCAGTGCGCGGTATCCACATGGTGCGCGCCCCAACCGGTGATCATGCCGGCTCCGAATTGCTCGCAGCGCAGCCAGCCGGGGCGGCTGAAATCGCTCTGCGGATGCACGCGGATTTCGGTGTAATAGACGTCCGGCGTCGAGCCCAGCCAGGCATCGTAGTTCAGATTCTTCGGTACCGGCATCTGCGGCGCCTCGGGACCGCTGGGATCGCCCGGCAGACCGATCTCGACATGCTTCAACTGGCCGATGCGGCCGTTGCGCACGAGCTCGCAGGTGCGATGAAACTGCTTCCAGGGGCTCAGCGAGCGTTGCTGCGAGCCGATCTGAAATATGCGGCCGGATTTCTGAACGACGTCGCTCAGGTACCGTCCTTCGGCAATAGTGAGTGACGCCGGTTTCTGAAGATAGACATCCTTGCCGGCGCGCACGGCGGCCGCCGCGCAGAGGGCATGCTGATGGTCGGGCGTCGAGATAACGACGGCGTCGATATCTTTATTGGCCAGCAGTTCGTGATGGTTGCTGTAGCCTGTAACGCCGTCATAAGGCTTCCCGCTCTTTTCGGCGTAATGCGAGTTGATGAACTGCTTGCCCAGTTCCACGCGCTTCGAATCGAGATCGCAAACCGCCATGATGCGGGCGATATCGTGCTGCCAGATACCCGGCAGATCATGCGCGAGAGAGATACGGCCCACGCCGATCGCGCCCACGTTGATGCGATTGCTCGGCGCATTCTGGCCGAACACACTCGAAGGCACGATGGCGGGGAAAACGGCGGCTGCTGCGCCAGTCTTCAGGAACGTACGTCTGGTATTCATCGCGGCGTTCCTTATGTGGTGAACTTGAGAACTTTCGCCTGCTGCTGCGCTTTCAGTACCAGTTCGGTCGTGAGCAGCGTCTCCACCTGATCCTGCGCCACGTGGGTGCGATTGACAATGTCGCCCACGAACTGCGGTCCGAACGGCAGCACCACGTTCGTGCAATCGACATAACGCTGGGATTTATTGTCCACGAGGAACAGATGGTTGCCGCCTTTGCGGCCGCCGATATCGGCATACTTGCGTAGTTCGATGTAGCCGTCCGTGCCGAGGATGAAGAGGCGTCCGTCGCCCCAGACGCCGAGTCCATCGGGCGTGAACCAATCGACGCGCACATAGCCTGCGCCGCCATTGCCGTGCAGCATCACATCGCCGAAATCCTGGAACTTCGGGTATTTCGGATAGTGGACGTTGGCGATCTGCGATGCCGTCACGTCAGCGGTCGTTGAGCCCGTGTAATAGAGAAACTGATCGACCTGGTGAGAACCGATGTCGCACAGGATGCCGCCGTAGCGCGCGGGATCCCAGAACCAGTCGGGACGAGACGGCGCATTCACCTGGTGCGGGGCAATGTTGATCGTCTGAACCACTTTGCCGATAGCGCCGGCTTTGACGAGCACACCGGCCTGCACGGCGGCTCTCACTTCGAGGCGTTCGGAGAAAAGAATTCCGTAGATGCGGCCCGTTTCTTTGATCGTCTTGCGAACCTCGGCCAGTTCCGCGAGCGTGATGATGCCGGGCTTGTCGACCAGATAGTCCTTGCCATGCTTCATGACGCGAATGCCGAGCGCGGCCCGCTGATCGGGAATAGGCGCGGCGCAGACCAGCTTGATTTCGGGATCGTTCAGGATCTCATCCTCGCTGCGGGCGATTTTCACGTCGCCGAAACGCGCTTTGAAATCCGCGATGGTCTTCGGGTATTGAGGATTCATCGAAAATACGGAGACCAGTTGGCCTCCGCCGCGTTGCATGGCGGCGGTGATCCCGAGAATATGGTTGTGATCGATGCCGATGACCGCGAATTTGATGGAGTATTTCGGCTTCACTTCCGGCGAAGGCGGTACGACTTCCTCAATGATGCGCGGTCCGCGCCCGGCGGCAACCTGCGCAAACAGCGAATGGGGTAATGCCGGCATCAGGCTCGCCGGCCCCGCCGCTTTCATGAATGAACGCCGATTGAATCGACCCATATGATTTCCTCCCGAAATAGTTCCGGAACCGAACAAATATGCTATCGTACGCTGGCGAGCGACGGAATGGGCCCGTAAAGAACCTGAGTGTCTGGCTTCGCGGCTTTGAGCGCGCGAGCGCCGGCTTCCGTGAACGCCGTGTTTTTCAGATCGGCGATCTGCAGGGCAGACAAGGCTCCGAGCGCCGGCGCGGCGTCATCGGCGATTCGTTTGCATCCCTGCAACTCGATACGCTCCAGCTTGCTCAGGCCCTTCAGCTTTTCAATCGAAGCCGCGGTGACCGGCAGGCCTGTCAGTCGCAGTTCATGCAGCTCGTGGAGCGCTGCAATTGTCTCGATGCCGCGGTCGCCGAGGTTGACGGACCAGAGCCCCGAATCCGCGCGCTGCACGCCGCTGAGATCGAGGTACGTGAGCGTCTGGAGATGGCGAAGCGGCAGCAGACCGACATCGGTGAGTTTATTTCCGCCGAGCGTGAGTTCCTTCAGGTGAGGAAGCCCGGCGAGGCGATCCGGACCAACGTCCGTGATTTGCGCGAAGCCCACGTCGATCGATTCCAGCGTTTCCATCCCGGCGAGATGCTCCAGCGTCGTGTCCGTGATGTGCGTGCCGCGCAGATTGATGCGCTTCAGATGTTTCCAGTCTTTGATGGCAGCGACGCCTTCATCCGTCACGAGTTCGGCGTAGTAGAGATTGAAGTCGGTGATATTCGGGGCGGTCTTCAGTTGCTGCATCCCGTGATCGGTGATGCGGGTCAGCGACAAGTCGAGCGACTGGAGAGTGGGGATGGCGGCGAGCTGGGCGAGATCGGTATCGGTTACCCAACTGGAGCGGAGGTCGACGCGCGTGATGTGGCCGGATGCGTCGCGCGTGACGGCGCCGCCAGCTTTCGCGATCCAGGTATCGTCGGCGCCCGTGAGCCAGAAGGCCGTGAGCGAGAGAAGAGCGGCGATGTGGATGGCGCGCTTCATAATTTGGTGGTCTTGCGGGCGTCTGGCGAAGAGGCGGCGTCGAAGATGATGCGGCACGAGGGCAGCGCGGCTTTGATCTGCTCGTACCCCGTTGCGGTCAGCGGCGTGTGATAAAGATTCAGCGTCTGGAGGCCGGTCATCAATTTCAGAGTTTCAGCCGCGGCGTCCGTAATTCCCGCCGAATCGAGGCGGAGCTCGCGAAGTCTGGGGAGGCCCTGAATCTGTTTGAGGCCGGAATCCGAGAACGACGTGTAACTCATGTCGAGAAAAGCGAGATTTGTCAATCCCGCGAAGACTTCGGCAGAGGGATCGCCGGTTCGCGTGCGGACGAGTTGGAGGCGCTCCAGATTTTTCAGGCCCGCCAGATGCGCGACGCCCTTGTCCGTCACCTTCGTGTAATCGAGATTGAGGACGCGCAGGCGTGTGAGGGCGGCGAGGCTTTCCAGACCTTCATCGCTCGTGTCGGTCCCGGCGAGTTCGAGCGTCCTCAGCGAAGTCAGCGCGGAGAGATGGCTGAGACCTGCGTTCGTAACGTTCGTGTCGCCGAGATAAAGGCGTTCGAGGCCTTTGATTTCGCCGATGTTGGCCAATCCTTCGTCGTCGATCGGCGCGGACGTGAGATCGAGCTCGCGGAGCGATGCGAGATCCTTCAATCGAACCAGGCCTTGTCCACGTACGAGAGTGCCGCCCAGTTTGAGGGTCGTCAGTTTGATGAGACCGGTGAGTGAAGCGAGACCGTTATCCGATACCGTTGTTTGATTCAGATTGAGCTCGCGCAGGCTGGTCAGATTCTTCAACGCCGCGAGGCCCAGATCGCCGATTTCCGTGCCTTCAAGGTCCACGCTCTCCACATTTCCCGCGGTTGCGAGATTTTTCAGTGTGGCATCGGAGATCGCGGTGGAGCGCAGTGAGACGGAACGCAGTTTGCCGTCCGTCAAAACGGCCTTGCCGCCGACGGCTCGCACCCAGGCGGCGAGCGCGGCATCGCCGGCTCCATTGGGTTTCGGCGCGGGACCCTTCTGCGAA
Organism: uncultured Solibacteraceae bacterium; assembly: GCA_964636715.1. Lineage (GTDB taxonomy): Bacteria > Acidobacteriota > Terriglobia > Bryobacterales > Bryobacteraceae > BOG-234. Next base: position 46,474 of record CAZWTH010000231.1, on the reverse strand, counting down.
ACAGGTTCATTGCCGGAAAATTCGACTCTGCATTGCGGCAGCGCCGCGCGGAAAGCCTGCACGCCCGACGCGGTGACGCGCGAATAGCGGAGGTCGATTGCTTCCAGATTTTTCAGCGTGGCAAGTTTCGCCAGGCCGGCATTGGTGATCTGGCTGCGATAAAGATTGAGCTCGCGCAGTTCGGTCATCCCCGCCAGCAGGCCGGCCGATTCATCGCTCACCTCGGAGCCGAGCAGGCTGAGAGCGCGCATCGATTTCAGATTGCGAAGATTCGCCAGGCCCGCGTCCGTCACGTGCGTGCCGGCGAGGTCGAGTTCTTCGAGCTTCGTGAGTTCGCTGAGGCTCTGCAGGCCATCGCCCGTCACGAGCGTATCCCGCAGATTGAGACGCCGCAAGTCGTGGAGGCTCGCGAGGCCCTGCATGCCCTTGTCATTGAAAGAAGAGAGGCTCAGGTCGAGCGATTCGAGTTTCGGGAAGATCGCGAGGCTGGCCTTCGAGATGCGGCACTGGGCGCAACGGAGCTCACGCAGGTTGTCGAGGCCGGTCAGGAGGACGACGCCTTTGTCCTGAATATTGATGTTGGTCAGGAAGTGGAGGCTGAACGAAAGCTTTTCGAGGCCGGTGAGACCCGCGAGGAATTTCAGCTTGTCATTCGCGTCGAGCGAACTGCCGGAGGCCGGATTCCAGATCGGGCCGGGGAGCGACAGCTCTTTGAGGCCGGTGAGTCCGCTGATCATTTCCAGTTGATCCGGGGTGATCAGGGTTCCGGCGAGATCGATGCCGGTGAGGTGAACGTCTCCCGCGGGGAGCGACAGAACGGAATCGATTGGCGCGGGATTGCCCGCGAGAATCACGCGGCCGCCACTGCGAATCGCCCATTCGGCGACGTCGTGTTCCGACGCGGCGAGCGGCAATGCAGCCACAGCCACCAGCGCCACGGCGAGCGCGGATTTTCGGAGCGTGATCACGCCACCACCGTGGCCACTCTTCGGGTCGCGGTCGGGAATTTGCCGAGGCCTACGTTGAGGACGTCATCCGTCAGCGTCAGATAGAGATCGCCCACGGTGCCGGTGACGCGCGTGTGCGTGCCCTTGGCAAGCTTCGGGACGCCGCCCGCAAGAATCATGGCTAGGCCGGTGTTCTTATGCGGATCCGCCTCAGCGTGTTCGTGAACGAATGCAACCAGCGTGTGATCGAAAACGGAGCCGTCGCCTTCCGGAACCGCTTTCAGACGATCGAGGAGATATGAGAACTCCTGGACATGCCACTTGCAGATGTCGCGCAGCACCTTCTGGCCTTCCACGCCATCGGCTCCAAGCTTGCCCATGGTGTGGGTGTAATCGTGATGCCGTGCGGACGTGTAACCGAGCCACGGGAAACGCGAAAGACCCTGGCACTTCGTGAGCATGTAGGACGCGACGCGAGTCTGGTGCGTGGCGAGCGCCTGAACCAGAAGATCGCTCTGCAGGCGGGCGATGCGCGGCCAGTCCTTGGGGTCGCCTTCGAAATCCGGCGGATCGACGTGGCGATATTCGGGCGGCAGGGCCGCGATCGAATGCTCGATATCGCGTACACCGGCCAGGTGCTCGTCCACGCGAAGGCGATCATCGGCGGGAAGCTTCTTCTTCAGATCGTCCGCGTCCTCGCGAATCGCATCGAGAATGCTGCGTTTACGGTCGGCCCACCCTTCTTCGCGGGCGCCGAACAGGCGGTCGAAGAGTCGGTGCGGGATCATCTCCGGCGGCAGCGCCTTCTCGTATCCGGCCCAGCTCATGTTGCGCTGGATGCTTTCGCCGAAGGATTCCTGCGAAACGCCGATCTGGAGCGAGCGGAAACGCGAGTCGCCTCCAATGCGCGCCGCGATTGCCTGATCGATCGAAGGCCCGCTCGCGCCGCGCCCGCTGAACTGCGTGCAGGTCATGAGCCCCGCCATGGAATTATGGTGGCCATTGCCCACGCCGGGCCCGGGAATCATGGCGGCGGCGTTATCGAGGCCGCTGATCACGTGGATATCGTCGCGATGCTGGGCGAGTGGGGCGAGGCAGTGCGTCAGCCGGTAATCGGGGCCTTCTTCGGACGGGATCCATGCGCCTTCCGGGATGCCGTTGCCGTTGAACCAGAGAACGAAGCGGTTCTCGATCGGCTTCGATTCGGCGGCGTAGGCCGTGCCCGCCGAATTGAACATGGAAACGAGCGGCGGCAGTCCGATGGCGATGCGAGCGCCGGCGGCGGTGATTCCTTTCAGGACGGAACGGCGCGACAGCCGGACGCGCTTAGTGATGATTTCCGACATCGGCGATCTCTCCTGACCCGGGAAATTCCCGCAACCGAACCAGCGACAGCATCAGATCTTTAAAGTGATATTGCGATTTCCGGAAATCGTCCAGCGCCTGGGTGATGACAGGACGGTCGGCCGGAACTTCCATGCGTCCCGTGGTGTACCGGAAATATTGTTTCACAACGCATTCCTGGCACTGCGCGCTCTTCGCAAGAATGGCGCCGAGCTGAGCGGGCGAAGAGAATGATGAATCGGGCAGGCCGGCTACGGTTCCGGCGGTGTTGAGATCCAGGTCGATCTTCTTTGTGGCGGGGCGATTGTTGCCATTGCCGTTTCCGCCGCCGCGTCCGGTTGCGAAGGTCAGCGTGTATTTATCGCGACGCGCGCCGACGGAATCGAACTTTTCGAGACCGAAGCCGATGGGGTCCATCAGCTTGTGACAGGAGGCGCACATCGGATTGCTGGCGTGCTCAGTCATGCGGTCGCGATTGGTTTGCGGCTTCGCTTCGGTCACCGGCGGCAGATTGGTATTCACGCCGGGTGGCGGAGGCGGCACGTGCTGGCAGAGGAATTGTTCGCGCACGAAGAGACCGCGCGCGGTGGGCGAGGAGTCTTCAGGCTTCGCGGTGAGAGCGAGGAAAAGAGTTTGGCCGAGAACGCCGGCCCGTTCGGAATCCGCGGGAAAGCTGACCTTCCCGAACTCTTTCGCCGGCGGTTTGATGCCGTAGATGGCGGCGAGGTCCGCGTTCGCGAACGTGTAGCCTGCGCTGAACAGATCCATGAAGTTGCGATCGTTCCAGACGAGATCGCCTACGAAGACTCGTGCTTCTTCGGTCATCGATTCGGCGGTTTCGAGAGTGAAATCGGGGTACTTGCGGCGGTCTTTCGACGCGGTGAGAACGCGATCGAACCGCAGCCACTGGCTGACGAATTCGTTGAGGGCTTCATGAGCGCGCGGGTCGTCGAGCAGGCGGCGGGCCTGTCGATCGACGCCCTGCCGGGTGTTCAGATCGCCGCGAGCAGCGGCGGCGAACAGCTCGGCGTCCGGCATGCTGTCCCAGAGGGCATAAGAAAGCCGGCTCGCGGCCGCGTACGGTTTCCAGGCCGGGTATGACGTTTCTTCGAAACGAAAGAGGAAGTCGGGGGATTGCAGCATCGCTTCGATGACGAGCTGAGCGCCGGCGGTGAAATCCTTTTCGCGCATCATCAGGGTTTCGTACCGTTTCTGCTCGGTCGGTTCGAGCGGACGCCGGAACGCCTTCAGGCCAAAATCCTTCACGAAGCGGGTGCGGCAGGCGGCGGAAGGTTTGCAGGGGATCAGACTGGCGTCGCCGCCGCGAAAGGCGCTTTTCGCCAGGCGCTCGGCGGCGGTGCTGTAGTTTTCCATCAGGAGCGGAGAAATGGTCTCGGCCTGTCCCTGATTGCGGAAGCCGTTGACGAAGTCTTCGGGCGGGAACTGATTGGATGGCTGGGTCGTGTCGCCAAGGAGGTCGCGAACGGTGTGGTTGTACTGGCTGTGCGTGAGCCGGCGGAGATCCACGCGCGGACGGCTTTCGCCACTGCCCGCGTTTTCCATTTCGCGATACTTCAGGGCGGCTGCGAGGTCGGGGCCGGAGAGGCGGGCGAGGCGGTTGACCCAGGCTTTGAGGACGGCCTCTTCGGGACTACCCGGTTTAATTCGTTCGCCGCCGGTGTGTGGAATCCGGGCGGTGGGTTTGTTCAGTAACAGAGATGCCTCGGGGTTGTTGCGATCGACGACAACGACGAGGGATCGGCCGAAGGCTTCGATCTTTTCGGGCGAGGCATCGGCTTCAGGGAAGTGGATTCGGGTGGCGGAGGCGACGCCGTTCGGGTTATGGCAGAGCGGGCATCCGGCGTTCTGCATGACCTGGTAAAGGCCGGAACCGAATGGGCGATCCTGCGCGGAGGCGGTCCAGGCCAGGGCGAAAAGGAGGAAAAGATGGCGAAAACGCAAGAAAGCCCTCGCTAGTCATGCTATCGCCAGGGAAGGCAGCGCGCAAGGGAGTGGCTACTGAATGGTGCTGGCGCCTTCGACCCCGAACGATTCGAGCGGGACGTTGCGGTTGATGTGGTTATCGAGGTTGATCACGGCTCTAGACAACAAGAAGACGGAAGAAGCGTCCGTTACCACCGAGCCTTGATAACAGGGAGTAGACCAAATCTCCAAATGCAGGGGCGGACGCCATGAATTTTCTGGCGGTATCCCTTTCCATGAATTGTTTCACGAGATCTTCTTCCGGCATTTCCGTCTGCCGCAGGAATTGCTCGTATCGCTCGATGACCGCCGCCACCGTCTCCCTCGCTTCGGACAAACATTCCTGCGTCATCAGCCATTCCAGCCGTTGCGTTGGAGTCATTTGAATCATTGCGACCGCATCTTCCGGGTGAACGGTTTTGTTTCTGGAGTAGACCGCGAGCAAATACAGCAGCGCTGAATAACAGGTCAACAATCTGCTGTGTTTGAGCTTATAGTTCTTCAGTTTTCTCTTTGCCTTTTTAGGGGGCGGATCGGAGGATGTGCGCGCCTCGTAATTGACACAGAAAGTACGCCACAGGCGCAGGATGTCGTTCGCCAGGTAAGCCGGCATGAACTCGTTCCTGTGATTCTCGTAATCGCGCCAGTAGGCGGCGATGACCTCGGATGTCAGTGCCCTATAGCTTTCTGCCCCCACCAGCGGCTGGCTCTCGAGCAGCAGAAGAAGGCGAGCGGTGAAGGCATTGCTCGAATCATCCTCCGGCGTCCCCAGTGCTCTAATAAGTTCCCCAACAGTGTAGTGCTCCAGGTACTCGCCGTCTCCCGAGAACTCCGGAATCTTCAGGTCCCGAGTGACTTCGACAAGGTCGGCCTTCACGCAAATTTCGTCGAGCCTCGAAAGCAGGCGTCTGCCACCAATCTGCTCGGAACCACCAACAATGAATAGATCCAGGTCGCTGAACCTGCTCGCTTCCCCGCGGCCAAATGAGCCCGTCGCATAAACGCAGGCCTTTCCGCTAACAAGCTTTTCCGCTGCGGCGAGCCGTTTCTGCATTTCCGCAAGGCGAAGATTGGTCTCATTGCGGCGGGCGGCCAAAAGTTCACCCACCGATTCCTCCCCATTCGAAAACGTTTGCGAAAATTTCCGCCTGCTCAATTGCATCTTCAACGGCGTGGTGAGTGTGGACTCGATAGCTCTGTAGTGAGGGGATCAACCGGGACCTGCCCGCATTGGAAATCGGTATTCGCGCCTTGACCGCCACTGCGGTTTTAATATCGAAGCACCGCGAGTAGTCAAACGGAGACCCGCTTGCGGAAAACTTCACGAAATACCAATACAGCCACGACCAATCGAAACTGAGTGGATAGGCGACTAGTACGGGACGGCCAGCCCCAGCTCTCTGCTTGATCCAGTGAGCGGCCTCGGTCATCGCATCTTCCGGCGAAACACCCTCCCGCAGTAATCTTTCCCTGTCGAGGCCGTTGACTCGCAGCGCTTCCGGCTCAAAATTTGCTGATATCGGTCTCAGCTCCCGATAAAAGACAATGGGTTCGCGATCTGGCTTCACAAATTGTTCACCGTCAAACGAGCCTGCGTAGACAAGAGCAAAAGAGAGAATGGAGTATGGTCCCGGAATTGGGCCGTCCGTCTCGACATCGGCCGAGAAATATACATCCACGGCCTTCCCGGCATTTGAGTTGGCTATCTCGAATCCCGCTGCATTCACCGCCGCCACCTCTGCCTCCAGACTCATGGAACTTGTATCGTACCAGTCCTCACTACTGAATGGTGCTGGCCCCTTCGACCCCGAACGATTCGAGCGGGACGTTGCGGTTGATGTGGTTATCGAGGTTGATCACGTAGGTGGACGGATCTTCGATCAGGACCGGCGAATGCGTCGCGCAGATGATACGGAAGCCGCGCTGATCCACCAGCTCGTGCAGCATTTTGAGAATGCGGCGCTGGTTGGAAACCGAGAGCGCCATCTCCGGCTCATCGAGCAGCAGAGTAGTGCCCGATTCGAGCGACGGAAAATTCGTCCGGAACATGGCGAGCATCACCTGGCCGTGACTGGCCAGCTGCAGAAATTCCAGCATCTCCGGCTGGTCGCGAAACACTTCGAGCTGCATGCGCGGATTATGCTGCTCGGCGTCGAAGAGAAATACGCTGCCGGGCTTGACGTCGCCGCGGTCGAGCCGGTAGATATAGCCTTCGGCTCGCTCGCCTTTCAGCGCATATTGAATCGAATGCAGAAGCGTGGACTTGCCCGACCCGTTATCGCCCGTCAGCATGATCAGCGGATGCGAAAGATCCACCACCATCGGCATGTGGAAGTTGAGATTGGCGAAAACCGGGTGCGACAGGATTTTCAGAAACATCGCACCCTCAGGATAGCAATGAATCAGGATGCGGCCGGCAGCAGACCGGAGCGCACCAGCAGCGCGTTCGGATCCGGATCGCGGCCCATGAAGCGGCGGTAGAGTTCGGCCGGATCGTCGCTGTCGCCCTTCGAAAGAATCGTCTCCCGGAAAGCGCCGCCCGCTTCGCGGCTGAAGATGCCCTCCACTCGGAAGCGCGAGAAGGCGTCGGCGTCGAGGACCTCGGCCCACTTGTAAGAGTAGTAGCCCGCGCCGTATCCCACCGGGCTCGCGAAGAGATGAGTAAACGCCGCGATCATGGAGTAGTCCCGCGGGAGTTCGGCCGGGTTGAATTCCTGAAGAATATTGCGCGCATAGCGGCACACGTCGCCATCGCGCGCCGGATCGTATTCGCGGTGCAGTTTGAGATCGACCACGCCGAAGCCGAGCTGCCGCATCTGACCGTTGGCGCTCCGGTACGTTCGCGCCGCCACCATCTTGCGGAACAGGTCTTCGGGAATAGGATCGTCCGTGAGGTAGTGCCGCGCGAACATATCGAGCGCTTCGCGCTCCCAGCACCAGTTCTCCATGATCTGGCTCGGCAGTTCGACGAAATCCCAGGCGACGGACGTGCCCGCCAGACTCTTCACTTCCACGCGGCTCAGCACGTGATGCAGCAGGTGCCCGAACTCATGGAAAATCGTTTCGACTTCGCGGTGCGTGAGCAGAGCCGGCTTGTCGCCGAGGGGCGGGGTCAGATTCCCGCAAACGCACCCAACGTGCGGCTCGAAGCGATCCGGCGCATCCACGCCGGTGATGAACCCGTCCATCCAGGCGCCATCGCGCTTGGTTTCGCGCGGGAACCAGTCGGCGTAAAAGGCGCCAAGCAGGAGACCGCCGGCGTCGCGCACTTCGTAATAGCGGACGTCGGGATGCCACACCGGCACGCCCTCGCGCCGTTTCACCTGGATGCCGTAAAGCTTTTCGACGATCCCGAACATCCCGCTCACCACGCGTTTGGCGGGGAAGTAGGGGCGCAATTGCTCTTCGTCGAAATCGTAGAGTTTGCGACGCTGGAGCTCGGCGTAGTAACCGATATCCCAGGGCTCCAGACGGCGGCCGGCGAAAGCTTCGAGCGCGGCGTTCTCGCGTTCGAAGGCGGGCTGGGTGCGGGCCTCGAGATCGCCGAGGAATTCCTGGGCGCGCGCGCCGGTGTGGGCCATGCGGTCGTAGATGACAAAATCGGCGAAGTCGCCGAAACCCAGCAGGGTAGCTTTCGCGCGACGTAGTTCGAGAGCCCGGCCGATCAGGGGGCGATTGTCGCGCTCGCCTTCCGTGGCCCGCGCGATGTGGGCGCGATAAAGCTGTTCGCGGATGCCGGCATCCGCCAGATAAGTGATAGCCGCGATATAGCTGGGCGCCTGGAGGGTGAACCTCCAGCCGGCCTGACCTTTCGACTCCGCGCTCTGGCGCGCCGCCGCGAGGGCGCTGGGGGGAAGGCCTTCGAGCTTCGACTCGTCCGTGATAATCAGCTCAAATGAGTTGGTGGAATCCAAAACATTTTCGGCGAATTTTGTCGTGCATTTCGCCAATTCCACGTCGATTTCGGCGAGGCGGTTCTTGCCGGCCGCGTCCAGCTCCGCGCCGCTGCGGCGGAAGGAATCGAGCGTCTTGGTCAGGAAGCGCTTCTTCGTCCCGGTGAGCGATTTGGCTTCGTTCGTTTCGGCGTAACGGCGCAGTTGCTTCCAGAGGCCTTCGTGGAGAGGAATGCGGGAGAAGAATTCGCTGGTTGCTGGTTCGACTTCGTTCCAGGCGGCGCGCAGGGCGGGCGATGTAGCCACTGCTTCCAGATGGCGCACAATACCCATGGCGTAGCCGAGGGGCTCGGTCGCCTGTTCGAGCGCCAGCATAGTGTTGGCGAAGGTTCTCTCCGATTCGTCCGCCGCGATGGCGTCAATGCGCGCCTGAGAATCCGCGAGAAGCTGCCGGATTCCCGGAACGACGTGCTCGGGGCGCACCTGGTCGAAAGGGACCTCAAATTCAATGGAAAGAAGAGGATTATCGGACATTCTATCGCCGAAGTACCGGAAGGGTTATACGTCATATTACCACTGCTTCCGGGCTGAATACTGATATTTTACCTGGTCTTGTTTGCGCGACTAAAGTTGTCCGTGCGGAACGCCGATAGAGCTATTAGCCGCACTCCCGGCAACCTGCCGGGGGTGCGCAATTCGGACGAGTACCGCATGTGTCGCCTGGTCATTCCCTTCCGTCTGGCGGCGGCCGGCCTGCTGGCCGCCGCGGCGGTGGCGCAGACTACGGGCGGAGTGTTCCGCGGCGAAATTCGCGATGTGACCGGGGCGGTGATTCCGCATGCCCGGGTCGAATTTCATTCGGCGGCGACCGGTCTGACCGTAACGGCGGAATCGAACGGGCAGGGTTTATACGTTTCCTCCGATCTGATTCCGGGGATGTGGACGCTGCGCGCGGAACGGACTGGCTTCCAGACGGAGGTGGCGGGACCCGTTCAGCTCGATGTGAATCAGACAGTCCGGGTGGATTTTGGGCTGCAGGTGGGGGAACAGAGCGAATCGATGCAGGTAGAGGCCGCGGCCGGGCAGATGCTGGGAGTGGAGAGCGCGGAACTTTCGCAGGTGATCGGCGCGAAGCAGGTAGCGGAGATGCCCCTGAACGGCCGGGCCTGGCAGCAATTGATTCTGCTGAGCGGGGGCGTGAACCCCGGCGCGCCCGGCGAGAGCGGTTCGCCGCATCCGGTCAATGTCTACGGGCAGCGCACCAAGGGCAACCTCTTTCTGGCGGATGGGATTTCGGTAACCTCCTCGGCGCAGGGCCGGGGAAACAGTTTCAATATCCCGATCGAGGCGGTGCAGGAGTTTTCCGTGCAATCGGGCGCCTATTCGGCGGAATTTGGGGATGTGGCGGGCGCCGTCATCAATCTGCAATCGAAATCGGGGACAAACGACTGGCATGGATCGCTGTTCGAATTCGTGCGCAACGACCGGCTGGACGCAGCCGATTTCTTTTCGAACGCCACCGGGCAGGCGCGAAACCCGCTGCGTTACAACCAGTTCGGAGGTTCGCTGGGCGGGCCGCTGCGGCGGGGCCGGACTCTGTTTTTCGCCGATTACCAGGCGACGCCGGTCCACAATTCGGCTCCGATGGTCACCAGTCTGCCAACAGAGGGGCAGCGGGGCGGCGATTTTTCAGCGCAGACCGCGCCCATCTACGATCCCTTGAGCGCATTTCCGGCGCGTTCCCCCTTTCCCGGGAACGTGATTCCGCCCAGCATGATCGATCCGGCGGCGGCGGCGATCAGCAAGGCGTTGCCGCTTCCCAATCAGTTCAGCGGGCCGGGTCAACCGCTGGCCTTCAACAACTATGCGGTGACGCGGGTCAGCACCTCCACGGTTCAGTCGTTCGATACGCGCATTGACCATCAGTTCACCCAGGCGAATTCGGTCTTTGTGCGGTATTCCTTTCAGAACACGGATGCCAATGTGCCCTCGTTGTTCGGGCCGCCTCTCGGCGGGTCGCTGCTGGGCGCAGGAATCACGCGGGCGCGTCTGCAGAATGTGGCGCTTGGAAATATCTATCAGTTCTCGCCTTCGCTCTTTCATGAGTTGCGTATCGGAATCAACCGGCAGACGACGTTTCTGACGCAGGAGGATTACGGCCAGAACCTTTCGGCGCAATTCCGGATTCCCGGCATCAACACCAGTCCGCAGACTTCGGGGCTCGCGAATCTCTCGGTGGCAGGGCTTTTCGATGTGGGAGACAGCCTGCTGACGCCCCTCTCGCTGGCGACGACGGACGAGAATCTGACGGAAAAGATCACATGGGCGCGCGGGCGGCACGTATTCCGGGCGGGCATCGACTATCAGCGCGGCCTCGGCAGCACGGGATATCTCGTCTATGGCCGCGGGTTCTACACGTTCCTGAATCTCACAACGAGTACGCTCACGGGGACGCCGGGCGGCAATGCCTATGCGAGTTTTCTGACCGGAGCTCCGTATCAGATCCTGCAGGATCAGTTCTCGCCTGGCATGGCCGGACTTTTTTCCTGGCGATACGGTCTTTTCGCGCAGGATGACATCCGGCTCACGCCGCGGCTGACGGTCAACCTGGGGCTTCGCTACGACGTGATGCCGTATCCGCGCGAGATGCATAACCGGCTTTCGAATTTCGATCCGGCGTCCGGCACGATTCGAATCGCGGGGAAGGATGCGGACGAACGGCTGGTACGCACGGACTTCGGCGATGTCGCGCCGCGGATCGGGCTGGCGTGGTCGCCGGGGAACGCGGCAAGCACCGTGGTGCGGGCGGGCTTCGGCCTCAGCTACACCGACCCTTATGGCGGCGCGGGCATTCTCAACTCCAACGAATTTAACGCGCCTTTTTACTACGTCGGCAATACCACGATTTTTCCGTTTACCTCCCCCACGGTGCGGCTCAGCGGGGGGCCGCCGCCGCTCGCTTCTCCTTCTGTCACGGCCCCTTCGGGCAATCAGCGGTACCTGGTTCCCGATGGCCGCAATCCGTTCTCCGGAACGTGGAGTCTGGAAATTCAGCGGGCGCTGAGCAAGACGTCGCTGGTTTCGATTTCGTACGTGGGCGCCTCCGGCAACCGCCTGCTGATGGCGTCGAATATCAACGCGGCGCAGCCGGGCGCAACGGCTCCCGCGGCGCGCCGCCCCTACGGCTCCGCGGTCGCTGAAGTCCGGGAGCTTTCGAATACCGCGCAGTCGATTTATCACGGCCTCGAGCTCCGCTATGAGCGCCGCTTCACGCACGGGTTCCACATGCTTGGCTCATGGACCTGGTCGAAGTCGCTGGACGATCAGAGCAACGGGACCGACAACGTGGCGTCCGGCGGGCAGTATCCGCAGGATCCGCTGCATCCCGCACTGGACCGGGGGCTTTCGAGCTTCGACCGCTCCGAGGTTCTGGTGGCGAATGCGGTCTGGGAGATTCCGTTTCGCCATACCGGATGGCGCCCGCTGCGCGCCGTGACCGCGGGGTGGCAGTTGAGCGGCATCCTGACCGCCGAAACCGGGCCTCCGTTCAGCGTCCTGATGAATTGCGCCGATGTGAATGCGGAAGGCAACAATTGCCGTCCGAATCGGCTGGCGAGCGGGGCCCTGCCAGAAGCCCAGCGGTCGATTGCGAAGTGGTTCGATACGCGGGCATTCGCGATTCCATCGCCGCAGGCGTGGGGCAACGCCGGCCGCGATATTCTGCGCGGGCCCGGCAGCGTCAATCTCGATCTGGGCGTTGCGCGTTCGTTCGCGCTCGCGCCGGACGCAGCGAAGCGCCGGCTGCAACTGCGGGGCGAGTTTTTCAACGCTTTGAACCATACCAACTTCGGGCTTCCGCAAGCCTCGATCGATTCACCCGCATTGGGGGCGATTACCAGTTCCGCTCCCGCGCGCCAGATCCAGTTGGGAGCGCGCTTCGAATTCTGATCATGCCGCAACCGAGACTATCGAAATTCATTCGCTATTCCATGCCATTCGGCGCTATCGCCGCCGCGCTGGCGACGCAATTCGCGGTCATGAGCGCGCTGCCAAAGGGCTTCGATTTTCCGTATCCGTTCTTTTACCTGATCGCGGTGTTCGCGTCCGCCTGGTTCGGCGGCGTCTGGCCGGGGGTGATTGGCTGTCTGATCACGATGGTGGGGCTTCCGCTGGCCGGCGGACATGGCCTGACGCTGACTCTGGCGGATTACACGCGGCTGGGCGTATTTCTGCTGGTCTCTCTGGCAATCAGCTGGGTGGGCAACATGCAGCGCCGCGCCCGGGACGTTCTTGCCGACGCGAACGATTCCCTCACCGATGCGAATGCGGCGCTCGGCGAGAGCGCCCAGGGCAGCCGGGAAGAGCTCGCGCATGCGGTTGAAGAATTATGGGCCGAGGTGCTGCGGCGCAAAGATTCCGAGGAAAAACTCCAGAAGCAGCTCGGGCGGATGAGTCTGCTCGACCACATCACCCGCGCGATCGGAGAACGTCAGGATCTCAGCAGCATTTTCCAGGTGGTGATCCGGACGCTGGAAGACAGCATGCCGATCGATTTCGGCTGTGTGTGCCTCTACGACCCGGAGGCGGAAATGCTGACGGTCACCTGTGTGGGAGTGCGGAGCTACAGCCTGGCGCTCGATCTTGCGCTGACGGAGCAATCGCGGATTCCCGTGGATCAGAACGGCCTTGTGCGGTGCATCAACGGACAACTGGTCTACGAGCCCGATATCCGCGAAATGGACCTGCCGTTTCCGCGGCGCCTGGCGCAGGGCGGGCTCGCCTGCGTCGTCGCAGCCCCGTTGCGATCGGAGAGCAAGATCTTCGGGATCCTGGTGGCCGCCCGAAAGCAACCCGAAGCCTTCAGCAGCGGCGACTGCGAGTTTCTTCGCCAACTCAGCGAACACGTGGCCGTGGCCGCCCACCAATCGCAGATGTATACCGCGCTGCAACAGGCTTATGAGGATCTTCGCCGCACCCAGCAGGCCGTCATGGAGCAGGAACGCCTGCGCGTGCTGGGACAAATGGCGAGCGGCATCGCGCACGACATTAACAACGCGCTTTCGCCCGTGGCTCTTTATACGGAATCGCTGCTCGAACGCGAACCGAATCTGAGCCCGCGGACCCGATCCTACCTGGAAACGACGCAGCGGGCCATCGGCGACGTCACCCACACCGTCGGGCGCATGCGTGAGTTCTGCCGGAAGCGCGAGCCGCAACTGGTGCTCTCCCCGGTAGACCTCAACGCTCTGGTGACCCAGGTGATGGACCTGACCCGTTCCCACTGGAGCGATCTCCCGCTTCAGCGCGGCATCGTGATCCGCATGCGTACCGAGCTGGAGGCGAATCTCCCGCCGGCGCCCGGTATCGAAAGCGAAATTCGTGAAGCTCTGACGAATCTGGTTTTCAACGCGGTGGATGCGATGCCTTCCGGCGGCCCGCTGGTGCTGCGTACCCGAAGCTCGTCATCGCCTGACCGTATTCACGTGGAGGTAGAGGATTCCGGTGTCGGTATGGACCCGGAAACGCGCCGCCGGTGTCTGGAGCCGTTTTTCACGACCAAGGGAGAGCGCGGCACCGGACTTGGTCTCGCCATGGTCTACGGCGTCGCCCAGCGCCAGAACGCTGAACTTTCGATTGACAGTACCCCCGGAAAAGGCACGACGGTTGGGCTGGTTTTCAAACCGTCGCCGATATCGGCGGGCACATCCGCCATCGCGCGGCCCTATGTCCCGCTGTCCCGGCTTCACATTCTGCTGGTGGATGACGATCCGCTGATCATTCGCTCGCTGCAGGCCATCCTCGAGGAAGACGGGCACGCGGTCACCACGGCCACAGGCGGGCAGGAGGGCATAGACATTCTGAAAGCCAGCGTGACGCGCAAAGAGCGCTTTGCGGCCGTCATTACGGATCTCGGCATGCCTTACGTGGACGGGCGGAAAGTGGCCAACGCCGTGAAGGCGGCATGCCAGGAAACGCCGGTCATCCTTCTCACCGGCTGGGGGCAGCGCCTGGTGGAGGATGAGGAAATTCCCGAAAACGTCGACCGCGTCCTGAACAAGCCGCCCAAGCTTCACCAGCTTCGCTCGGCGCTCGCGGAACTGGTGCCAGTTGTCCAGAACTGAGTTGTCCGTGATTCCGCCTATGCCGGCTGAACCGATTGCTTCCCTGCTCATCGTGGACGATGAGGCCGCGCACACCAGAGCGCTTCAGGATACGCTCGAAGCCGAGGGCTACCGCATCACGGGATTCACCTCTCCCGCACGCGCGCTCGAGGCGCTGCGCGCGAATCCATTCGATCTGGTTCTCACCGACCTCATGATGCCGGAGATGGACGGGATTGCCTTTCTCCGGGAGGCGCTGGCCATCGATCCCACGCTCGCCGCCATCGTGATGACCGGGCACGGCACGCTCGATACGGCCGTGCAGGCGATGCAGACCGGAGCGCTCGACTATATTCTCAAGCCATTTCGCTTAAGCACCGTGCTGCCGGTTCTGGCCCGGTCGCTCGCGGTACGCCGAGTCCGCACCGAAAACATCGAGCTCCAGCAGGCTGTGGGGATGTACGAACTCAGCAAGACCATGAGCACCACGCTCGATTTCGACGCCGTGCTTCGAAAGGTGAACGAAGCCGCGGCCGCGCAGAACGGCGTGCGCGCCGCAGCCGTCCAACTGGCGCACGGCGCAGCGGACGCGGTTGCGGAGCCCTGCGATCTGTCCGTTCCGATGCAGGTGGGGGGCTATCTCGTCGGTTTCCTGAATTTCCATTTCGAGAACCCGCGCCGGCCGGTTTCGAACGGCCAGATGAAGGCGCTGCGAATTCTCGCGAGCGCCGCCGCTTCCGCGCTGGAGGCGACATCGCTCATCGAAAAAGTGCGCGCGGCCGACCAGCAGTACCGGCGGCTCACCGAGAACGCGCCGGATATTATCTTCCGCTACGATTTCGACCCTGCGCCGCGTCTGGCCTATGTCAATCGCGCGGTAACGGCCTCTACCGGCTATACCCCCGACGAATTTTACGCGGACCGCCAGCTCATCTTCCGCATGATCCACACCGACGATCTCGCGCATCTGGACGCGGTGCTCAGCGGGCAACGCGCTAACGGCGGAGTTGTGCGAATGCGGTGTACCCATCGTCTGGGGCACATCGTCTGGCTGGAACAGCGCTCGATGCCGGTTCGCGATGCGCAGGGCAACCTGACCGCCATCGAGGCAATCGCGCGCGACGTCACCGACCGCAAGCTGCTCGAAGAACGGCTGGATCGCCGCACCGCCGAAATCCGGCGGTCGCTGACGGAAAAGACAGCGCTCCTGAAAGAAGTTCACCACCGCGTCAAGAACAATCTTCAGGTCATCTGCAGCCTGCTTTCCATGCAGATTTCCTGCGCCGCGGAAGACGCCCAGCGGCCTCTGAACGATGCCCACAGCCGCGTGCTCTCGATGTCGCTGATTCACGAACTCATCTATCAATCCGACACGCTTGCCGACCTGAATTTCGGCGCTTATATCGAAGTTCTGGCCAGCAAACTATTCGCGGCGTACTGCGTCGATCCGGTGCGCATTCATCTCGAAATGAGCGTGGAGCCGATCAATCTCAGCCTGGACCAATCCATTCCCTGCGGGCTTATTCTGAATGAACTGATTTCGAACGCCCTCAAACACGCATTCAACGATGGCAGAGAGGGGACGATTCGCATTTCGCTCACCAGCGGCGAAGAGGGCGACATTTCGCTCTGCGTTGCCGACGATGGCCCGGGCCTGCCAGCAAACTTCAGCATGTCGCAGAGCAACACGCTCGGACATCAGGTGGTGAGCACGCTGATCCGGCAACTCGGCGCGAAGCTGACGGTAGACGGAGAAAACGGCGCACGCTTCGCTTTCACGTGGAAGCTGGCGGAGAACCGCGCAGCCGCGGCTGTTCCGGCCTGAGGTCTCCTACGAGAGCAGCAGTTCGAGATCTTCGCGCTTCAGATCCCGGATCAGGCTGTTGCTCTCCCCAATGATTGCCGCCGCGAGATCCCGCTTTGTCTTCTGCAGATCGAGCACCTTCTCTTCCACCGTGCCCCGCGCGATCAGCCGGTAGGCCGAAACCCGCCGTAACTGGCCGATGCGATGCGCGCGGTCGATCGCCTGCGCTTCGACCGCGGGGTTCCACCACGGGTCCATCAGAAATACATAATCGGCGGCGGTCAGATTCAGTCCCAGACCGCCGGCCTTGAGGCTGATGAGGAACAGCGGACAAGCCGGATCGTTCTGGAAGCGTTCCACGCGCGCCTGACGGTCGCGCGTTTTTCCGTCGAGGTACTCGTAGACCAGGCCGAGCTCATCGAGACGCTTGCGCACGATCGCCAGCAGACTGGTGAACTGCGAAAAGACCAGCGCTTTGTGCCCCGATTCCAGAACTTCCTGAAGCTGGCCGATCAACGCTTCGAGCTTCGCGCTCTGTTCTTCTTTCCGATCCGCATCGATCAGGCCGGGGTGGCATGCGGCCTGTCTGAGCCGTAGCAGCGCTTCAAGCACCATGATCTTCGATTTCGCCAGACCCTGCTTATCGATGCGGGTGAGGAGCGCGCCGCGGTAATGATCGCGCAACTCATCGTAGAGCGCCCGCTGTTCCTGGCCGAGCTCACAGTAGATGGTCTGTTCGGTCCGCTCCGGGAGTTCGCGCGCCACCTGGGCTTTCGTGCGCCGCAGAATGAAAGGCCGTACCGCCTGCGCCAGCACGTGCCGGGACTCTTCATCGGGATTGCGCGCGGCTCCGCCCACCAGACGAAACACGCTTGCCGATCCCAGCATTCCCGGATTGAGAAATTCGAACAACGACCACAATTCGCCCAGATGATTTTCCACCGGCGTTCCGCTCAGCGCCAGCCGATGCGAGGCATGGATGAGCCGAACCGCTTTCGCGCCTTCTGAGCCGCTATTCTTCACCGCCTGCGCTTCGTCCAGCACGGCGTAATCGAATTCGATCTCGCGCAGTTGCGCGATATCGCGGCGCAGCGTTCCGTAAGTCGTAAGAACCACATCGAAATGCCCGATGGCGTTCAGATCCCGTTGCGGGCCGGTGTAATCCAGAATGCTGAGGAGCGGTGTGAAACGCGCGGCTTCTTCTCTCCAGTTGAAGATCAGGGAACGGGGCGCCACCACGAGCGAGGGACGTACTTTCTGCCGGGATTTTTTTCGCTCGGCGCGGCGGGATTCCAGCAGCGCCAGCACTTGCGCCGTCTTGCCGGTACCCATATCGTCCGCGAGACAGCCGCCGAAGGAAAATCGCCGAAGGAATTCCATCCAGCCGAGGCCTTCCTTCTGGTAATCGCGCAACTGGCCGTGGAAGCCCGCGGGTTGTTCCATGGCATTCACGCCTTCGAAGCTGCGCAGCTCCGCGCGCACAGTTTCGAACTGAGCGTCGAACGTGGCCTCGGGCTGCGCCGCGAGCAATGCGTCCAACAGCCCCGCCTGACTGCGCCGGAAGCGAATGCTCTCGTCTTCCACCTGACCCATCCCCGCAACCATCGCAACGCGCGCCAGCCATTCTTCCGGAATGAGGCCGTAGCTGCCGTCATCCAGCTGGATCATACTCTCGCCTCGTCGCACGGCCCTCAGCAGAGCCGGCAGACCGGCCGAGTGTCCGCCATAATCGACGTTGCCCTCCAGCTCGAACCAGTCGAGTCCGCTGGCTACGTTCAGGGTATAGTTGCCGGCGGCCCGGAACATCTTGCCGTCGGCCTCCACCATCCAGCCAGCGGCAGTCAGGGCGCGGACCACGGAGGGAAGCTTTGAGGGCGCCACCTCCCAGAGATCGCCGGGGTCAGAGAGAACACGGGTGCGGCGGCGGGCGCCGGCTTCGAACAGTTGCGCCGCGGCCCCGGCCTCCGCCGAAGGGTCGCGCCGCACCAGCCTGCGCGTTTTCGCGTCGAAAAGGGCGCTCTGCTGCGAGCGTTCATCGACCTGATGCCCTTCATAATCGAACGAAAGCCGGGCTGTCAGCCGCGCCGCGCTTTCCGTCTTCGCCGAGGGGGCGCGCAGCCGAAGACGCGGATGAGGCGCAATGTGCGTTTCTTCAAACGCCAGTTCCTTCGGGAGCTCGACGGACGGGACTCCAGGACTCGTCAGCAGAGAGGAAAGGAGCAGGTCGCGCTCACTCTCCGGCGCTTCCAGCATTCCATGACTGCGCAGCCAGACGAGCCACTGAAAGGGCGCGGTGGGATCGAGGGGAGCGACGGAATCCCCGGTGAAGACGAATCCACCCTCCGTGATCAGGGCGGGCGCGGAGAGATCCATACGCTCCTCGCCTCGCGACAGGAATCCGGAAAGGCCCCATCCCTGAGCGGTCGGCTTCAGTTCAACGCGAAATTGCCAGACGCCGCCGTCATCCCAGCGGAGCGGGGAGGCTTCTTCCGGAACCCTGGCCGGCCCGGTCTGCAGGAAACACTGCCCCGTCCGGACAACTAACGGCAGCGCGATGCGGGCCAGGTCCGGCCCCATCCGTACGCTTTCCGGGACAGTGTCGTATTCATAAGAGAGGCTGTAGCTGTAATACTGGCGCGCGCCGGCGAGCGCGGCCAGCGCGTTGCGATCTTCGCCGCGGCTCGCCTGCGCGATCTGCGTGCGCTTCATGCGCAGCGGGACAGCGCGCGAAAACGTTCCATTCTGCTTTCGATCCTGCATCTGCAGGTTGACCACGATTTCACCGTTCGCGCGGCTGGCCGCGACATCTACCCAGTAGCGGATCTCCCTCTTCCCGGGCCAGGGAGCTTCGTACGGATACGAAGTCTTCGTTACGCTGGGGCGGGAGATTTCATCGAGATGCCTGCGCCAGTCGAACCGTTTCGAAGGCGGGGGTTTGAGATGGAGCTCCGTGGCTGCCATCGGCCCGCCGTCCTCGAACACAATCTCATCCGCCGCTGTAGCCGCTTCCGAGAGAAACATTTGCTGGTCCGCCGCCAGTAGAGTGGCCCAGATGTGTTTGCAGGCGCCGGAGCTATCGAAGTACTCACACTCGCAGTCCACCGACAGCGTGGGATTCTCGAAGGAAATCTCGACGTTGTAAGGACGGTGCCCCCGAACCCGCGCTTCCACGGCCACGGGCGTTCCCCGCGTAATGACAACGCGGCCCTGTGCGAAATAATCGAGACCTCGGCTTCGTACTCCATTCGTGAAGTATCCGGAGACCTTACGCGGCAGGGATTGCGGCGAGGAACTGCTGTAGTCAGAGAAGCGAATCGACCTGTTAAATGCCACGCTTCTGTCACTATAGCGGCACAGGAAGCCTTTACCCGCGAAATATGATAACGTTCAATTGCGTGAAACGCCTGATTCTCCTCGTTACTGCCGCTGTGCCTGCTCTTCTGGGCCAGCAGCAACCAGTTGCGGTGCGCACGTTCATCGCCAAAAACTGCGCTCCGTGCCATAACTCGACGCTCAAACAGTCGAATCTGGACCTGACGACCCTGCCGTTTCACCCTTCCGATCCAGCGAACTTCGCGCGTTGGGCGCGCATTCACGATCGCGTGCGGGATCAGGAAATGCCGCCCATCCAGGTGCCATCGCTCACTCCGGCTTCGCGCGCGGCGTTTGTGAACGCGCTCGAAACTCCGCTGAGGACCGCCGACGCGGCGCGGTACGCCGCGCAGGGCCGCACGCTGTGGCGGCGCATGAATCGTTATGAGTATGAAGACACGCTGCGGGATTTGCTGGGCGCGCCCTGGCTGCAGGTGAAAGAGCTTCTTCCGGAAGACGGCGAGGCGTATCACTTCAATAAGTCGGGCGAGGCGCTGGATGTTTCGCATGTGCAGATGAGCCAGTACCTCATGGCGGCGGAGTACGCGCTGCGGCAGGCGCTCCCGCACTATACGGAACGTCCGCCGGCGACGACGAAGCGCTACTACGCGCGCGATCAGAGATCGATGTACGGCAAAGTTGCGTTTCCAGGCACGCCGGAGCGCAATATGTTTCCCGTGGTGGGGGATTCCGCGGATCTTGCGATGCTGAAGAAGGACGGCAGGCGCACCGTGGGTCCGGAGAATCCGGAGGTTCGCGAACAGGAAGGCCTTGGGGTGGTGGCCAGCACGTATGAGCCGCTCGAAATGCGCTTCCAGCAGTTCACCGCGCCGGTTTCGGGCCGGTACAAGCTGCGGCTGAAAGCCCATACGATGTGGGTGGGACCGGATAAGATGCCGCGTTGGTGGCGTCCGAACCCGGAAGACATCACTCATGGACGGACGATTGAGCCGGTGACTCTCTATTCGGAAGTGCCGCCGCGCGAGATGCGGTTTCTTGGCACGTTTGACGTCCGTCCGGAGCCGACAATTAATGAGGTTGAGGTCTATCTCTTAAAAGGGGATTCGGTTCGGCCAGACGCAGTTCGATTTTTCCGTTCGCGGCCGCCGAACTGGAAGAATCCGCTGGCTACGAGAGACGGCCAGCCTGGTGTTGTCTTCAATTGGCTCGAAGTGGAAGGGCCGATTGTGGATCAATGGCCGATGCAGGGAGCGAACCTGCTCTTCGGCGATCTTCCTTATACGCTCGATGCGAAAGGGAATCCGCAATATGAATCGAAGGACCCGGCGGCTGATAGCCGGCGTCTGCTGAAGGCGTTTCTGGCGCGCGCGTATCGCAGGCCGGTTCCGGATGGCGATGTGGAACGGTTCGCCGCGCTCGCCGCGAAATCGATGTCAGCCGGGTTTTCGTTTACCGATGGCATGATTTCGGCGTATGAGGCGGTCCTTTGCTCGCCGGCGTTCGTCACGCTGGAGGAGAAGCCAGGTACGCTCGACAGCTATGCGATGGCGTCGCGGCTTTCTTATTTCCTTTGGAATTCAGAGCCGGATTCTCAGCTTCGTCAGCTTGCGGTTGAGGGCAAACTGCAGGATTCCGCTGTGCTGAAGGCGCAGACAAAACGTCTGCTCGACGATCCGAAGTCGCAGCGGTTCGTAAAGGCGTTTCTCGATTACTGGCTCGACCTTCGCAAGCTCGATAACACGTCGCCCGATGAAAATCTGTATCCGGATTATTATCTGGACGATTATCTGACCGAATCAGCCGGCGCGGAGTCGCGCGCGTTTTTCACGGAGTTGCTGAAGGGCAATTTGCCGGCAAGCAACATTGTTTCTTCTTCGTTCGTGATGATCAATGAGCACCTGGCGAATGTCTATGGGATCGATGGGGTGCAGGGTTCGGCGATCCGGCGGGTGGAACTGCCGGCGGGTTCGATTCGCGGCGGGTTCCTGACGCAGGCGAGCGTGCTCAAGGTGACGGCTAACGGCACGAGTACATCGCCGGTGCTGCGCGGCGTGTGGATCAATGAACGGATTCTTGGGAAGCCGATTCCGCCGCGTCCGACCGGCGTGCCGGCGCTGCCCAGCGACACGCGCGGGGCAGCGACTATTCGCGAGTTGCTGGCGAAGCACCGGAGCCAGCCGGTCTGCAATTCGTGCCATGCGCTGATCGATCCGCCCGGATTTGCGCTGGAGGCGTTCGACGTTGTGGGCGCGCAGCGTGAGCAGTACCGCGCGCTCGGCGATGGAACGAAGGCTACGGGTATCGGGAAGAATGGGCAGCCGTTTGCGTTCCATTACGGTCTGCCGGTGGACGCTTCCGGCATCCTGCCGGATGGGCGGCAGTTTGTGGACGTGCGTGAACTCAAGACTCTGCTGCTTGCCGACGAGCGCCAGCTTGCCCGCAATCTCGCGTCGCAACTGATTGTTTTTGCGACGGGGGCGCCGGTGCGGTTCAGCGATCGTCCGAAACTGGAAGCAATTCTGGACGAGGCGAAGCCGACTGGGTACGGGGTTCGTTCGATCGTGGACGCGATCGTCCAGAGCCCGCTTTTCCGCTGTAAATGATTGGCGGAGAAAAGAGATATAATCAAGCCAGCATTTTTTGGAAGGAGCCGCAGGATGCCTCAAATTTCCACGAAGAACACGCTTTCCCGGCGCACGATTCTGCGGGGAACTGGCGTTGCGCTGGCGCTTCCTCTGCTGGAGGTGATGACTCCGGCCTTTGCGCGCGCCGCGGAATCCACACCGCCGCGACGATTCTTCGGCATCTGCAACAACCTGGGACTTCTTCCCGATAAGTTTTTCCCGGCGGCCGGTTCCACTGGTTTTGACTACACTCCTTCCACTTATCTGGAGCATCTGGCGGATTTCCGGAATGATTTCACGGTGTTTTCGGGCGTTATGCATCCGGATGTGGATGCCGGCCACCCTGCCGATAATGTTTTTCTGACTGCGGCGCCGCATCCCGGCAACGGTGGTTTTCGGAATACCATCTCGCTCGACCAGCATGCAGCGGAGCGGCTGGGCAATCAGACGCGGTTCCCCTCGCTGACGCTGGGGGTGAATGTTTCGCAGGGCCAACGCAGCCTTTCGTGGACTCGCGGCGGCGTTTTGATTCCCGCGGAAGACAAGGCTTCGGCCGTTTTCGCGAAGATGTTCATTACCGGGACGCCCGATGAAGTGCAGGCGCAGACCCGGCGGCTGGCGCTCGGCCAGAGCATCATGGATACGATTGCCGACCAGACGAAGACTCTGGAGCGCAATGTCGGCGCGGCCGATCGCGCCCGGCTCGATCAGTACATGACCGGCGTGCGCGATCTGGAACAGCGGATGGTCAGCGCGGCGGAGTGGGAAACGAAGCCCAAGCCGGTGGTGAAGGAAAAACCGCCGCTCGATCCCGCGGATCCGAAGGCGTATATGGAGAAGGTGCGGCTCATGTACGACATGGCGCGCCTGGCGTTTGAAACCGATTCCACGCGGTTTGTTGCGTTGCTGCTGGACGGCGTGAATTCGCCGGCGATTACAGTAAATGGTGAGCCGACTGACGACGGCTATCACAATCTTTCGCATCACGGCAAGAATCCGAAGAAGCTCGCGCAGCTCGAAATGATCGATCGCGAGCACATGAAGCTGCTCGCGAAGCTTTACGGCGATCTGAAGGGCTGCGGCGAAGGCGGCGAGACGCTGCTCGATCGAACGATGGTTCTCTACGGGACGAATCTCGGCAATGCCGATACGCACGTGACGACTAATCTGCCGACGATTTTCGCCGGTGGCGGCTTCCGGCACGGGCAGCATCTTTCGTTCGATCGGGATCGCAATTATCCGCTGCCGAATCTTTTTGTTTCGATTCTGCAGCGCCTCGGTATCGAGGAAGATAAGTTCGCGACTTCGACCGGCACGATGCGCGGACTTGAAGTGGCTTAGTCAGCGGAAAATCAGTGCTTTTTTAGCTCTTCCATATCTTCGAGCGTGCGGGGCCAATCCTTGCCCAGCAGGCGTGATAAGCCGCGGTCGGCGAGCAGGCGTCCGCCGGTCTGGCAGTGCGCGCAGTAGTTCGTTTCATTATCGGCGTAACGGATTCGCTGGACTGGCTGTCCGCAAACCGGGCAGGGTTTACCGAAGCGGCCGTGGACGGCCATGTCGTCGCGGAAAGCCGTGACTTTTTCCGGGAACCCGCCGGCGGCTTCGCTGCCGAGGCGATCGATCCATAGTTTCAGGACGGCGTGAGTGGAATCGAACAGGCGCTGCCATTCTTCGGGGCTGAGCTTCTGAGTCAGGAGAATGGGGGAGAGCTTCGCGGCATGGAGGATCTCGTCGGAATAGGCGTTGCCGATGCCGCTGAGAATTCGCGGATCGGTGAGGGCTCGTTTGAGCGTGTGGTTTTCGTGTGTGAGGACGGTGCGGAAGGTATCGAGGTCGATGGAGAAAACGTCCGCGCCGCCGGGATCGCTCGCCATCATTTCGGCTTCGCTTCCGAAGAGCGTGAGTGAAGCGCGCCGCTTCGACCCGGCTTCGGTCAGGACGAGCACGCCGTTCGGAAAATCGAAGGCGGCGAGCTGATACTTGCCGCCGATCTTCGCGCCGGCGGGCTTCCAGTGCAGACGTCCGGCGATCATCAGATGCAGAACGAGCCAGAGATCGTCTTCCAGGCCGAAGGCGATTCGTTTCCCGACGCGCCGGAGTGAGCGCACAGTCTTGCCTTCGAATGCAGAAGGCGGGGGCGTCACGCTGCGCAGAAGGAAGGGGCTGTTGATCCGTATTTTCGTGAGCGGCTCGCCGAGCACCCGCGGCTCGAGCGCGCTGAGATAAGCGGCTATGTCCGGTAACTCCGGCATAGCTATAAGCTTAATTTCTTCACTGCGCGGCGGCGGAAACAGTCGTCGGCGTGGTCGTTTACAAGCCCCACCGCCTGCATCCAGGCGTAGACGATGGTCGGTCCGACGAATTTGAAGCCACGCTGCTTCAGCTCCTTTGAGATTCGTTCGGAAAGCTCCGTCTTCACGGGCCGCGGACCGGCGGTCTGGATGGGCTTGCCGTCCACGAAATCCCAGACCCACTTCGAAAAATCGTCTATTTTCAGGTAGGCCTGCGCGCTTCCGATGGCTGCTTCGATTTTTGCCCGTGAGCGGACAATCGCGGCGTCCTGCAGCAGCCGATCGACATCGCGCGCGGTGAATCGCGCGACCGCTACGGGATAAAAACCCTTGAACGCCTTGCGGAAAGCTTCACGTTTTTTCAGGATGGTGCTCCAGGAGAGCCCCGCCTGGAATCCATCCAGAACGAGTTTCTCCCAAAGCGCGCGGCTATCGAATTCCGGGACGCCCCACTCGGTATCGTGATAGTCGCGCATCCCCGCGCTACTCTCAGCCCAACTGCATCTGTTCAATGGCTTCATGCAGCGAACAGGCTAGCACCTTTTGCGTGCATGCGCTCGTGCTCGAGGAGCCACTTCTTTCGGGGGAGCCCGCCGCCGTAGCCGGTGAGCGATCCATTGGCGCCGATCACGCGGTGGCACGGCACGATGAGTCCGATGGGGTTCGATCCGTTCGCAAGCCCCACGGCCCGTACCGCCTTTGGGCGTTCGATGCGTTTTGCCAGCGTTCCGTAGGAGATGGAAGTCCCCACCGGGATGTGGCGCAGCTCGTTCCAGACGCTTTTCTGGAATTCGGTACCGGTTGCTTCCGTCGGGATTTCGTCAATCGCGTTCACATCGCCCGCGAAGTAGCGGCGCATGATGTCTCGCAGCGCCTGCGTGTTCTGCGCCGGTTCGAGCGTGTAGCGGCCCTTGCCGTAATAACGATCGAGCAGCGTCGACATTCTCGGCTCGTAGTCATTCCAATCGAGTGAGCGGACCTTGCCGGCCGCGTCCGTTGTCAGCAGCATCTCGCCGATTGGCGTCTCGATCCGATCCAGAAACAGCTTCAACACTTCAGACATAGTTGCTCCTCATTTCAGAAATTCCGGAATCCGCGGCCCACAAATGCTGCGCCGCATAGGCGCGCCAGGGCCGCCATGTTTCCGACCGCATCAGCAAAGCAGGCACGGTCGGCCTCACTCCATCCACCACCTCGGCGCCGCGCAGCAAACCGACGTCGGCGGCCGGGAAGGCGTCGGTTTCACGCATGGCGCGAAGCGCGATGTATTGGGCGGTCCATTCGCCGACGCCTTTGATCTTTCGCAGCCTCGCGATTGCCTCTTCCATCGTGCCCAGAGGCCGGAACAGACAGGGATCCGCGACAGCGGCTTCCGCAACGCCCTTCAGCGCCGCGCGGCGAGCCTCCGGCATTCCGACTTCAATCGACTTCGCGTTCGCCAGGCGGTGGGCATCCGGAAAGACGTGCGTCAGCCGCGGATCGATGGCGAATTGCTTCTGTACGCGTTCGCCATGAACTTCCACGAGTTGCCGCGCGAGATTCCTTGCGGCAGCCACGCTGACCTGCTGACCGAGCACGGCGCGGATGGCGAGCTCAAATCCATCCCAACCGCCCGGCGCTCGCAGGCCGGGACGCCGCGCGATGAGCGGCGCGAGCCGTGGATCGAGCGAGAGATGCGAATCAATCGTTTCGATATCGGCGCCGAGATCGAACAGCCTGCGGACGCGCCCCACAATGGCGGGCAGCGCCTGCACTCGGGGAAAACGGATGGTCACGCACAGACTCTGGCGCGCCGGCAGATGCGAGACCTGAACGCTTCCGGTAAAACCATCGATGCCGACGGTGCGCAGGTAGCGGCCGTTCTCCACCACTTCGACGCCGGGGATGGCGCGGGCCGCGAGAAAGCTCAGCATGGAATCCCAGTCGTAGGGCGGCCGATAGCGCAGGCGCAGCGTTACGCCTGCTTCGGCCGATGAATTCTTTCTTCGCAGCGCGCTCGGTGGCCTGCCGAACAATCCGAGAAACGTTTCGTTGAAACGCCGGATGCTGCCGAAGCCCGCGGCGAGAGCGACTTCCGTCATCGGCATCGTGGTTTCCTGGATGAGTTGCTTTGCGAACAGGACGCGGCGCGTCTGCGCTACCGCAATCGGCGACGCTCCCAGATGCTGGACAAAGAGGCGGCGCAAATGCCGCTCGCCGATTCCGAGCCGTTCCGCCAGAGTTTCCACGCCGGCTTCGGAGCCATCGAGAGCTCCATCCGTGATCAAAGCGAGCGCGCGGGAAACGGTGTTTGACGTTCCTCGCCAGGACGCGAGGTCCGGCGCGGTTTCCGGGCGGCAGCGCAGGCAGGGACGGTATCCCGCTTCCTGCGCGGCCGCTGCCGAGCCGAAAAATTCGCAATTCACGTATTTGGGCGTTCGCGCCGGGCAAACGGGCCGGCAATAGATGCCGGTGGTTTTGACGCCAGTGAACAGAAGGCCGTCAAATCGCGGGTCCCGGCTCTCCAGCGCCCGGTAGCAGGTCTCCTTGTCCGGCAACTCCATGACCACATTTTCGCAGCGTCGCCGATTCTATACTGGCGGTTTTCGGACATGGTCATTTTCCGGTTCCCAGGGCCGCCCTGAGATACTGGTGAGCGGCGATTTCATTCGTTATGAAGGCTCTGCTGTTGTTGTTGCTTGCGCTGCCGCTGTTCGCGGCCGATATCCCGCGGACGTGGGAGAAGTCCGCCGTGGAATCTCTGGAAGTGCCGCTCGCGCGGCCGGAGTTTTCGGCGATCCATATCAGCGAGGAAGCGTATTACAGGATTCCCGAGCGCGTTATTTATAAGTCGTATCCGGTGTATGCGCCGGGACGCGAGCCCGCGGGCTACATGGAGCATCTGCGGACGCTCGACCCAGTAGTGGCTTTTGATGCTTCGAAGATCGCCAGGCAGGCGGACTGGATAGCCGCCGGTGAAATCGTTTTCAACGCGCCGACTTCGTTCAATCCGGTTTTCTTCACGGCGCAGAACCTTCAGGATCCGGAGTACATCCGCAAGGCCGGCGTTCCGGTGGCGAAGGACGGCACGATTCCATTCGCCAGCTGGGTGATTCGCAAGAAGGGCACGGTGGAACTCGGATCGATGGGCTGCGTGACGTGCCACACGCGCGTCATGTCCGACGGAGCGGTGATTGCGGGCGCCCAGGGCAACAACCCCGCGGATCGTGAAGGCGCCATGCTGCTGCGCGCGTCCGCGCAGGCGATGGGACCGGACCGCATTCTGGCGACGGTTCGTAAATTCGCGCTGCAGTTCGAATCGCCGTGGGTGGAGAATGATCTCAATCGCGCGACCGAGAAAATGAGTCTCGATGAATTCATCGCGGCGGGCGAGGCCATTCCGCCTGGCGTAACCGCGCGCGCGAACACCAGCATGCTGCTGCCGCCGCAGATTCCGGATCTGATTGGCGTGAGCGAGCGAAAGTTTCTGGATCATACGGGGCTGATTCGCCAGCGCAGCATTGGCGATCTGATGCGATACAGCACGCTGGCCCAGGATATGTTCAACGCGGATCGCTATGGCGCGTCCGCGGCTGCTCCCACGCAGATGCCTGGCGCGCGATACAGCGATGCGGAGCTCTTTGCGCTGGCGAGTTATCTTTATTCGCTGAAACCGCCGGCCAATCCGAATCCATTCGATGCGTCCGCGCGGCGCGGCCAGAAGCTGTTTGAGCGCGAAACGTGCGTGAACTGCCATACGCCGCCGCTCTATACGAACAACAAACTGGTACCGGCGGATGGCTTCGATCCTCCGGCGTCGGATGAGGTGATGGGCCGCCACATTGGCGTGGACCCGCGTTACGCGCTCGATAGCCACAAGGGGACGGGCTTCTACAAAGTGCCTTCGCTCAAGGGCGTCTGGTATCGCGGTCCTCTCGGCCACACCGGCGCGGCGATGACGCTCGAAGAATGGCTCGATCCAGCGCGGCTGAATTCCGATTATGTTCCAACCGGATTCAAAGGGTATGACGGCAAGGCGCGGTCTATACCGGGCCATCCATTTGGCCTGAAGCTGACGGCGACGGAGAAGAAGGATCTGATTGCGTTCCTTCGGACGCTGTAGCCAGCCATTCGAATAGTTCGAGCGCTGGCCCGAGCCGATCCAGGCGATCTTCGAGCGGTTCGTGATTACCCCAAATCACATCGCTCGCTTCCTGCGCGAGCGTCTCGATTCGGTGGCAGCCCAGAACTTTGTCGCGTTCGGCGTAAAATCCGTATGACCGGCAGGCGACGGGCCGCACTTTATAAATGAGGCACGCGCCGGAATCCTCATCGAGGAGCGGGCAGACGACCGGCCGCACCTGCTGAGCGGAATCGCGGATGCGCGCTCGAAGCTCCCGGTTAAGCGCGCTTTCGATCAGCAGCCACTCGTCGTGCGTCACGCGCGGTACGGAAGCCAAATGCCGGCAGCAATCGTCACAGCCTTTATGGCAAGGCCAGTTGCCATGGGCCGCGGCGATCTCCTGCGTGCGCGTCCGTACCTGCTCCTGAATCTGATAGAGCCGCGTCATCTCCTTCATCGAGTTTAGAATCAGGCATGGATAGCACTCAGCACGAAAAGGCAATCCGGTTTCAGGCGCTCCACGCAGCGCCAGGCGTTTTCCTGATCCCGAATCCCTGGGACACGCTTTCCGCGCGCATTCTCACAGGCCTTGGTTTTTCCGCACTCGCGACTTCGAGCGCCGCCGCGGCGGCCGTCGAAGGACGAAGAGATCATGGCCTCAGCCGCGAGGAATCGCTGTCGCATGCCCGCGCCATCGTAAACGCAACCACCCTCCCGGTCTCCGCCGATCTGGGAATTGGTTTTGGCGATCGACCGGAAGCCGTCGCCGAGACGGTGCGGCAGGCGGCCGTGGCCGGACTGGTTGGCTGCACGATCGAAGACTCGACTGGCGATCCGGCGCATCCGCTTTACGACGAGCAACTCGCTGTTGAGCGAATCGCCGCAGGTGCGGAGGCGGCGCGTACTCTTCCATTCCCGTTTCTTCTCACGGCGCGGGCGCACAACTTTCTCTACGCGTCGCCGAAACTGGAGGACACCATTCGCCGCCTGCAGGCATTCGAAAAAGCAGGGGCGCAAGTTCTGTTCGCGCCTGGTCTGCCGGATGTCGCAGCCGTCCGAACCGTGTGCTCCACCACTTCGCGGCCGTTCAACTTCATGGCGGGCCTTCCGGGAAAATCATTTCCGGTTACCGAACTCGCCGCGGCCGGCGTTAAGCGGATCAGCTTCGCGACATCGCTCTATCGGGCCGCGATGACAGGCCTGATCGATGCGGCGCTCGAAGCGAGAGACGCCGGCGCGTTCGGTTTTGTCGACCGCGGCAAAACAACCGCGCAGCTCAACGAGCTGATGGGGATCTGACGGCGGCTACTTCTCCGCCATCACTTTTTCAAGCGTCTGATAGCGCGCGCGATCCGGCTCCGGTTCGGCTTTCGAAGTCACGTCGATGCGCATCCGCTCATAGCCGGTCTTCGCATTGTAGGCGGGCCATTCCGGCAATCCCGCGGCGTTCGGATTGAACGTCTTGATGAAATTGGCGAAGTAGTCCTGCATGGTTTCGGAAACCTTGTGATCGTCAGCGGTCCACTCGTAGCGGGTGTCGAGATTGAGGTTGCCCATGGCGTACTGAATTTCGGACGAGTGCGCTGCGCCGGCGGGCGGACCGGCAGGGCCGCGTCCACCGCCACGACCGGCGTTCGCCGCGGGAGCCTCGCCGGGCATGCCGGTATAGCGCGGCCGCACGCGCGCATAGTAGTAGCGATAGACCGGCTTGCCGCCATTCTCCGCCTGCAACTCGGTCCACTTCCAGGTACCGAATGCGATGAAGCGCGCGCTGGCCAGATCGGTTGCCGCCTGGCGCACTTCCTCGGTCGTGGTGGGCGCGTAGACCTTGAGGACTTCATCCGCATGACCGGGATAGAGCCGTTCGATCGCAGCTTTGAAATTCTCCACCGTTGGCTCAGCCTGCCCCAGAACGCTGTTCGGACCCTGTTCGGCCGAATTGCTTCCGGCGAGCACCGGAATCTTCGCCTGCTGGCCAGCTTCGAAAATCTCCGGAAGCGTCTTCGGCAGGAAGTAGCCATCGAGATTGACGCCGAATGAAAGGGTAGGGCCCGCGGCGCGTCCACCACCGCCGCCGCGGCCGGCTGGAGCAGTCAGTTCCATAATTTTTTCCGCGCTCAGAGCGCGCAGCGCTTCGAGCGAGGTGGCTCCCGCCTTTTCTGCAAATTCAACGCCGGTCTTTTCCGTTTCGGCCAGCGGCTTGGGCGGCAGAGTCGCGATGAGCGCGCCGCTCTCACCAATGGCTCCGGCCATCAGGTTCTTCGAAAGGGGAGACGCCATGAGGGCGCTGACAGAAATCGATCCGGCGGACTCGCCGGCAACGGTCACATGCTTGGGATCGCCACCGAATGCGGCAATATTCTTCTGCACCCATTCGAGCGCCGCCACCTGATCCAGCAATCCGTAATTACCGGACGCGTGATGCGGTGATTCCTTCGTGAGTTCGGGATGCGAGAAGAAGCCGAAGATTCCCAAGCGGTAGTTGATCGCGACCGCGACGATTCCCTTGTGCGCCATGCTCTCGCCGTCATAGCGATATTCCGAGCCGTCGCCATTCTGGAAGCCGCCGCCGAAAATATAGACCAGCACGGGGAGCTTCTCTTTGGCGGATTTCGCGGGCGTCCAGACGTTCAGATACAAACAGTCTTCGCTGGTCCCGCTGCTGCGAGACCAGTAATCGCCGCCGGCGCGCTGCATACAGCGCGCGCCAAATTCATTGGCGTTTCGCACACCGGACCAGTTCTTCACCGGCTGCGGCGCTTTCCAGCGCAGATCGCCGACCGGCGGGGCGGCAAAGGGCACGCCGCGGAAAAACCGGACGCCGTCCTTCGGCGCGATGGTGGATTCCAGAACGCCATTCGCGGTCTTCACCCGGTCGGCTCCGAAAGCCGTTACCGCCGCAAGGAAACACAGCAAAACTGTCTGAGGGAATCGCTTCATGAGATGACCTTTCCAGCCCCCGATGCTATCACGATGCGACTGAAACCGTGTACAGCGGGCGGTATTCGCGCAAATCCGTTGACACGAGACAGAATTGTATTTATGATACAAGTGTCTCATTTAAGGAGGAGACACCGATGACGCTGACCATCGCGGCTATGGACCGCAAACTCAACGAACATTTTGAATTCGAATCGCGCGACGACGTGCAGGGCGTGCTTTCCACGCTGCGCCCGGACGTGACCCACGATGTGGTGGGCTGGCCCGCGGGCCCCCTGCACGGAAGGGAAAACGTCAGGCCGTTCTATGAAGCATTATTCGGCGACCTCTCCGACGGGGCCGCGACGCCCGTCAAGCGGCTGTATGGCGAGCGCTTTCTCGTCGATGAATCCCTGTGGGAAGGCAAGGCGACAGGCCGTCCATTCGGACTTGAAGGGCGCAACCGTCCGCTGAAGTTTCGCGTGCTGCATGTGGTCGAATTCGCCGATGACGGCCTCATCCAGCGAGAAAACGTTTGGGTGGATATGGCGGCGGTGGCGCAGCAGTTGCCGCAAGCGTGAATCGCACATGGCTACGCGCGATCGTTCAAATCAGCGGCTGCGCACCCGCAAAGAACTCCTTCAGGCCGCGCAGCGGTTGCTGAAGGAGGGGCGCACGCCGACTCTTGCGGAAGTGGCGGAGGCGGCGCTGGTCTCGCGGCCCACCGCCTACCGCTACTTCTCCAGCGTGGAGAGTCTGCTCGCCGAAGCGCCCCTCGACGCGGACCTGCCCGGCGCCGCGGAGATTTTCGCCGGCGACCGGTCCGCCGATCCGGCGGAGCGCGTGGATCGCGCGGAGGCGGCGCTGCATGAAATGAGTTATCGCAACGAGCGGCAGCTTCGCGTCTGGCTCGGTAATCTGCTGTTACGAAACCAGGAGGACGCCGATGAACCGCGGCGGCAGAACCGGCGCACGGAGCTGATTGCCGCGGCGCTCGCGCCATCGCGCGAAGCGTTCGACCGCACTACCTACAAACGACTCTGCGCGGCGCTTGCGATTCTCTTTGGCACGGAAAGCATGATCGTTTGCCGCGATGTTCTCGATATCGAACCAGCAGAAGCCCGCAAAGTGAAGAGCTGGGCGATTCACGCTCTTGTGGAAGCAGCGCTGCGCGAATCAAAAGCGGCGCGGAAATCGGGCCGCTGAGCCTCAGGCATTCCGGGCGGAAACGATTCGCAGCGATTCCTCGTATCGAGGCGACTGCACATTCCGCAGAAGCCGCTCCCAGTGGACGCGGCCGTATGCGATCTTTGCCGGAGTTTCATCCAGCTTGATTTCTCCGCTCCAGAAGCGCTGCTGGAATTCGTTGTAGCCGGGAGCCGGCTCGGACCAGTTAATCGGCTGACCGCCGGATTGCAGAATCAGGAAGGCCATCGTGTAGAAGATGTGCGCCAACTGCTGCATGAGGAAGAATCGCGCGCGCTGCCAGGGATTGGGCGGGTGGCCGAAGAATTCGGTTAGATACAGGTCCTCTTCCGCGTCGTTCGTCAGAAGCATGTTCGCAGCTGCGGCGAGATCGGCGTAGCGATCGTTCTGGAATGCCGCCTCCCAATCGACAAGCCATGTACGCTCACCATCGAACAGCATGTTATCCGGCTTGAAGAGATCGTTGTGGCTCGGCGCCATGTCTGCGTCCTGCGGCGTATACGCCGAGGCCAATTGCGCGTGCCGGGCGAGGAGTTCCTCCATCTGATCCTCCGGAAGAACGCCCATCGTTTTGCATCGTTGCAGGAGGCCGTCGATCACCGGGCCTTTCTGTAGAAGAAACGTGCAGGAGGTGTTGAGGTGGCCCGCTCTGCCGGGGAATGACGGGAGCGCCTGCAGGGTGCGCAGCAGACGCGGCACGCGGATCAGTGCTTCTGTACGCGGGAAAGGAATTACGCCCTCCACGAAGTCCGTGATCGAAACGCGATCTTCCACGTTCGTGTAGCGGACGCGCGGCGCAAGACCGGCCTCCGCCGCGGCGCTCATGCAGGTGAAATGGCAGGTGGGATCTTCGGTTCGCAGAATCACCCGCAGCAGATAAGGCTTCTCGCGGACCACAATCCGGAACACCTGGACTTTGTTGAATGTGCCGTTCGGGATCTGGCGAATTTCGTCGGGCGCTGTTACGTTGAATGCTTCGCGCAGCGCTTTTGTCACTGCCTCGATTTTTTCCTGGGGAATCATCTGAGGGTTGATGGTAGAGCGGATTCCAAAGGAAATCAAGTCTTGTTTTCAATGATTTAGATTGCTATCCTGTAATTGGGAAGAGGCATGCGCCGCTACAGTCCGAACAGGAACGCGATGAACAGCGCGAATCCGGAGGCCAGCGCCAACATCCCCCAGCCTCGGAATCGTTTCAGGTTCCACCACATATAGAGACCGGACGCGATCCAGATCATCATCGTCACCTGGATGATGTCCACGATTACTGCCCAGAAAATCTGCAGAGGTCCGTTGGTATCGTAGCCGCCTCGCGTGTGAACTCGCCCGAGCAGAATCCGCGGGTTCGCCCAACTACGCGAGACGCTCACCCGCTGCGTTGACGGATCGAAATCGATCTCGGTGTTGTAGAGGAAGCGGACCTGATTGATGACGAGTCTCCGGTCGTGGTCGTCCCAACGGACACTGAACTGTCCGTCGAGACCATTGGCTTTCAGCAACCGCCCGGCGAATGCGCGCGGGTCGCCCTGCGTGATTGCGGGCTCTGCCGCGTAAGTACGCTCGAACATCGGGATCATCTTCACGGGGCCACCGCCAAACCACGCTGGATGATTGAAAACGGCTGAGCTCAGCGCATAGAAGAGGAACCACGGGATGAAGAACAGGCCGGAGTAGAGGTGTGTCCGCCGGTTGATCTTGTCGAAACCGATGCGGCGTTTGCGTTTCGTGATTGGTACAGTACCGGTCATGTCTGCTAACTCGTCAGGATCAAGACAACAAACAACGCCATGCCGCTCAGGGCGACGGCCAGTCCCGTAGCGCGCGTGATCTTCAGCTCCCACCACATCCAGAGCCCGGAGAGTATCCAGAAAATCATCGCGACTACGACCATGTCGACAGAAACGGCCCAGGCGTTATCGGCCACGAATGAACCGCCAAAGCCGCGGCGGCGATGCATCCGTTCGAGAAATGGCTGGACGGCGAAATTCTGCTTCTCGATGAGAAGATGCCCATCCGCCGGCGTGTAGGTGATTCGCCGCGGCGCCATTGGATCATTCCGGACCACCGTCAGCGTCTTTTTGTCCTTACTGAGCGTGGCGCGGAAGTTTCCATCGAGATGGAGCGTTTCGAGGATCTCCTGACCCATGAAATCCGGTGTGGCATCCGCGCTGAACTGCGCGGGGAAGATCTGCTCGCCGACCTTTTCCCAGGGGGTGGAATAGAAATCCGGGTGAAACGAGTCGCGATGGGTCATCGCCAGAGTGCTGAGGGCATAGAGCAGCACCCAGGGCGTCAGGAGCAGCGCCAGATACATGTGCGTCTGGCGAACAACCTTCGAAAACATTTCCCCGAACATATCACGAAATCCGAATCGCCGCGGAGCGCGTCTATATAGATGGAGTGTTCGTCAAGCGAATAGCCGTATACGCCGGGTGCGCCGCCCTGGCAGCGCTCACCTCCTTCGCCGCCTGGCGGCTCTGGCCGCGCACGATCGACGTCCAAATTCCGAAGCCAGCGCTGCTCTGGCGCCTTGACGGCGGCGGCCATCAGCAGATCACGATGCCAGGCCGCAAGCTCGTCGGATTCCTGGGGCATTACGACAATGAGCTCTTCGCCTACCTGATGTTCGATCTGGCGCAGTCTCGGGTATCGGCTGACAGCCGGGAGATGATGCTGATGCTGAATCCCGGCGATCGGCCTACATACGCCGTCGCCGTCCAATGCCCGGACGATCTGGTGGACTGCGCGGATGAGATGGCGCGGCTACGCTCGCGGGGAATCGGGAACGCCTCGCACTGGGCGTTTCTCACGCCCGCGTCCGTGGCTCATTTGCGGGAGGAAACGCAGGTTTTCATCCAGGCATGGAATGGGCCGGTACACGACGTCTTCCGCGATCTTTCGCCAACGCAACGCGCTGCCTATGTGAGCCGGTTCCTGCGATTCAAAGCAGCCACCGATCGCCGCGTGCTCGGCGATTCGGCGCTCTCGCCGCTGAGTCACGAAGAGGCGGCGGGACTCGCGGGCGACATCATCGCCGTGGCGGATTTCTACGATCTGCCGCTCTCTTACTTTCTCGGAATCGGCGCGATGGAAAACAACTATCTGAATGTCAACGGCGATCTGCGGCACAGGGTATGGAAGCGCCGCGCCGATCCGGGAGACATAGTTGTGCGGCGGGGCAAGCGTGGCGTGCTCGTGGAAAATCCGGCGCTTGGGGTCTGGCAGATCACGCGCGAGACGCTGCGCTTCGCGCATTCTCTCTATCTGCAGGACCGCTCGCGCGATTACAGCAAACTTCCCGCGCGTCTTCTGCCACCGCGGGAGCTCGATATCGATCACGTTCCGCCGGAGACTTTGACGACTTACGCGGGTCTGTTGCTTCGTTATCTGCTTGACCATTTCCATGGCGATGTCAGTCTGGCCGTCGGCGCCTATAACGGCGGACCGGGGAGTCCGAACTCAACATATGAAATGGGGGTAAGCCGGGTTGCGGAGTATGCGCGGCGGATCCTGGATCGCGCCGCGCTGATCCATGCCGCTGCGATTGAAGAGGTGGCGCGCTAAGGAAGGCGTACGGCAAGGCGGCCGGGCGTCGCGCGTCGTGCGACTGTCTGGCCATCAACGTAGACGGCGAGACCCGCGCCGCGGCCGAACCTGTGGCCGTCTCGATCCCAGACGATCGAGACTGAGCGGCCGTGATACGCGACGTTATCGAGACAGAACCAATCCCAGGCCGGATCCGCCAGTGGATTGACTTCGAACGCGTCGCCTGCCGATGGGCGCAATCCCGCGAGGCCGGTGATGATGAGATCGCAGTATGCGGAGTGATTGTAATGATCGCCGCGGCCGTAGAATGTACCCTTGTTGATTTTCATCGTGCGCGCGATCCACTCGCCGGTTTCCGGATTCTGATTTTCATCGATCCACGGAATCACGCGGCCATCGTCGAGTTTCAGGCGATGGTTGTGGGTGTAGATCGCGAGCGTTTTGCGGTAGTCGGCGGATGAGATAGCGATTTGGGAGTACTCATTGAGTACGTTCGCCAGACCGCGCAGCGTGACCGTCGTGGCGAACGGCCAGGAAGGTCCATTCCACTTGCAATCGTCACCAACGTAATCGAGCTTGTAGAGAGGACTGCGGCGCTCGGTGGTCGTCGGTCCCCAGGGTGCGTAGAAGCCCTGCGGGTCCATGAGCTGCTTCCATGCCTCTTCGTAGTCCTTTCCCTTTTCCGGCAACTGGAAATACCACGGGGTAAAGCCGATTGCCTCGCGCACCGGGACGAATTGTCCCTGCTCATTCAGAGTTTCGAAGAAGCGGGCTTCCGGATTCCAGAGTTTCTGCTGCACGCGCGCCTTCAGCGCCGCTGCTTTGGAACGGTAGCGGGTTTCGACATCGGCCTTGCCGGCCAGACCCGCGATGCGCGCGATCGCCGCCGCGTTCCCATACATGCAGGAATTGATGCTGGGGCGGATATTCCGTACCTTGCGTCCGCCGCTTGCGGATTCTTCCATGCCATCGGAAACATCGCGCTGCCAGAACAGTCCGCTGGGCGTGAGCCGCTCCTGTTCCCATCGCGCATAGTCAACTTCGAGGGCATCGAGATAAGCTGCTGCGGCTGCGCGGTCGCCGCGAACATCGAGCAGATCCGTCACGCCAGACG
The DNA here is from genome assembly GCA_964636715.1 of uncultured Solibacteraceae bacterium. Lineage (GTDB taxonomy): Bacteria > Acidobacteriota > Terriglobia > Bryobacterales > Bryobacteraceae > BOG-234. The sequence continues at coordinate 9,267 of CAZWTH010000231.1, read as the reverse complement.
CGATCCAGCCGGTGAACTGATGCAGGTTCTTCGCAAGTCCGCCGCCTGCGCCGCCGCGCAGCCAGTAGTGGATGTCCTGATCGATATAGCTCGGCTCGCGCAGCCATCGGCCTTCCGCGATGTGATGGCCGAGCGCGCAGCTCAGCGCGTTGTATTCTCCGGCGTGGCTGACTGGCTTCAGAAATTCTGTGATGATGTAACCCACCGGGGTCGATTCGATTGCCTTCCGGTAAGTCCACCAGCGGTAATAGTAGATCTGCTCCGTCGCCTCATCGGGACACGAGAAGAACGGGATGTTGTAGCGCATCCATTCCCACGCCATCGAGTTGGGAATGGTGGTGACCGGCTCTTCCGGAACCATTGAGTTGAAAAACTCGATGTAAGACCGGAACTGCCCGGGATCGAGCAGCGGCTTCGCTCCGCCAGTTGACGAGAGAATAGCGGGCGCGCCCAGTGCCAGGAATTGGCGGCGGTTCAGCATGTCACAGGCTCACGGCGCCGTTCCGGGCGCTGGAAATTTGGCCGCCGCATCATCGATGACCAGCACCCAGTCGTTCTGATCCGGCGGAGTGAAGGCGTGTTCGTCACGATTCTCGAACGTTCCCGCCTTTTGTGCGGACCCATCGCGCGGACTGTACCACCACGCCTGCACGCGGGTCCCTCCGATCGCGCCCATGCGAATACGGAAGGGCTTCCCCGAGTAGTCATACGCGAACAGATACTTTTTGCCCCGGCTCGCGATCACGTAATCGTGCTTCGCGCCGTTCTCCCCCGCGATCAGCGTCTGATCCGGCACGCGCTCGAAGTATGGCCTTGAGAGCATCAGCTTCTTCACATACTGCATCTCTCCGGAGCCGGGATCGTGAATCGCGTCGCTCCACAATTCCCTCGCGCCATACGCAGCGCCGTCGCCATTCCGGAGGAATTGCATCACGGAGTTATCGCCGTAGGTGTGTCCCGCGGCCCCGGCCATCACGGACCACCATGCATAACGCCGAACGTCAGCATCCTTCCAGCGAGGTTGCGCCGGATCGTGCAGTCCCTGTGGAATGCCTTCACAGGAAGGCTCGCCGTCAATCACTGGCTTGGTTGGCTTGCGCGCGTAGTCTTCCTGCACGTAGCGCCAGTTATCCTCACCGAATTTGTGGGGCGACGAGACATCCTGGTCATAGCGCTGATGGCCGGACTGAAACATGTTGAAATCGAGCCAGGATTCGTCATGAAACCACATAGAGGACTGCATACGGCCGAATGGATGATAGCTGATCAGATGATTCGGGTCTTCGGCTCGCAGCGTGGCGCCCATGATGCGCCAGACTTCGGGATGGATATCGCCCTGAATATCGCCGCCAAGAATCCAGACGATGTTCGGCCGGTCACGATAGCGGCGCGCCAGAAATGTGGCGTACTGCTTCGCGTTCGACTCGTTCAGCGCGCCCGATTTCACCATCGAGCCCCATGCCGCCACCATACCGACATAGATGCCTTCGTCATCGGCGAACGAGATTGCCTGATCCACGCGATCCCATCGGCCGTGCGTGAGATCCGGCGTTGCAGGGTCATTGCCAATGAGCGCCGGAGCGCCGGACGTGTCCTTATCTCCACCGCGAATCACCATTACCTGCACGACGTTGAAGCCTTTTTCGTGCCGGTCGTTAAGGTAGGATTTGATTTCGTCCGGCGTCAGCTTGTTGAACATCAGCCACGCGGCGTCGGCCAGCCAGAAGAACGGTCTTCCGTCTTCGTATTGCAGAAAGTGGCCGCCGGGCGCGACTTTCAGCCGGCCGGTATCCGCGCCGAACGCCAGTGTTGCAACGGACGCAGTGAGCGCCGCCGCGAGTCCAAACTTCATTGCGCCAATGCTCCGTTGGTGTTCGCATCGATCAGTTTCTTGCCGCGCCAGCGCGATTGCGCCGTGATCCGGTCGCCCGGGCCGTAGAGTGTCCAGATCCAGATTCCATCAGGCGCAAACGAACGCTCCCACTCTTTCGCGCCCGCCGCATTCCAGAAAGTTTCGACGCCGGTTTTTCGCCCGGCAACATACGTAGCCTCCCACTGTTTTCTCCCGCTGGGATAAAAGAATGTCTGCCGGCCGTTCAGCACGTAGCGGTTATCGGGCGTGAACCCGGCGCTCCACACGGCTTTCGTCTTTCCATCCGGATACTTCTCCTGGCTCTCATGAACATCGCGCGCTTCCGTGGGTGCAGGAGCGGAATCGCCACCTTTCAACACCCACGCCTCGTTCAGCTCGATGTGAAGCGATGGATCGCCCTTTGACGTCACGATATGGATCACGCCATTCGGTGCCTGCGTCGCCGTCACGTAGCCAACGGTGACGACGCCTGGAAGCTGGCGCTTCTGCCACGTGGCGCCATCATCGTCACTCAGCGCGACGAATGCGCCGGCGCCATCCGGGCCCAGCTTCTTCTTATTGAAGAGATCGGCCACGAAAAGCAGCCGGCCCGATTGCAGCCGGATGATGCTCGGCCGTTGTCCGCTGCCCAGAGGACGGAATGGGGTTTTCGATTTCTCCCACGTCTTTCCACCATCGTGGCTAACGGCTTTCGGCATAAAACCATCAATCTCTGAATTCTTGCCGCCGTAGCCGATGAGCGAACCATCGCGCCCGATCACGAGCGTGGTGTGACGTCCCGCTGTGCGCCCACCCGGATCGGTCCACGTCTTGCCGTTGTCATGCGAGTTGAAAACGACGCTGACGCTGCCGTCGCCGTCCACCGGCAGATAAATGGTTCCGTCTTTCGCGCGCACCACGCTGTTGATCGGCTGCGGCGTGAACTTACCGGGAGGCGCTGTGAGATGGGCCAGCGTGACCGGGCTCCACGTCGCGCCATTGTCGTCCGAGGTCATGTATTGAAACGGTCCTCCACCCAGCAGACGGGGCGAGCCCCAGAAGAACCAGAGATGGCCGGCTTCATTCCAGAACACAGGCGCGGCGTCATCCGCGTCAGTGAAATCGGGCCAGGGCTCGGGCATGTCCCAATCCTCGGCGCCGTAGCGCAGCCGCATGGTCATCACGGTTTGATCGGGATCGTCTTCGTACTGCGGCGTGTTGTAGTACGCCGCGATCAGATCACCGTTGTTGAGTACCTGAACGGCGGAGTTGTGATACGCGACGCCGAGACCCGCTTTGAATCCGATCTTCCAGCCCACGGCGCGCATGTCTTTGTCGCCGGCATTGGGGAAGAGTGGACGCGAGTAATAGAAAGGAACATCGGGATTCGGACCGCGCTTCAGGTCCGGCGCATTCTGCTTTACGTCCGTGACGAAGAAGTTCGGGGTGACGGGCAGTGGCTTGGTTGTGGGCATCGGGGCCTGCACTACGCGAAACCCGATGCCGTGCGCCCCCCGGAAACCCGGCGCCATGCTGGCGCGATTGGCGGACCGCGCGTAGTACGCCATTTCGGCGGGAAGGTGGCGTCCTTCATCGGTCTTCGGGGCAGCACGATAATCGAGCCCGCCGCCGCGAATCACGCGGCCGATTCCGGTGGCAGGACCCACGGGATCTGTCTGCGCGGCGCTCGGATACAAACCGTGCCAGTCGAGACACCACTCCGCCACGTTCGTATTCATGTTCTTCAAGCCCCAGGGATTGGCCGCCCCGGGCGCTGGCCGATGGGCGCCGGAAGAGAAGAGCGTCTTTGTGCCCGCACGGGCCGCGTATTCCCATTCGGCTTCCGTGGGCAGACGATAGGGCTTGCCCTCTTTTTCACTGAGCCATTTCGTGAACGCAACCGCGTCGTCCCAACTCACGCCCGAAGCGTACGGCGCATAGTAAGGATCACCCTTGAATTCCGGACGAAACTTCTGGAATTGTTCGATCGTGACCTCAGTCGCGCTCATCGCGAACGGATGGCTGATGGTGACGCGATGGACAGGCGTCTCGTCGTAGTCGCCGTCAGCCGAGGTACGGTCATAGATTACGCCCGAAGGACCTTTGATCAGCTCCTGCGGCAGCGGGACGGAGTCCGCGCCCATCTCGAAGCTGCCGGCGGGAACCGTCACCAGCGTCATCCCGATAGAGTTCGCTGAGGACGCAGCCTGCAGGGCAAACCATGCCGCGCACGCGCCCAAAAGCAACGCCGCAGCGCCTGTTTTCCTCATGGATCGGTATTCCTCTCGTCCGACAGCTTATCGCGAAAGGCGCCGATCCGCCAGAAGCCTGGATGTGAAGCCTACATGTGCTTCGACGCGAAATCCAGGAAATACGGCCAGTTCGGTACGTCCGTGTGTCCGCTCGAATGCTGGCGGAATGCGATGTCGCCCGTCGCGATCAGCGTTTCGATCTTCGGAAATTCAGTAGTTCCGAGATCTTTCTTCCCGAGCAGCCGGTACACCGGACCCGCTCCGGCGCCCGCGAGGAACGTGCCTTTCGCGTCCACCCAGCTATCGCCGCCGGGCTCGACGTCGTAGCCGCCGTTGCCCGCGCTCAGGAACACCGGGCGCGGCGCGATCATCGCCACCAGCTCGTGCGAATCCACCGGCAGATCGTTCCATCCGAGCGGTCCCGCGTACTTCAGGAAATTGCCGGCCATCCAGTGATATTCGTCAATCCCCGCAACGTTCTCGATAATTTCGCCCCAGTTGCGGCGATGCAGCTTCGCGCCGCCTTCGCCGGAGGAACTGACGTAGGCCGTCCACATACGCGGTTCGTAGGCGAGAGCGACGATCGCCGCTTTGCCATACCGCGAATGGCCTTCGATCGCGATATGCTTCGCGTCCACCGCCTTGTCGGTCTCGAAATAATCGATCGCGCGGCTCGCGCCCCAGGCCCACGCGCGCAGAGCGCCCCAGTCATCGGCTTTGCGCGGCTGACCTTTGTTGGAGAGCCCGATGATGCCGAGGGTCAGCCCGGCGCCGTTATCCGCCTGAATGCTGCCGGGGTTGAGTGTGGCATAACCCCAGCCTTTCGCGAGAACCTGATCTTGCCACGTGGGTCCTGTGGGTCCGCGGCCGCCGCCAAATCCTGGGCCACGGCCCGCGCCGGATGCGCCGAATGCCGCGACAGGTCCGCGCCCGGCGGGCGGCGCGTTGAACGCGTTCGGATCGTAGGGCGGCCCCGAAGCCGCGTTCTGTCCCCCTCCAAAGCCACCGAACTGCATGATCACCGGCACCGGTCCCGTCGCGTGCGCGGGCGTCGTGAGAGAGAGCGCGATCTTCACTTCGATATCGGGATCCATCGAGTTATCCACCACGCCTACCAACTGTTTGGTGACGATGTCCACGTCACCGCGTTTTCCGTTCGTGGTCGACGCGACTTCCCACTTCACTTTCGGAACGTTCTTCGGCACGCGGCCATAGACTTCGCGGTCGAAATCTTCCACGATTTCGGGACGGCGCTTATTCCACCAATCGGCGGCCGTCCTGACCTTCTTGCCGTTCTTCAGCGTCAGCGGGTCCGGAAGGTTCGGAAACGGGTTCGCTTTCGACTCGTCGTAATTCGCGAAATTGGGGTCGGTCTTGTCTCTGCCTGCCTTGCCCTTGCGGAGTTCCTTGATACCCAGCAGTTCCATGGTCCGCTGGTGATCTTCAGCTTTGGTCATCCGGACCGGCGGCGTGGCGTCGGCGCCTCTGGATTGAAACAGGAGACTGCCGGCTGGAAGGGCGATCAGCCCCGCGAATACGATCCCGGCGGCGCGGCGGGCGGAAATAGTTTGAGACATGAACATTACCTCAGATGTTCATCATATACGAAAACATCGGCCGCCGCAGCCATGGTATCCTCGCCATGCCATGTCCCCGACCCGCCGCCACGTTCTCAAGGCTACTGGTGTTCTCCTGCTGCCGCAGGTAAAGGCCAGCGCCCAGCAACATGCCTCCCCCGCGCCCGCGAAGCGCAGTCTCAACGTGCGCGATTTCGGCGCTACGGGCGATGGCAGGACTCGCGACACCGCGGCGCTGCAGCAGACCATTGACCGCTGCTGGGTATTCGGCGGCGGAGAGGCTGTCGTGCCCGCGGGCAACTACCTGACGGGCGCGATCGCGCTGCGTTCCAACGTCACGCTTCGTCTGGAGAAAGATGCGATTCTCTCGGGCACGCCCGATTTCGCCGATTATCCCGTGATGCAGGTGCGCTGGGAAGGCAAATGGATTTCGGGCCGCACCGCGCTGATCTATGCGCTTGACGCCGAACACATCGCCATCGTGGGACCGGGCAGGATCGCCGGCAATGCGGCGCTCGGGGGCCGTCCGACGCCGCAGAATCCCCTGCGCCATCCCGCCCTTATTGAGTTCATCCGGTGCAACGATATTCGCCTCGAAGACTTCTCGACCGAGCACCGCCTGATGTGGAGCATTCACCCGACGTTGTGTGAGAACATTTCCATTCGCAACCTGACGATTCGCAGCACCGGGGGCAATGGCGACGGCATCGACATCGATTCCTGCAAACACGTACGCATTCAGGGCTGCGATATCTCCACCGGCGACGATTGCATTTCCCTCAAATCCGGCCGCGGTATGGAGGGCTATAAGCTACTGCAGACCACGGAAGACGTGCACATAACAGATTGCACGTTCGCCGACTCGATTTTTGCCTGCATCGGGATTGGCAGCGAGACTTCGGGGGGCATCCGCAACGTCCGTATCGAGCGCTGCAAATTCACAAGGGCGAAAACGTTTGCGCTTTATATCAAAAGCCGCCCGGGCCGCGGCGCCTTCATTGAAGACATCACAGCCAACGATCTGGATGTATCCGGAACGGATGGCGGCTTTCTCCGGTTCAACATCCTCAACAGTGGCCTGCAGGATCAGGACCCGGTCCCCGGTCTCGAAGGCATCCCGACGATCCGCAATTTCCGGTTCACGAATGTGCGGGTGCAGGACTGCCCGCTGCTCGTGGACGGGACCGGCATTCATCCGGATAAGCCGCTCGATGGCTTCACGCTGGCGAATGTATCCGGTACATGCGCAAAGGGCGTTTCGCTCACGAACATCAAAAATGCCGACATCAAAAACATTCACGTGACCGGGTATTCCGGGCCGCTGCTCAGCATCCACAATGTGACCGGCAAAGGGCTTGCGGGAGCAGCGACAATCGATCCGCCGAAAGTGCCTGCGCCCGTTACGGTCGAGAAGCCGTATGTACTGAAATAGCGGTTGTCACGGGCGGTAGCGGACGGCTGATTCACAATCGGCACGCAGATTGACAGGGCGGCCGGCTCGCTCAGATCAGGGCCGGCCGGCGTTCCATTCGGCGAAGCGATCGAGCGCGGCCTGGGGTCCCGCGTTGTACCAGCTATAGCCGTTGCGGCGTTCCAGCGAAATTTCGTTCACATCGTCGTGAATGGTCTTGTCGCGATCGCCGAAGATCGGGCGATTGGAACCGATCTCGTAGTAGCGCGACCAGATCGGTCCTGCCCCGGGAGCGGACGTTAAAGTCCGTCCGTTCGGCCCGCGCTCGAAGGCCTTGCCATAGATGGCTACCGACTTCAACCACGCGGTGCCGGCGCGAATCGCCTCCACTTCCCCGGGACCCGGGTTCGGGAGTTTCATCAGGAAAAGCAGCACGGTGGCGGTTTCGCCGCTCGAAAGCGAAGGCGGCTCGTAGTTGCGGGCGCCGGCGGGCTTCAGGTCCAGCATGTCGTACTGCTGGCCCCAGGCGGTGCGCTTGCCTTGCGTTACGATTTGGGTCGCGAGTATGATTTCGATGCCCCTGACGACCGCCGCCTGCGCTCGCCTCCGCAGATTCGCCGGAACGCTCGAGAAGTCAGCCGTTCCGTTCGACGCGTCGAACAAAACCATCAGCGCTTTGGTCATGGCATCATCATTGAACGTGATCGCGTCGTGGTAGCCGCCCTGCAGCGGCCAGATCTGCGGCCATCCGCCGTTCGGGTACTGCGCCGTCAGGATGTATTCGATCCCGCGAAGGAAAGAGGCGCGCCACGCCTGCGCTTCTTTATCGGCGCCGTTGGCCCCGGCTACCTTCGCGAGAAAACGAATCTCCGTTGTGGTTGCGTCGTTATCCAGCGTCCCCACATACTCCCATTTCGGATCTTTGGACGCGTCGAAATCCGCAACGCCCGGCACGGGAGAGGAATTATTGCCGGCAAAGTGCTCACCTGTTGCGCGCGTGTGATCCGCCAGGTTGAGATTTTTACTCCACCCTCCCGCCGGCGTTTGAAATGAGATGACGATATTGGCGATGCGCCGCGCTTCCGCGCCCGCATACCAATCGGCGGGCTTATCGAGCGGAATACTTTTCGCGGCCGATCCGCTCGGAGGAATGACCGGGGCCTTCAGCCCGGCTTTCTTCATTTCGGCATCGAGCGCGGCGCGGTCGGCGCGCATTTGTGAAATGGAATGCGCCAGATACTTCCGCCACGCCGGTTGTTGTGCGGCGGGTAGTGAGGCGATCCGTTCTCCGGTAAGAGGCAGGGCCGCGACGTTCGCGCCGATAACCGCCGCGAATGCGGAGATGGATACCGCCGTGGCGGCGAAGACGGCGAGAGCGATGCGAAGCTTCATCGGGCTGCGGACTATTTTATTACCAGATTTGCGTCACCCAAATAAAAAGCGGGGGAGAAGGCCTTATGCCTTCCCCCCCGCGTTTTGCGAACCAGGCCCCGGCTTAGAAGCCGAAGCGAACTTCAAGTTGTATGTTGCGCATGGTCGCGGCGTTGTTGGCGGCGCCGAAGCCTGCGTTCTTGGGCAACTGCTTGCCTGAGGCGATAGCTCCCGTCGAAGTAAATTCGCCGTTCTGCAGCGCCATGCCCGCCGGCGTGTTGAACGTGCCCGACGTGCTGATACCCGTGATCTGAACGATATTCAGAGTGTTGTAGATATCCGCGCGGAACTCAAACCGGCGGCTTTCCTGGAACTTCCAGAAGCGGAAGCGGCGGACGACGGAAGCATCCACATTGTCTGTGGCGCAACCGCGCATCTGCAGGCGGCCCGATTCGAGACCCGCGCTGCCGTATGTTGGTCCCGTCACTCCGGCTGCGTTGAACTCGGAGTACACGTTGCCCGAACAGCCACTGCCGACGTTGTTCATCGTCACCGTGCCGCCGAAGTCCGGAGAGCCCGTGATGTTCACGTTGGCGCCCTGATTCTGGTAGCTGTAGCCGAGGGTGTAGGCGCCTCCGGAAGCCAGCGTCCAGATGCCGGACATCTGCCAGTCCTTCGTGATCTGGTGAAGGAAGGCGCCGCCGCTGGTGAAGCCCGCCGGTTCCCACGTGGAGTTGAATTTGAAGAAGTGCGGTTTACGGTCCAGATTCTCGTTGAGTGCTTCATACTTCGCCTGATCGGAGC
>CAZWTH010000230.1:0-3766 GCA_964636715.1 uncultured Solibacteraceae bacterium | reverse complement strand
GCCCGACCGACGGGCTGGCCAAACACGAGTTTGCGATCCGAGTCGTTCATTACCTGTAATGACGTTGGATCGGAACCAAAGGCTACTTACTGCAAAGTAATTGTTTTTGTAAAGCTACAATTCATTCACAGCTTCCGAAGCCCCGCCCCACTGGAATATTGTAACGATCCGCCGCGGCGTCAGTTCTTGCTGACGTGAAGACGATTGTGATTTGTGTATTCTGCGCCGCGGCGGCGCTGGCGCAGAAGCCTGGCGCGTTTGAGGCGTCGTCAGTCAAGGTGAATCGCAGCGGGGCTTTGCAGAGCAGGGGGATCAATATCGCAGGGTCCAGGCTTTTGGGCGAGAATCTTCCGCTGCGGACTTTGATCCAGCAGGCTTACGGCGTGCTGGATTTTCAGATTGATGGCGGGCCGAAGTGGATGGATTCGGAGCGGTTCGACATTCAGGCGAGCACCGGGCGCGCGGCGGCGATTCAGATATCCGAATTGGGGCCGCTGCTTCAGGAATTATTGGCAGACCGGTTTCACCTGGTGACGCATCGAGAGACGAAAGAGCGGCAGACGTACGTGCTGCTGGTCGATAAAGACGGGCCGAAGCTCCGTGCGACGGAAGGAACTCCGGCGCGGTCGATGAGCGCGGTGAATGGGAAGATGATTGGCGACGGCGTCACTATGGGAGCGCTGGCGTATCGAATTGCCGTTCAGCCGATGTTTGCGGGGCGGACTGTTGTGGATAAGACCGGACTGAACGGCTTCTACGACTTCACGCTTGAGTGGGAAGCCGGTGAGGACGCCGAATCGTCGCTGCTTCGGTCTCTTCGCGAACAGCTTGGATTGCGGCTGAGTTCGGAAAAAGGGCCTGTGGATGTTCTCGTGATCGATAGCGCCGAGCAGCCTTCCGATAACTGAAGCTCACGCACTCGCGGGAAGCGTGAACCGGAAGGTCGCTCCTTTGCCGCGTTCGGAATCCACCCAGATGCGGCCGCCGTGCTGTTCGACGATGCGGCGGCAGATGGCGAGGCCCAGGCCTGTGCCCGGTGACTTGCCGCGCTCCAGACGTTTGAACGGCTGGAAGATTCGCTCCGCATCCTGCGGGTCGATGCCGAGGCCGTTGTCAGCCACGGAGAACAGCCATTCGCCGCCGCGCTGCTCGGCCGAAAGTTCGATGCGGCAGGGCACGTCTTCGCGCCGGTAGCGAATGGCGTTGCCGATCAGATTCTGGAAAAGCTGCTGGATGCGGGTTTCCTCCACCACCAGCGTCGGCAAGCGATTCACGATGATTTCGCTGCCGCTTTCGAGACGGGCGGCGTCGAGATTTTCGAGCACGCGGGCGGCGACGGCGTTCAGGTCGGCGGCGGCGCGCGGAACTTCCTCTTCCGAACTCACGGCGCGCACGTAGCTCAGGAGATCGCGGATGAAGGTATCCATCCGCGCCACGCCGCTCACGATGGCGCCGAGGAATTCCTGCGCCTTGGGGCTCATCTCGCCGGCGTGTCCCCGCTGCAGCAACTGGCTGGAAATGCCGATCATGCGGAGCGGCTCCTGGAGATCGTGGGCCATGGAATATGCGAATTCCTGGAGCCCGCGGTTGGCTTCTTCGAGCATCTCAGCGCGCACGGTCTTCAATTCGCCTTCGCGCAGTTCATCGAGAATGCGGCGATTCTGCTCGATCAGAGATTTCCGGCGCAGCAGCGCGCCGACGCGCGCCCGGATCACGGCGGTGTCGGCGGATTTTGAGATGTAGTCGTCGGCCCCGGCGTCGAAGCCCATCTGCATGTGCTCTTTGTCCTCATGACTGCTGAGCATGATGAGGACGACCTGCGGATTTGACGCATCGCCCATGCCGCGAATATGGCGGCACACATCGGGACCGTTGCTGCCGGGCATTTCGAAATCGACCAGTACGCAGTCCCAGGATTCGCCGGCGAGTTTCTTCATGCCCTCTTCGGCGCCGAGGGCGGTTTCGACGGCGTAGTTGTCGCGCCGCAGTTCGCGCTCGATGAAGTAGAGATAAGCAGGGCTGTCGTCGATTGCGAGGATACGGGCCTGGCGGAAGGAATGACCGTCCTCGACGATGGAGGGCGACTCCGAGGCGTCGCGGAGAAGCGCTCGAATGCGGGCGCGGAGGATATCGGGATCGGCGGACTTCGCGACATAATCGTCGGCGCCGCTTTCGAGGCCGCGCATCTGGGCGGTGTCGCTCTCATCCACAGTCAGCATCAGGACGGGGATGGCGCGGGTGTTGACGTTGGATTTCACTTCGCGGCAGAAGTCATTGCCGTTCTTGCCAGGGAGGTGATGATCCACCACGATCAGATCGGGCTGCCTGGTGGCGAGGAGGTCGAGCCCGGCTTCGGCGCTGAGGACGTGGGTGACATCCAGGTCGGCGAGAGAGAGCTGACGCCGCAGACGTTCGGCCTGCGTGGGCGAGTCTTCGATCAGCAGAGCGGTGCGACGTTTCAGCATCAGGCGCCTTTCCGGGAGGCGATGAGATCGAGCACTCGCCCGGCGATTTTAGGGAGGGGAAGCGATTCGGTGACGGCGCCGCGCCGGACGGCGGCGGCCGGCATGCCGTAGACAACCGCGGTGGTTTCATCTTCGCCGATCGTCCAGGCGCGGGCGGCGCGAAGCTCGCTGAGGCCCGCGGCGCCATCTTCGCCCATGCCGGTGAGGATCACGCCGATGGCGGAAGAGCCGAATGCGCGGGCCGTCGACGAAAACAGAACGCTGGCGGAGGGACGGTGTCCGCCGACGATGGGACCGTCATTCGGCGCCGCGGTGGCGTTATCGACCACCAGGTGACGGCTGCTGGGCGCGATGTAGACCGTGGCGGGCGCGAGCGCCATCGGCGAGTTGACGACCACGGCGGAGAAAGGGGTGACGCTCGTCAGCCACTCGGCGAAGCCCTCCATGAAACCCGGATTCATATGCTGGACGATCGCGATGGGTAACGGAAACTTTTCGCCGAGACCGGTGAGGAGTTGCAGAAGCGCGTTCGGGCCTCCGGTAGACGCGGCGACCGCGATCAGCCGTACGGGCGAATCGATGGCCGGGATGCGCGGCAGCGGCCGCGACACGCGCTCCGCCGTTTCGCGGCGGCGGATGACCTTCACCTCGCTCATGATCGCGAGTTGGGTGCAGAGGCGCGCGGCCATGGCCTCGTAGTCGCTGTGGCCCGCGGCGACGGGTTTTTCAACCACGGCGAGGGCTCCGGCTCGCAGGGCTTTCATGGTGAGCCCGACTTCGCTCACGTCGAGTCCCGAAACAACCACGATGGGAGTGGGGCGGAGCGCCATGATGCGGCGCGCGGCTTCGAAGCCTTCCATGCCGGGAAGCTGGATGTCCATGGAAATCACGTCGGGCGCGACGCGTTCCACCATGGCGATGGCTTCCTCGCCGCTTTCGGCCACGCCGGCCACCTGCAGGCGCGGATCGGCGCTGATGATGCGGGTGAGATGCGCGCGCACCACGGCGGAATCTTCCACAATCAGGACGCGAATGGGATTGTGCACAGGGATCACAGAATCCGCCGTACCGCGCGGATGAGCTCGCGCTGATCGAATTTTCGTTTGACGATGAAAGCGTTGGCGCCGAGCGCGAGGCCGCGTTCCTGGTCTTCGCGGCTTTCCATGGAACTGACGACGATTACCGGGGTCTTTTCCAGTTTGGGGTCTTTACGGATATTTTCCAGAAGCTGAAATCCGTCCATTCGGGGCATCATGAGGTCTGTAATGACGGCGTCCGCCGGACTTTCGCGAAGCTTCGCC
>CAZWTH010000229.1:0-1890 GCA_964636715.1 uncultured Solibacteraceae bacterium | reverse complement strand
CGATGGTCGGGCCATAGCCTGGGGGATCGGCGGCCACATCGTTCTCCAGTGGCACCGAAATATCGACGATTTGACGCGGCATGAGGATAAGGACCCGATTTCAAGAAGCGGCGCGCAGTGTCTTGCACCGCCCGCGGACTGTCCAGAACCGGCGTGGCGAGATCGAGGCGGCGCACGTCCGCTCCGTGAGTGCCTACCAAGCGGGACAGCCCACTGGCGGGCTTCCCGCTGGGCGCCTAAAGTTCCCCAAAATCATAAAAACTGGGAGGGAACGATGCTCACATGGAAACGTGTATGTGGAATGGCGGCCGCAACGCTGGCGCTGTGCGCTTGGCTCGTTGCGCCCGTGCGTGCGCAAGAGCCGATCAAGATCGGCTTCGGCATGGCGCAGACCGGCCCGCTCGGACCGAACGGGAAGTCCGCGTTGCTTTCAATGGAGATCTGGGTCGAGGAAATCAACGCCAAAGGCGGCCTGCTCGGGCGTCCCGTCAAGTTGGTCTACTACGACGATCAGACCAATCCATCGACGGTGCCGGGCATCTACACCAAGTTGCTCGACGTCGACAAAGTCGACCTGATCGTCGGCGGCTACGGCACCAACATGCTGGCGCCGGCGATGCCGATCGTTATGCAACGCAAGAAGCTGTTCCTCGGGCTCTACGGCCTCGGCGTCAATCATGACTTCAAGTATGACCGCTACTTCGCGATGATCCCGACCGGGCCTGAGCCGACGACGTCGTTCACGCAGGGCTTCTTCGACACGGCGATGGCGCAGAACCCGAAGCCGCAGACGGTCGCGCTCGTTGCGGCCGATGCCGAGTTCTCCAAGAACGCTTGCGATGGCGCGCGTGACAACGCCAAAGCGGCGAAGCTGAAGATCGTCTATGACAAGAGCTATCCGCCGGCGACCACGGATTTCGCGCCGATCGTGCGCGCGATCCAGGCGACCAATGCCGAGCTGGTGGTGATCTGCTCCTATCCGCTCGACTCGGTCGGCATGGTGCTGGCGGTGAACGAAGCGGGCCTGAAGCCGAAAATGATCGGCGGCGCCATGGTCGGGTTACAGTCTACCGTGTTCAAGACCAAGCTCGGGCCGGCGCTCAACGGCTTCATGAACTACGACTTCTGGCTGCCGGCGAAGTCGCTGATGTTCCCGGGGACCACCGCGTTCCTGCAAAAATACCAGGAGCGCGCCGGCAAGGCCGGCGTCGATCCGCTCGGCTATTACATGGCGCCGTTCAGCTACGCCTATCTCGACGTGCTCGGCCAGGCGATCACCGCCACCAAGAGCCTGGACGATACCAAGCTCGCCGAGCACTTCCGCAAGACGACGTTCAAGACCATCGTCGGGGACGTCGCCTTCGGCAAGAACGGCGAGTGGGCGAAGTCGCGCGTCTTCCAGGCGCAATTCCGTGGCATCAAAGGTAACGGGCTCGACCAGTTCAAGACCACCGACACCTTGGCCATCATCACGCCGACCGAGTACAAATCAGGCGAGGTGATTTATCCCTATGAAAAGGCGAAGTGACGGGGCGGCCCACTTTGGCCCACCCCGATGAGACGACGGCGCGGCTCCGCGGCCACGCCGTTTTCTTGAGCACTGGCACGCGCTTGCTGCGACCGTTAGCCCTTCGTCGAGGTCAGCAATCCCCGGTAGACCGTGGCCAATTGCGCTGCCATTATAGGCGCCGAAGAACAACAACGCTTCGAATCGAAGCCACGTTCCTTTCGGGAGGAAAATGACATGCTTACACGACTGAAGACTCGGATTCTGGCCTGGACCGCGGGCACGGCTGTTGCCCTGGCGGCCACGGCCCTGGCGACCGGCGGCGCCACCGCCCAGAGCAAGGAGCCGATCAAGATCGGCTTTAGCATGGCGCTGACGGGACC
>CAZWTH010000228.1:0-25648 GCA_964636715.1 uncultured Solibacteraceae bacterium | reverse complement strand
CTGGAAACCCGCGGCCGTCCAGCTCGAATTCACCCAAATGGCCCAATACGCGCGCGATTGCGGGCCCGTTCCTACCATCCTTGTCGAACATGACGTCACGTTCGATCTGTACCGCCAGATGACCGAAAAAAATCCCGATTGGGATCTGCGCCGCCAGTTAAAACGCTGGGAGCGCTTCGAGACAGCCGGATGGCGCCAAGTCTCCCGCGTGGTCGCCATGTCTCCGAAAGATCAGGCCATGGTGACTGGCGGGCGCTCCATTGTTCTGCCGAATGGCGTCGACCTCAATCGCTTCACTGTTCCGGCGGAAGCCCCCGAGGCGCGCCGCATCCTCTTCATCGGCTCCTTCTCTCACCTGCCGAACATGATGGCGCTCGCCTTCTTCCTCGAACACGTCTGGCCGGCGCTTGAAAACGTAAAACTACATATCATCGCGGGCGCGAACCACAAATACTTCCTCGACTTCCACAGTACGCAAGTCAGCCTGAACCTCGCGCAGCCTGGCATTGAACTAGAAGACTTCGTCGCGGACGTCCGCCCCGCCTATGCCCGCGCGCAAATCGCAATTGCGCCGCTCGTGGCGTCCGCCGGGACGAATCTGAAAGTCCTGGAAGCAATGGCCTGCGGACGACCGGTGATCAGCACGCCGGCGGGAGTGAACGGCCTGGATCTGACGCCCGGAAGCGATTTCGTTCTCGTCCACACCGGCGCCGAAATGGCGGAAGCTATCGAGCGCCTGCTGCAGTCTCCTGAGGAATGCCGAAGAATCGCGGCCGCCGCCCGCCGCCGTGTGGAACAATCCTGCGGATGGGACGCGATCGCCCGCCGGCAGGACGAGCTCTATCGCGAATTGGCGCGCGCTCGTTGATTGAATTCGATGGCCGACGCAGGCTGTCCGAAATGCTATGGCATCTGGCGGCTCGAAACGGTCAGCGCTGCTGGCTCGTCCCACATATAGCGCCGTCAATCGCGATCCGGCATCTCCTCGATCGTGGATCCGGCGTCGATCCGGCATTTTTGAAGAGATGGTAGTGACGATGAAGGAGCGGCATCGTGTTCGAATCGCGCCGGGGCGCCGCATCGAGGCGATGGCAGCGCGCCTGGAAGGGAGTAATAATGGGGACGGAGACTGCGGCGGCAGAACATAGGTCGCGGCGGCCCATGCCAAATCGTCCCTTCGGCGGGGAACTCCGGAGCTTCAGCCGGCGTCTTTACATCGGCGGCACAGGGATTGCTATACACTAGGCAGTGTTTTGATATACTCCGCTATTGCCCTCAGCGGACGTCCCGGGGGGCAACAGGTTACGGCTATGAGGGACCGTTACATCGGGAGGCAAGGAACGTGTTGAATCGATTGATGAGATTGGCGGCTGGAGTAGTGATCTACGGTTCACTGACAGCGCTGGTTTGGGCCCAGGCGCCTGCGGGCCAGGCGGCCCCAGCGAATCAGGCGGCCCAGCCTCAATGGAAAGATCAGGGCGAATCCGACATCGGTCTCGCCGCTAACAATGAAAAAGACCCGGCCAAACAGATGGAGCTCCTCAAGAAGTGGGAGCAACAGTACCCGGACTCAGCGTTAAAGAGTCAGCGAATCCTGATGATGGCCCAGGCCCAGCTCAAGATCCTGCAGGGCGCGTATCAGAAAACGGATCCGGCTGTTCTGGCCGCTGGTCAGAAAGCGGGACAGGATCTCGAATCGCGGTTCAAGGAATATTTCGACGACGCCAATAAACCCGCTGGCGTCACCGCGGATGCATGGGCGAAGGCGCGCACCCAGACGGAAGCGCAGGTACACCTGATTATGGCGTACATCGCCGGCGTCCAGAAGAACGATCAGGGCGCCGAAGATGAGTTGAAGAAGCTTCTCCAGGCCGACCCGAACCAGGCCATCGCTTCTTATCAGCTCGGCCTCACGATTCTTCATGAAATGTCCGTCAGCAAGGATCTGAGCCGCTACTCCGAAGCTCTCTACGATCTCGCAAGAGCTCTCCAGGTGACCGGACCCACTGCTCTGCAGCCTCAGGTAAAGGGTCCCGCGGACGCCTCGTTGAAGAAGCAGTACACCAACTATCACGGCAGCACGGAAGGTCTCGATCAGTTGATGCAGCAGACCGCATCCTCCGCTCTGCCGCCGGCTGGCTTCCATCTGAAGAGCATCAACGATATCGAGGCCGATAAAGCGCGCGACCACGCCGCATGGGCCGCGCAGCACCCCGATCTCGATTTCTGGGAGAACATCAAAACCGCCCTTACCACGCAGGGTGACGCGTACTTCACTAACCTGAAGGACGTCGGCTTCCCGCCCGCGCAGAGCGACAGCTACAAGGGACCGGCCATGTTTACGGGCAAGGTTGTTTCTCAGCCCGACCCGAAGCAAATCCTTGTCAATGTAGATAACGCGCCGGCGGGCGACTGCCTGCTGAAGTTTGACGACAACATCAAGGGCACGATTCCCGAGGGTACCGAACTCCAGTTCAAGGGCGTGGTCGATGCCTATACCAAAGACCCGAACTACGTGCTCACCCTCCAGGTGCAGGAACCGAAGACCGATCTCGTCGGCCTCCCGGACGACATCAAGTTTGTTCCGGATGGCGCGGCGGCGAAGAAGCCCGCGGCTGGCACGAAAGCCGGAACGAAAGCCGCTCCCAAGGCTGGAACGAAAGCTGCTCCCAAGGGCGGCGCCAAGACCAAGCGGTAATTCTTCCATCGAATAAAAGCAAAACCGGGCGGCCCCTCACGGGACGCCCGGTTTTGTTTTGTACGGTTGATAAAATAGAGACGAAGTATGCCGATCTACGAGTATCGCTGCCAATCCTGCGGTAAAAAATTCGAGGCCCTGCAAAAGTTTTCCGACGAGCCGCTCACCGTCCATCCGGAGTGCGGCGGCGGCCCCGTGGAACGCCTGCTGTCAGCCCCCGCCCTCCAGTTCAAAGGCTCGGGCTGGTACGTGAACGACTACGCAAAAGGCAGTTCCAGCAAGCCCGGCGAAACGAAGACGGACGCGACGAGCACCAGTTCGAAATCCGAATCCAGCGCTTCAAAAACGGAATCCACGTCTTCCTCTTCCACCCCGGCGCCAGCCGCGCCCGCTTCCACTCCTTCCTCTTCCAGCTCGTCCAAATAGCGCCATTTCGCACCCCGGGGCTGTATCGGCGCTATTCCGCGCGATGGATCACAACGAAAGTCAGATCGTCGTTCGGCATGGCGCCCCGCGTGAACTCTTCCACTTCACGCAGAATCGCGTTACCCAGCTCAATGGAACCGAGACGCGCGTCGCGCCGCACGATTTCGCGCACACGATCCTCGCCGAACATATCACCCTGAATGTTCTCCGCTTCCGTCAAACCATCCGAGTAAACGATCAGCGCATCGCCGGGCCGCAGTTCGAAGGAAACCGATTCATATTGCGCATCGCGAAACATCCCGAACGGCATTCCGGGTGAATCCAGTTCCTCAATTTCACCGGTGGCGGCGCGATAGAGATAAGACGGATTGTGTCCCGCCCCCACATAACACCCCGACCCATCGCGCGCCAGCGTGAACAGAAACAGCGTGGCAAACCGGTTCGCCGGCGTCTTCTGCCAAACCAGTTTATTGACTGCGCTCAAAGCCTGATCCGGAGCCACAGCCGACCGGAACTCCGCGCCGATCGCGCCCTGAATCATGGACGCCGTCAGCGCCGCCGCCACGCCCTTGCCGGAGATATCCGCCAGCACTCCCACGAGCGACTCACCCGCCGGAAAGAAGTCGTAGAAATCGCCGCCCACATGCCGGGTGGGCCGCGAGAATGCGTGAATGCCAAACGGAGGGAATGACGGCAATTCCCGCGGCAGCAGGCTCAGTTGCGCTTCGTGAGCCAGCGCGAGGTCGTGATCCAGTTTCCGGCGCTCCGCGAGTCCCTGAACCATCAGCAAATGCTCGATGGCTCGACCCGCCTCTTCCGCCAGCTTCGTGAGAATCTTCTGGTCGAGCCCGGTCAGCGCATGCATCCGCGTACGGCTGTCGATATAGAGAATGCCGACCGTCTCCGTCTCCCCGGAATCGTGCGCCATGGCGCGCAGCGGCAGACACGCCACCGCCCGCAGATTCTGAGCCACGATGCTGGCCTGCCCCGCGAGATCGTTGTTAATGCCCTCCGTCATGAAAACCGGGACGCCGCTCTCCGTTACGCGCCCGATGACGCTGGTGCTCGCTCGAATAAAATCCGCCGGGCCCAACTCCGCCCCCGAAGAATCGAGGCCCACCGCGAAGTGCAACGCATCCCTGTCGCGCCGGAGGATGAAGCCTCTTTGTGCGCCGCTGAGATCCAGAACGGACTTCAGAATATGGCGGAAGACACCCTCCGCCGAGAAATTCTGAGCGAATGAATACTGCAGCTCCAGCAGATTCGATAATTTCGCAATCGCCGATTGCGCGCTGGCGGCCGCAGGCGAAACGCTGCTGAAGTGTTCCACCGCCCGGCCCATCGCCCGAAGCGAATTGGCCGCGCCTGTTTGGAGCGTCAGTTCCGGACCGTTCAGCCCGAACCGTATCCGGTCACCGGAGCGAAGGAGATGGCGGCTCACCCGGGCGCCGTTGACCCACGTCCCGTGCGTGCTCTCGAGATCAGCGATTACGATGCCCTCAGCGTCCCGGTAGATTCGCGCGTGCCGCCGCGAAACCTCGGGATGCCGCAGGACCAGTCCCGCATCTTCCCGTCTGCCGACGAGTAAATCGTCAGCCTCCAGGGGAAAAACCTCTATGCGATCGCGATCATCTTTCCATTGCAGACAGGGCGCCGCGGATGCCACACGAACCACCTCTCTAACGGGGTCCCAGCCAGCATAACAAAGGTTACGAGTCAATTCGTGAGTCGTAGTACTCTTGGGGAATCCCTTGACGCCCGCCCAACAACTCGGCCCCTACCGTCTGATCGAACGTATCGGCCGCGGCGGCATGGGTGAAGTGTGGAAAGCTCGCGATACCAGACTCGATCGCGACGTCGCCATCAAAGTCGCCGCCGAACAATTTTCCGATCGCTTCGAGCGCGAAGCGAGAGCCATCGCGGCGCTGAATCATCCCAATATCTGCACGCTCTTCGACATCGGCCCGAACTACCTGGTCATGGAGCTGATCGACGGCCCCACGCTGGCCGATCGCATCGCCGAAGGTCCCATCCCGCTTGACGAATCGCTCGCCATCGCCAAACAAATCGCCGACGCCCTTGAAGCCGCCCACGAAAAGAACATCATCCACCGCGACCTCAAACCCGGCAACATCAAGCTGCGGCATGATGGCTCCGTCAAAGCCCTCGACTTCGGTCTCGCCAAAGCCGGCGTGATCGAAGAAGTCACCCACGATTCCCCCACGCTCCTCCATTCCCCCACGCAAATCGGAGTCATCCTGGGCACAGCCGCTTATATGGCCCCCGAGCAAGCGCGCGGCAAAACCGTCGATAAACGCGCCGATATCTGGTCCTTCGGCGTCGTCCTCCACGAAATGCTCACGGGCAAAAGAGCATTCGAAGGCGAAGACCTCACCGACACCCTCGCCTCGGTCGTCAAATCCGATCCCGACCTCACCGTCATTCCGCACAAGGTCCGCCGCCTCCTCGCGAAGTGCCTCCAGAAAGACCCGAAGAAACGCCTCCGCGACATAGGCGACGTCTGGGAACTTCTAGACAACGACGCTCCCCGCCTGCCATCCGTCGCAGTACCAGCAAAGCCATCCCGCCTCTGGCCCGCAATCGCAGCAGCCGCTACAATCGCCGCGGCCACCCTCGCATTCCTCCACCTTCGCGAGGCGCCTCCGCCGCCGGCACAGGCTCGCTTCACTGTTTCCACGCCGCCCGGCTCGTTGGCCTTCTTCGCCCAGATCTCGCCGGATGGCCGCCGGATCGCGATAACGCTCGCGACGAATGGCCGCCGCAGCTTATATCTCCGGTCGATCGATTCCGAGATCCTGACGCCGGTACCTGGCGGTGAGGATGCACGGGCTCCGCAATGGTCCCCCGATAGCCGGTTCATCGCCTTTTTCGCCGGCGGCAAACTGAAGATTGCGCCGGCCGGCGGCGGCCCCATCCAGACGCTATGCGACTCGCTCGGGAGCGGCGGGATCGCATGGGGCCGCGATGGAACCATTCTTTACAACGCGACCGCTCAGGAAATGAGCCGCACGACCGCGGCGGGTGGCTCCTGTACCCCGGTCGGCAAATCCGATGACGACGTCCGGGATCCGGCATTTTTACCCGACAGCAAGCACTTTCTGTACGTCCACCCTAAGAATGACGGCTCCGGGGGAATCTATCTGGCGGACCTGAGCGAGGTTCGCGGTGGAAGCCTGCATGGGCGCAGACTTTTGACAGATATATCGAGCGCGTTCTATGCGCCCCCGGCCAACGGCAGCGGCTATTCTTATCTGTTGTTTTTGCGGGGGAATTCGCTCATGGCGCAGCCCTTCGATGAAGGCACGCTTCAGATCGCCGGCGAGTCGCATCTGGTAGCCGATCAGGCGTCCTCCTCCGCCAATACCACTCTCCTCGGAGCATCCGCGTCGGCCAATGGCAATATTGTCTATCTCTCCGGCCTGGAGCAGAATCACGTGCTCACGTGGCTCGACCGCGCAGGCGGGGAAATGGGAAAGGTTGGCGGAATTCATGCACAGCAGGGGACTTCTCTTTCTCCGGATGGCCACTATGCAGTCAGCCGCAGACTATTTCCGGATGGCGCCGAACTCTGGCTGTACGATCTGACGCGAAATTCCGAAAGACGTCTGACTCCTCGAGGAAGCGGTTCATTCCCGGTCTGGTCGCCGGAAGGCGGAACTGTCTGGGTATCCCAGACGGGAGCAGGCGGACCCGGTATTTACCGGATCGACGTCGCGACGGGCGACCAGGAGTTTTTGGCAAAAGAAGACGCTGGTGAGCACGCCATACCGTCCGATCGATCGCGCGACGGCCGTTATTTCGTATTCACGGCCATCGACCCGAAGACACAGGGAGATATATGGTCAGCGCCTGTCGAATCGGGAAAACCGGGTAAGGCCATCAAGCTCGTGGGAACTACGGCGATGGATAGCCAGGCGCAGATTTCACCGGATGGGAAGTGGCTGGCCTACTACTCGAATGAGTCTGGCGCCGACCAAATTTATATACGCTCCTTCACGGAAGGGGGGGAGGCATGGACAGTCTCCACAAGCGGCGATAACCGCGAACCACGCTGGCGCGCGGACGGCAAAGAAATCTTTTTCCTGAACTCGAACGCGACCGTGGGCCAGTCTTTGATGTCGGTGACGGTAGAGCAGGACGGGCGCGGCGGACTACGCCTGGGCACGCCACAGAAACTTTTCGGGTACCGCTCATTGGTCATCATTCCCCAGGCAAATACGTGGTCCTACAGCCCTTCGCCCGACGGTAAGAGGTTCCTGGTGAATACTTCGGCCGGAACAGAACAGGCTTCTGTGAAGGTCATTCTGAACTGGCAGGCCGGCTTAAAAGAGTAGATGACGCCCACCAGACAACTCGGACCCTATCGCCTGATCGAACGCATCGGCCGCGGCGGCATGGGCGAAGTGTGGAGAGCGCGCGATATGCGGCTCGACCGCGACGTCGCGACCTGGTCATGGAGCTGATCTATGGCGGAGAAGGCTCTCCACCGCCGCTGACACAGTCGCCCTGAACTGGCAGGCTAACCTACAGAAATAACAAGTGTTTCAACGCTGAGTGCGCGAGACAACAGGATCAGGGACTAAAGTCCCGCCGGTCCCGTGCTGGTACCCCTACCCCCCATTTGTTTGTGGACAATACGATTTACTTCGGTTAGCATCTTTGTATCGTCCCGCACAACTACCCTTGTACCTGAAAGGGGCGGCGATACAAATCCTGCGGGCAATGCCTGCCGGGATCACCTGGAGGAGGATTACAAATGAATTTCACAACGCGCTGTGCCGCGGTTCTCGCCTGCCTGACTATGGCAGGTTTTGGAGTTTCCACCGCGCACGCAGACAGTATGGTCGTCTATAAACTAGGTGCCGGAGCCACCGGCTCAAACGCCTTTTCCGGAATTCCGCAGAATCCCGTCGCCTTTCTAGCGAGCGGTGGCAGCTTCGGCAGCAATGCGGCGCTGACGGACGGCTCCAGCGATTACCGTGACGCCTGGATCGACAACGCAACCAACTGGGCCAGCGTGACCAACATAAACGTCGGCATGTACGACGTTTACGGCAATGAAGTCGCGTCATTGAATTTCGCGGGGCCAGACGTTACTGCCGGCGTGACGCTGAGCAATTTCTTTTCATCGGGCAACCTCACTTCGAGCAGCTATACCGACATCCCGAACCCGTTTTCCGGAAACTACTTCAGCGAAACAGGCGACGGCAATCGCAATTTCTTTGTTCAGAATAACTATGGCGGGTGCAATGCGGACGTAGGCTGGATGGTGGTGGTCGTCAACAACGGCCAGGGCTGTTCATGGGAGACGACAGAGACCGCCGGCCCCAGTGAACGCGCTTTTCTTTACGCTCTGAACAACGTGCGGCAGAACTGGAACAACAATGGCCTGGTCAACACCCAGAACGCAAACGTGGTCGGCAAAGCCAACGTCTTCGCTATCACGGTTTCGAGCGATCTGATTTCGGATACGCCGGAGCCGGGCACAATTGCGCTCTTCGGTTCGGCCCTCGCCGGGCTTGGTCTGCTGCGCCGCCGCCGCGCGTAACGCCACTCGCTTCAAACCTTTGCGCCATCCGGCTGCGGTTCGCTCCGCAGCCGGATTTTCATTTTCAGGTGACTTAGAGTACGGATCGGCAGGGGATAAACTGGAACAATCCGGTTAGGTTCCGCGTTTCTCCCCATGTTGATGCACCGTCATTGCTATTTGTGTCTCTTAACGCTTGCCCTTCTGGCAACCGGATGCAGTAAGCAGAATGCGTCCGCGCCACCCGCTGGCGCGTCCGGCGGCGGAATGCCCCCGATTCCCGTCACCACTGCCATCGCCGCGTCCGAAAACGTCCCGCTCGAAATCGATATTGTCGGCACGGTCGACGCCTCCTCGCGCGTCGAAGTCAAATCGCAGGTCGCCGGTCAGATCATGAAGGTCAGCTTCACCGAGGGGCAGGACGTCAAGCAGGGCGACCTTCTCTTCCAGATCGACAAGCGTCCCTACCAGGACGCCGTTACACAGGCCGAAGCCGCCGTGGAACGCGACCGTTCTCAGATCGCCCAGGCTCAGGCCGCCCAGCAGAAGGACGCCGCATCGGCCGCTCAGGCCGAAGCGGACGCGAAACGCTTCGTCTCCCTCGCCGATCAAAAGCTGATCTCCGAACAGCAGCGCCTGCAGTACACCACCGCCGCCGATTCCGCCAAAGCCGCCATCCGCTCCGATGAGGCCTCCGTCTCCGTGGCTCAGGCGAATCTCAAAGCCGATCAGGCCGCGGTGGAGCGCGCGAAGCTCGATTTGACCTACTGCGATATCACCGCGCCCGTCTCCGGCCGCACCGGCAATCTCCTGGTACACGCCGGGAATCTCGTGAAGGTGAACGACGTTGCGCTTGTCGTCATCAATCGCCTCGATCCGGTCTTCGTCAATTTCAACGCGCCCGAACAATACACGAACGTCGTCCAGAGCAAAGGCGCAGGCCGCTCGCTGCCTGTCGAAGTCGCCTCGCGCGACGGCGAAAATCACCACGCCACCGCGCAGCTCTCGGTCGTCGATAACACCGTGGACAGCCAGACCGGCACCATCCATCTCAAAGCCACGCTCGCCAATCCGCAGCGCATCTGGTGGCCGGGACAATTCGTGGATACTCGTCTCGTGCTCGACGCCAGACGCGCCGCGACAGTCGTCCCGACGGAAGCCGTCCAGAACGGGCAGGCGGGAACCTTCATCTATGTCGTGAAGGCCGATAAATCCGTGGAAGCGCGCAAAGTCACGGTCAGCCGCACTCTCGATCGCAGGGCCATCGTCGAGAGCGGTCTCTCCGCCGGAGAGACGGTAGTGACCGATGGCCAGATGATGCTGGCCCCCGGCACCCACGTAATGAATGTGCCGCCAGCCCAGGGCGAAGGTGAGGGCGCCGCCCCACCCACCGGCGGCGGAGGGCGGTAAGGGAGCACATCTTGAACTTCTCCCGTCCCTTCATCGAACGTCCGGTGATGACGACGCTTGCGTCGCTCGCCGTTCTGATCTTCGGCGTCCTCGGCTATCGCGCGCTGCCCGTGGCCGCGCTCCCGAGCGTCGACTACCCCACCATTCAGGTGAGCGCCGGTCTCCCCGGCGCCGATCCCGAAACGATGGCGTCGGCCGTCGCCACTCCGCTCGAACGCGAGTTCTCCACCATCGCCGGCGTCAAGCAAATGAGCTCTTCGAGCGGCCAGGGCTCCTCCACCGTTACCGTGCAGTTCGATCTCAGCCGGAAGATCGACGAAGCCGCGCAGGATATTCAGGCCGCCATCGCGCGCGCCGAAGGCCGTCTCCCTCCGGGCATGCCCAGCCCGCCTTCCTACCAGAAGGTCAATCCCGCCGAGCAGCCCATCCTTTATCTCTCGATGCGCTCTCCCACGCTCCCGGCGTATACGGTCGATGAATACGCCGAAACCCTGCTCGCGCGCCGTATCTCCGTTATCAACGGCGTTTCGAGCGTGCAGATTTACGGCGGCCAGAAGTATGCCGTTCGCGTTCAGGTCGATCCGCAGAAGCTCGCCGCATACGGCGTGGGCATTGATGATGTCCAGAAGGCCATCCAGCAGGGCAACACAAACCTGCCCGGCGGACGCGTGGAGGGCTACTCCCAGGCCTTCACCCTGAAATCCACTGGCCAGTTACTCGATGCCGCCGCGTACCGGCCGCTGATCGTCGCTTACAAAAGCGGGGTTCCGATCCGGCTCAATCAGGTGGGCAACGTCATCGACGATGTCCAGAATAACAAGACGGCCGGCTGGTACAACAACGAGCGCAGTATCATCCTCGCCATCCAGAAGCAGCCCGGCACCAACACGGTCGAGGTCGCGAAGAATATTCGCGCCATCCTCCCCGAGCTGCGCCACAGCATTCCGCCTTCCGTCACTCTGGAAATGGCGTTCGACGCCTCGCAGCAGGTCGAATCCCAGATCAATGACGTAAAGCTCACGCTCCTCGCCACCATTTGCCTCGTGGTGATGGTGATCTTCATCTTCCTGCGCAACATCTCGGCAACTCTGATTCCCGGTATTGCGGTCCCGCTCTCCATCGTCGGCACTTTCGGCGCCATGTATCTGCTGGGCTACAGCCTGAACAACCTCTCGCTGATGGCGCTGACGCTCTCCGTCGGTTTCGTCGTGGACGACGCGATCGTGATGCTGGAAAACATCGTGCGCCACATGGAAATGGGACAGGGCCGCCTCGAAGCCGCGCTCAACGCGTCGAAGGAAATCGGCTTCACGATTGTTTCGATGACCATTTCGCTGGTGGCCGTTTTCATTCCCGTGCTCTTCATGGGCGGAATCGTCGGGCGCCTGCTGCACGAGTTTTCAGTCACGATTGCGATCGCGATCCTCATCTCCGGCTTCGTTTCGCTCACCCTGACTCCGATGCTCGGCAGCCGTTTCCTGCGCATGGAGCACAACGCGCGCCATAACATCCTGTACCGGATGTTCGAATCCGGCTTCGATGTGCTGGCGCGGATGTACGACTACACCCTGCGAATCGCGCTGCGTTTCCGCCTCGCGACGGTGGGCGCCGCCGTTCTGCTGCTGGCGGGCACCGTCTGGCTCTTCGACATCATGCCGACCGGCTTCATTCCGAGCCAGGACAGCGGCTTCTTCTTCGCCTTCGATCAGGCCGGCCAGGACGTGTCATTCGAGAACATGATGCGGCACCAGTACGCGATCACCAAAATCGCGCAGGCGGACCCGAATATCCGGGCGTGCGGATCATTCCTCATGGGCGGCAATCAGGGCATCTTCTTCTGCCAGCTGAAGCCGCGCGATCAGCGCGCGCTTTCGGTGGACGAAACCATCGCCGAGCTGCGCGGCAAGTTCTTCATGGTGCCGGGCATCATGGCGTTCCCGCAGAATCCGCCGCCCATCACCGTGAGCGGCCAGTTCACCAGCAGCGTTTACTCGGTCACACTGCAAAGCACGGACCTGAAACAACTCTATGAGTGGACGCCCAAAGCCGTGGACGCGATGAGAGCAATCCCGGGTTTTGTGGACGTCAACTCCGATCTCCAGATCGCGAGTCCGCAGGCCTTGCTCCAGATCGACCGCGATCGCGCTCGCACGCTCGGCGTTTCACCGCAGCAGATTCAGGACGCGCTCCAGAGTTCCTATGGCGATCGCCAGGTTTCGCTGATTTATCAGCCCGCGAATGAATACGAAGTAATCCTGGAAGTGGAGCCGCAATACCAGCGCTCGCCCGACGCGCTGCACAGCGTCTATGTCCATTCCTCTTCCGAAGGCGGCCCGCTGATTCCGCTGGATTCGCTGGTGAAGGTGGAACGCACCGTGGGCCCGCTTTCCGTGAATCACTTCGGCCAGCTTCCGGCGACCACGGTTTCGTTCAATCTGAAGCCCGGTTACTCGCTGGGGCAGGCCACGACGGACGTGCAGAATGCATTCGACAAGATCCGATTCCCGAACACAATCACCAGCAGCTTCCAGGGAACGGTGAAGGAATTCCAGGAATCGTTCCGCAATCTGACAGTGCTGCTGATCGTCGCCGTGGTGGTGATTTATATCGTGCTGGGCATTCTCTACGAAAGCTTCATCCACCCGATCACGATTCTTTCCGGCCTGCCCTCAGCCCTGTTCGGAGCGCTCGCGACGCTGCTGCTGTTCCATCGCCAGCTCGATCTCTACGCCTTCGTCGGCATCATCATGCTGTTCGGCGTGGTGAAGAAGAACGCCATCATGATGATCGACTTCGCCATCCAGGAACGCCGCCGCGGCGCCACCGCCCAGGAAGCCATCTACAAAGGCTGTCTCCTCCGTTTCCGCCCCATCATGATGACGACGGTCGCGGCTCTGATCGGCACCTTGCCCATCGCTCTCGGCTACGGCGAAGGCGGCGACGCCCGCCAGGCCCTCGGCCTCGCGGTGGTCGGCGGCCTGGTCGTTTCCCAGTTCCTGACGCTCTACATCACTCCGGCGATCTACATCTACATGGAAAAGCTGCAACCCACGCTGCCGATCGAAACGCCAGCGTCAGAATCTCTGCAGTCTGTCTGATCGCGCGCGTTACCTGATCCCGCTCACTTCATCCCCTGTCGTCAGAATGTCGTGGTTCAGGTTCAGCCGGATCTTTTTCGGCTGATACGGAAGCGTGACCTGAAACGTACGCGTCGCGTTCCCGCGAATACCCGCCACGGCGAATCTCTCCCACCGGCCTGCGGTTTCAGCGAACACCGGCACGGGCATTTGGAAATCCGCCGAAACACCGCTCTGCGTGAGCTTCCCCTCAAACAGCGTCTGCCCGTTTTCGCCGGGCTTCAGAGAATACTCCAGCCGATAGGCGGGCACATCCGTTGTATAAAGCCACTCGCGGAAAAACCAGTTCATCCGGTGATTCCCGTCCATGTCCATCGCGCCCTTCATGTGCTTCTCCACCACCGTCTGGAAATTCTCGCTCGAAACCGAGCAGTTGGCATACTGCGCGACAAAATCCCGCAGCATCGCCTGAAAATCCCGGTCGCCCGTCTGTGGGTCCCACATCATCCCGCGCAGCATCTGAATCACGAAACCACCCTTATTCGCATTCAGGATGTTGCTCGTCCAGGGCCTGAAGTTCGTGTCGTTCATCATCCCCATCCAGAGCGGCCCCAGCGGATTGACAACTCCCCATCGCCCATGAGCGAACAGCGCATCGCTCGCCCTCACCCAATGGTCCAGGTATTCGTCATTGTCCGCCGCGGTGTCGAACAGGCTGGCTGAAAAATTGGCAAGCCCATCCGTCAGCCAGACATCGTGGAACGTCGACGGCGTCAGCAGATTCCCCCACCATTCGTGAGCGATCTGCGTCGGATAAGATTCGTCGATCGCCGTACGCAGGAAGACCGGTACGTGGGCCGCTTCCACAGCGGAGTAGCCTGCCAGCGCCACGGGACGAGCGAACACCAGACCCGGCAACGAATCGCTGAGCGTTCCCGGCACAATGGACATATGGTCGCCCGGAGTCCGCGCGAACCAGTCCGAAAAAAGTCTCAGCAGCTGACCCGTGTAATTCAGGATGGCTTTCTTCGATGGCGTATAGGGCGTGGCTGCGTTCGGCGGCATGAAGTGCAGATACACCGCCATCGCCATGTGCGTATTTTCCTCCGTGGAGTTTTCGCTGACGGGATCGGTGTCCATCGCCGGTATCCGGAATATAGCCTGCGTAATCGGAGCGTCGCTGACCCACTCCGTTACGTCATACCGGCCTTCCCGCGATTCGTTCGCCAGCCTGCCCACCGCCACAATCTGGATCGTCGTTGGCGTGTGAAACGTCAAATCGTAGGTCGCCCGGCTTTCCGTCCCCGAAGGCATGGGATACCAGACCCGGCGAAGCGGAACGCCGGTATCGATATCCGTCTGCACAACTTCGCCGCCGGAATAGTCGAACGTCACCTCGTAAGTGCGGTCCTTTGTCAGAGCCTTCGGCGTCTGCAGATAAAATGAGCCATCCTGATTGCGCGATTCCTGAACGAACGGAATTTCCACCCCGTCAAAAAGCACGCGCTGGATCTGCAGGTCGGGCACCAGATCGAACTTCACCATCCGGACTTTTTCTCCCAGCGGATGAAACCGCAGGCTGCAGCGCACCTGAAGATCGGGCCGGTTCCCCAGCGCATTCTCGCGTCCGATGAAAGATTCGATCCTGTAGTGTTCGGGGGCAATCAGCCGCTTGTCTTCCGCCGAGTTGGCGCGGCCGGATTGCAGTTCCGCCGCCGTGTGGGAGAGGTACCACAGACCGTCGCCGTCCCATTTCGGCAGAGCATTGCTCGCGGGGGCGAAGTTCAGCAGCGCCACTTCCTCCGGCGTGTGCAGAACCGTCAGCGCGCCCCGCGGATTCACCAGAAACCGAAGGTCCTCATGCTTCCTGCCGTGAATAAACGCGCGGAACGATCCCGTCTCGCCGTTGTAGATTTCCGCGAGCACCTCGGCGTCGTAGTTCGGTATGTCCTGATAGTTCAGGATCTCCTCGAGTTGAGTGAGCTGATGGGACACCGCAATCTGGGGCAACATCGAACCCTTCATAGGCACGGGCGGCAGTGCGTTCCGTTGCACGCGGCGCGTCTGCAGGATCTTGTTCACTCGCCGGAACGCCTGCTCCTGTTTGCCACTGGAGTCATCTTCCAGCCGTGAATTCTTCACGATTTCGTCGTACGTGGAATCGGTAAAGTATATGACCAGGCTGGTGAAATCTTCCGCGACTTCATCGGCGCCCATCATCGCGTGAAGGTGCTTCGAGGCCAGATCGAACGCGGGCTTGAGCCGGAAACTGCCCTCGCCGGCGAAGGCGGCGTATGCCACGTGACCAAGCACCTCCGGCCCGAAGCTGAATGAGCCTGACCGGAAAAAGAACGTCCCCACATCGCGCGTGAGAGTAAAGTTCTCCACGCGATACGTCTGCGAAAGCTTCCCATTACGCAGCGCAATATAGTTGGGATCGGAATTGGCCAGGGGCGAACGGCCGCCGGTGACTTTGATGGATGAGCTGAGCTTCGCGATGCGAAGCTGCACGTTGAGCGATGAGGTCTGCCGGCCGGCGATCGCCTGGCCCTTATAGGTTTCGAAGCCTTCTTTCGTCACCGAGACGAGGTGCGAGCCCGGAGACAGATTGTCGAATACAGCCCGGCCCTGATCGTTCGTCCGCTGCTCGGGCAACGCTGCTCCGGCGGGCGGCGTCACGGAAACGGCGGCATCGCGCACGACCGCCCCGCCCGGATCCCGCACCGTAACTGTCAGCGTCGCGGCGAACGCCAAAGCCGGGCAGAGCGCGGCAAAAATCGCGCAAAGGGCCGTTTTGGACGCCATGGCAGCCCATCATATCGCGTTTCGATGGGAAAGCTGGCGCCTAATTCCCGCCTTCGTGCGCCGCCCAGTGCAGGTACCGCCACAAATCTTTGCGATGTTCCCAGGAGAAGCGAAAGAATATTTTCGGCGTAATACTTTCAGCATGTATGCCGGACCAGGTCTCTATGCGCCAGCGCAGATAGGGGCTGTTCCAGGGATCCAGCCAGTAGCCTTTGATCATCCACAGCGCAACGTCGATTTCGCCCGTCATTGCGGATTCTTGTTGCCGTTGGGCCGCCGCGAATCGGTGGCATAATAGCCCGCTCGGGTTCGCGCCACGGGGTTGCCCGGCGCCTTCACGTTCACCTTGATCTGCCGGTAGGTGTTATCCAGCTTATCGTTGAGCGGCGCATACCAGATCGAATACTGGTTGCGAATATCGTGCGCCACTTCATGCGCAATCGGCTCGACCTCGCTCACCTCTTTCGGATAGAAAACCAGACCGCCCGTCGCGTCCACCAGCGTCTTCAAGGCCTTCTTAGCCTTGTTGGCTTCCGACTTATCCTCGTCCGCCAGCAGACCGATGGCGTAGATCAGGGTGCCATCCTGCTGGGCCAACTTCGTCAGGCTTTCGAGCGTCACCATGCTGGCGTTGTCATTGCCGTCGGTCACCACAACGATCACTTTTTTATCGTGCTTCGCCTTGTCATGCAGGTGGTCGATCGAGACGCGAATCGCGTCGCGCATCGCCGTGCCGCCCTTTGCATCGATGCGATCGAGCCCCTTTTGCAGGAGCGCGATATCGCCGGTGAAATCCTGATCGAGGAACGGCTCGTCATTGAAATTCACCACGAAGGTTTCATCGTCCGGATTCGAATCCTTCACGAGCGTGAGCGCGGCGGATTCCACGCCGGCGCGCCGCAGGCGCATGCTGCCGCTGTTATCGATCACGAGCGCCATCGAAACCGGCACATCTTCGTGCTTAAAAACTTTAATGGTCTGGGGAACTCCATTCTCCAGCACCTGGAACGCGTTTTCCGTCAGGTTCGTGACCAGCTTGTCGTTCTTGTCAGTGACCGTGACGTTCAGCGGCACCTACCGCGAGTCGGAGGAAAAAAGCGCCACTCCCCCCTGCTCGCTCGCAGGAGTAGCCGGAGGTGTGGAGGCAGAGGGTGTCTGTGCAAGCGCCAGGGCGGCAAAAAGCCCAAGGCTGAGGAAGGTTCTAATTGGTAGGCGCAAACCGGCCGGTTCTCCAGAACGCATGAAGGGTAGGAAGTCCCCTCGGCTGAATAATTTTAACCTGAATCTTTCGGTACTTCCCATCACGAGCCTCGTTACTCGGGCTGTACCCCACTACATACTGATTGCGCAGCTCGATCCCAATCTTCGCCGCCACATCCGGCAGATCCGCCAGATTGTCCACCACGAAATGGCGGCCGCCGGTCGGCTCCGAAAGATCTCTGAGCATTTCAGGACCCGAAAGCTCCTCCGGGGTGCGGCCGCGGGCGGCTCCCGACTCGTAAATCCCTATTCCATATATCTGTACGTCGGCTTCGCGCACCAGATTGCGGACCTCCGTCGCGGTATAACGGCTGCTGTTATCGCCCCCATCGGAGATGACAATCAGCGCCTTCCGGGGGTTGCGCGCCTTCTTCATGGTCTGGAGCGCCAGATAAACGCCATCGAGCAGCGCCGTGCGGCCTTTCGACTGCGTAAACGTCAGTCGATTCTGGATGTCCTCCAGATTATGGGTCAGCGGCACCACGAGCTGGGGCCGGTCGTTGAATTCGACGAGGAACGCCTCATCTTCCGGATTTGCGGTCTTGAAAAACTCCGCCACCGAGAGCCGGGAGCGCTCCAGCTTGTTCCCCATGCTCGCGCTGGTATCGAAAACAATTCCGACCGAAAGAGGCGCGTCTTCGCTGCCGAATGAGACGATTTTCTGCTTAACTTTATCCTCGTAGACTTCGAAGGCGTCCTGATCGAGGCCGGTAACAAACCGGTTCATCGGATCGGTAACGGTTACCGGAACCAGAACCACGTCCACATCCGAACGAATGATGCTGCGGGGACCGGGGGCTTCATGTACTTCCTCGGAACGCGTCAGCGGCGCAATAGTTGCCGGAGCGTTTCCGGCGGTCATGGGAGACAGGCCAATCTGACGCGCCGTATCGGACGGCGACGGGCCCGGTGGTGGATCTGCCGCGAACCCCCCGATGGCAACGGCAGCCAGTAAAAACACGAAATTACGGGACGGCATCTTCGTGCGCTCCCCTTCTGGATTGGAGCATAACACAGCAAGTCCGGATTAATGTATGGACCTGACGCACTCTTCCGAGCACGTGAATCGCCGGAAACGGGCCGCCGGTATGGTAAGATCGCGTGTGCCTGCGAAAATCCTGGGCGTTATTCCGGCCCGGTACGCATCGTCCCGATTCCCCGGAAAAGCGCTGGCCCGTCTCGACTCCCGAACCATGCTCGAACACGTTTATGAACGTGTCTCCATGGCTCGCTATCTTTCGAACGTCGTCATCGCCACCGATGACGAGCGCATCCTCGATGAAGCCCGCCGCTTCGGCGCCCTCGCGAAAATGACGCGCGAAGACCATCTCTCCGGTTCCGACCGCGTGGCGGAAGTCGCCTCCGCATTCCCCGATGCCGAGCTCGTTGTGAACATTCAGGGCGATGAGCCGCTGATCGATCCCCATGCGATCGACGCCGCTATTCTTCCGCTGCTCGACGATCCGGAAATCCCGATGGGCACGCTGAAGAAGCGCATCGAAGATCCGCGCGAAGTGAACGATCCGAATGTGGTCAAGGTCGTGACCGATCATTTCGGCAATGCGATCTATTTTTCGCGTTCGCCGATCCCCTTTAGTCGCGACGATGCCGCGGCGGTTTACTTTAAACACACCGGCCTCTATGTCTACCGGCGCGAATTTTTGCTCGGCTACTCGGATATGCCGGTGGGACCTCTCGAAAAAGCGGAGAAACTGGAGCAATTGCGGGCACTCGAAAACGGATTTGTGATACGCGTGGTGGAAACCGATTATGAATCGATGGGCGTCGATACGCCGGCCGATCTGGAGCGAGTCCAGATGATGCTGCGCGCCGGGCGTCAGGCGGTGCGGAATGCCTAAGACATCCGCCGCGCCGAACAAATATATTTTCGTCACCGGGGGCGTGGTTTCGTCGCTCGGCAAGGGCATTTCGGCCGCGTCGATCGGCTGTCTGCTCGAAAGCCGCGGCCTCACCGTATCGCTCCAGAAGTTCGATCCCTATCTCAACGTGGACCCCGGCACGATGAGCCCATTCCAGCACGGCGAGGTCTTCGTGACCGATGACGGCGCGGAAACCGATCTCGACCTCGGCCACTACGAGCGCTTCACGCATTCGCCGCTCACGCGCGACAACAATCTGACGAGCGGCCGCATCTACGAGCAGATCATTCAGCGCGAGCGGCGCGGCGATTATCTCGGCAAAACCGTGCAGGTGATTCCGCACGTCACCAATGAAATCAAAGCCGCGGTGAAGAAACTGGCGGGCGACGTGGACGTGGTGATCTGCGAAATCGGCGGCACGGTGGGCGATATCGAATCGCTCCCGTTTCTCGAAGCGATTCGCCAGGTGCGCCATGAAGTGGGGCGCGAAAACTGCATCTTCGTGCACGTCACGCTGGTGCCGTGGATCAGCGCCGCGCAGGAACTCAAGACGAAGCCAACGCAGCACAGCGTGAAGGAACTGCGCGCCATCGGTATCCAGCCCGACATTCTGCTCTGCCGCACGGAACGCCCGTTGCCAGCGGACATGAAGGACAAGATCGCGCTGTTCTGCGACGTCGATAAGGACGCGGTCGTCGCCGCCAAGGACGTTTCTTCCGTCTACGAAATTCCGATCGTCTTCGCCGAGGAAGGCGTGGACGAAATCATCCTGAAGCATCTCGATATCGATCACACCAGTCCGCGTTATCTCGATGACTGGAAGGCGATGCTGAACCGCATGCAAAATCCGCGCGACACAGTGGATATCGCGCTGGTCGGCAAGTACGTCGAATACGAGGATTCCTACAAGAGCCTGAAGGAAGCGCTGCTGCACGGCGGCATCGCGCATAACGTCAAGGTCAACATCCACTGGATCGAAGCGGAGAGCTTCGAAAAAGGCCGGCTGGAGAAGGAACTCGAAGTTTACGACGGCATCCTGGTGCCCGGCGGTTTCGGCAAGCGCGGCATTGAGGGCATGATCAACGCCATCGAATTCGCGCGCGTCAATAAGGTTCCCTACTTCGGGATCTGTCTCGGGATGCAGACGATGGTGATTGAATTCGCGCGCAACGTCTGCGGTCTGAAGGAAGCCGATTCGACCGAATTCAATCCGGCCGCGCCCCATCGCGTGATTTACAAACTGCGCGAGCTCAAGGGCATTGACGAATTGGGCGGCACGATGCGGCTCGGCGCATGGCCCTGCGTGCTGAAACCTGGCACCTTCGCCGAGCAGGCGTACGGCGCCACCGAAATCAGCGAGCGCCATCGCCATCGCTTCGAATTCAACCGCGAGTTCGAAGAGATTCTGACTTCGAATGGCCTGAAGATCACCGGCGAAACGCCGAACGGCATGTACGTCGAGATTTGCGAGGTCGCGAACCATCCGTATTACCTCGGCTGCCAGTTCCATCCGGAGTTCAAGTCGAAACCGCTCGAGCCGCACCCGTTGTTCCGGTCGTTCGTCGGCGCCGCGTATAAGTTCCGCGAGCATCGGCTGGCGCGCGAAATGGCTCCGCTGCTGCCGGACGACGAGTAGCCCGAAATGCCGATTCGTTTCGAAGATTTCACCGGTCCTTCGCGGCTGGTGCTGATGGCCGGGCCGTGCGTGATCGAAAGCGAAGAACACGTGAATCGCATGGCGGATGCGATCGCGCCGATCGCGGCCGCAGAGGGGTTTCCGTACGTTTTCAAGGCGTCGTTCGATAAGGCGAACCGCACCAGCGTCAGCGGCTATCGCGGTCCCGGACTTCACGAAGGGCTGCGGATTCTGAGCGCGCTGCGGTCGCGCGGATTTTCCATCGTCACCGATGTTCACGAGGCGCATCAGGTCGCGCCGGCGGCTGAAGCGGTGGACGTGATCCAGATCCCGGCTTTCCTCTGCCGCCAGACCGATCTTCTTCTCGAAGCCGGCCGCTCGGGCCGCATCGTCAATATCAAGAAAGGCCAGTTCGTCGCGCCGCACGACATTCACCATGCGGCGGAAAAGGTCGCCTCCACAGGCAACCGCCAGATCGTGCTCACGGAGCGCGGGTCATCGTTCGGCTACAACAACCTGGTGGTCGATATGCGCGGCCTTCGCGTGATGGCGGATTCCGGCTGGCCGGTGGTGTTCGACGCCACCCACAGCGTTCAGCTCCCGAGTGCCGGCGGAGGGGCATCCGGGGGGCAGCCTCGGTTCATCGAACCCCTGGCGGCGGCTGCGGCGGCGGTTGGGATTTCAGGTCTGTTTGTGGAAGTCCATGACGATCCGGATAACGCCCTTTCCGATGGCCCCAACGCCCTGCGTTTGGACCTGTTGCCCGCGTTTTTGCGAAAAATCCGGCGAATTCACGAAGCCGCGCATTCGGGCTGAACGGTTCCGGCCATCAGCGCGTCATAAACTTGGAGAGGCTATTTTCCATGCTTGATCGACTTGCGATTTCCCTGTCCGAACGGCGCCACAAGGGTCAAAAGGATGCCCGGCGCGGCGGCTTCTCCCTGATGGAGCTTCTGATCGTCATCGCGATCATTCTTGTGATCCTGACAGTCGCGCTGCCGAAGCTCAATAACGCTGTCCGCGGGGCGCGCGAAGTCGCCGCGACCAAGGCCATTACGACCATTCAGACCGCGCAGGTGCAATACTACTCCAACTACAACCGTTTTGCGTCCTCCCTCACAGAGCTGGGACCGCCTTCGAGCGGGCCGGAAGGGCCGGGATCTGCCAACCTGATCGAGCGCGATTTGGCGTCGGGCGAGAAGGGCGGATATAAATACACGCTGACCGCAACGCCGAGCGGCTACAATATTTCGGCTGTGCCGAGCCAGTATCCTTCGAGCGGCAGCAAGACGTTTTTCTCCGATCAGGGGATGGGAATCCACCAGCACAGCGGCCCGGAACCGGCGACTGTGAACGACCCTCTGATGGGTGAAAGCGCTCCCCAGAATCAGAAATAGCCGGACTCACCGCCAGCAGGCTTCAGCGGGATTCGACGCGGCCATCGGGATAAACAATTCCGCCGAACGCGCCCCCCGCGGGGATTTCTGACAATTCCGCGTATCCCTCAGCCTGCATGTGCGGGAAGTAGTAGTGCATAGCCGGAATGTCCTCGCGTGGAACAAACACCGTCTTATCGGCAAGGCCCTGCGCGCGAATCGCGTTGAGCGTGGCGAACGCTTCGGGATGTGGCGCGCGGTCGATGCTCGCGAGCCGCTGTTCAAGGTTCCACACGAGCAGGACGGCCGTGATTCCCACCGCGCCATAAATCGCCGCCGGCTTCTTCAACCGGAGGAATGCCGCCGCGAGCGCCCAACCGGCGACCACGTCGAAGGCCGGCAGAAACGGCGTCATGTAACGCGCGATCACGGAATAAACCCGCGCGTTCGCGAGAAGCATCAGGGCGCCGAAGATCAAAAACGGCATTGCCGCGGTACGGCCGCGCCGGGACATGACGGCAAACACCAGCACGAGGCCAATCGCAACCAGAATCAATTCGACCGGCGTCATCTCGAACCGCCGTATCCAGGTCCCGCTGAACGTCACGTCGCCCCAGGCGCCTTTGCGGAACAGCGCCAGATAGGCCATCACCATGTAAGCCTTCGCGAAATTAAGCTTGAAAATCGCGGCGGGCCACACCAGCAGCACGGTTGCAAGGAAAAGCAGAATCGAATTGCGGATCAGCTTCAGATCTGTACGGAGTAGCGCGCGTTTCCACCAGAGCATAGCGATCAGCGTCAGGATCAGGACGAAATCGACCTCCAGCGTGCAGAACCCGAGCCCGGCGAGCACCGTGGCGGCGCAAAGCGAGCGCCGGCTGCCGCTGAGCGCAACGCGGGCCAGCAGCAGAAGGGCGCAGATATACAGGAAAACGAACATCAGATGCGGCGCAAGTTCGCTCGATTCCAGGTAGATGGGACTCCAGAGAAACACGGCGGAGGCCAGGATTGCGGCGATCTGTCCCTCAAACCCGTCGAAAAGGCGCAGAGTGCCGAAGTAGATGGCGCAGACGGTCAGAAGAGGGAATATCAGGAACGACGCGCGGGTATCGTGCTCGTTCAGGCCGAGTTTATCGATCGCGGTCAGCCAGAAAAAGTAGAGCGGACCGTGCCAGTGGCGGTAAACGACCGGATCTGCCCCGCCGCGCGCCAGGGCGGAGAGCCCCGCCTGCTGGCTGGAATCGGAGCCGCGCTTCCGGCCTACCGAAATGAAATCGGCGAGCGGCATGGAGCCGGAATCGAGCCAGTTATCGGCAATTCCGAGCCCCGCCGCGAACATATAGTCCGCCTCGTCATAGCCATACGGGCCCTGGTGAAGCTTGCCGCGCGACATTCCGAACGCGACGGCGATGAGAATAGCCAGCACTGCCGCGTGTTTCATCGAGTCGACCGCAATCGCCTATTATCCGATACCGGACCGCTGATTTCTCCCCGGCAAGGCCTGGTACCATCAGGGCTATTTCAGCGCCGAATGGGTACTGATTCGGGTTAAACTGGGCCAACACGGGTTGTCGAGCTTGTCGCCGGTATCCGGCTGCATTGCCATCCTCAGGCAGGAAGCTTCCAAACCACGGAGCATAGCTATGTCTGCGCGCTCGCAAGCAGCCGTATTGGTCTTCGGTCTGAACCCCCGCCGGATTGGCGGGATCGAGGTGCATACCCGCGAAGTAGCGGCGCAACTCGCCGAGCGCGGCTGTCTGGCGGTTCTTTGTTTTCCCGAGGCCCCTTCACCGGCGGTGCTGCAATACCTCTCCCTGCCAAACGTCCGCTGGGAGAAAATGCCGGACCCCGGCGAGAATACATGGCGTTCGAGCTGGCGTCTGCTCCGGATCCTCCGCAAATACCGGCCAGGCGTGCTCCATCTGCAGTTCACGCCGATGCTGAGTTTTGCGGCCTGGATCGCGCGGCTGAATGGCGTAAACAAGGTGGTGTTTACAGATCACCATTCGCGTCCGGAGGGCTTCGTTGCAGCGCCACACCCAGCGTGGAAACAGGCCATCGCGCGTTTCCTGCAGTTTCCCGTATCGGCGGCGGTGGCTGTTAGCGACCACAACCGCCGGATCGTCGCGGAAGGCGGCGCCTATCGGGCTTCGCGCCTGCGGCGGATCTACAACGGTGTGGATCTGCTGCGGCCGGAGGGCGCGGCCGGAGGGGCGTTTCGCGAACGCTATGGTATTCCGGCCGGCAGGATTCTGATCACGCAGGTGGCGCAGATGAAACGCGAAAAAGGCGTGGACGACATTCTGCGGGCGGCGCCTCTCGCGCTGGCGCGGCAGCCGAATCTGCACTTCGCGTTCGTGGGAGATGGGCATGCGGCCGCGAGCTATGCCGCGCAGGCGCGCGAGCTGGGAATCGAAGATCATGTGACTTGGACCGGGCTGTCCGTCGACCCCATCGCGGAAGGCGTCTTTGCGGCGAGCGATATTTTCTGCCATCCTTCTCGATGGCAGGAGGCGTTCGGCCTGGTGCTGGCCGAAGCAATGTCTTGCGGGAAGCCGGTCGTCGCAACGGCGGTGGGAGGGATTCCCGAAGTGGTGGAAGATGGCGGGACCGGGTTCCTGGCGCCGCCCGGCGATCCCGCCGCGCTGGCTGCGAAGCTGGTGTTGCTGGCGAATGACCCTGCTCTGCGGGAGCGTATGGGACGCGCGGGACGGGAACGGGTGGCGGCTCACTTTGATGTGCGCGCGGTAACGCGCGAGCTGATGGAGGTATACGGTGATTTCTGAGCAGACGCGGACCGCGGAGGTCCTGGATCGGCTCGAGCGGGAAGGTCTCGCCGTGCTGCCGGATTTCGTGCAGGGCGAAACGCTCCGCGCCATGCAGCGGGCATTCGACTCCAGGCTGGAGCGCATGCGCTGGAACAATTTCGATGGTTACGAACGCACCGAGCGGTACCGGCTCAACGTGCAGGACGTCCTCACGCTCGAACAGGGATTTGTCTCGGCGGCGATTCATCCGCTGGTGAAGGAAGTGTTGCGGGCGTATCTGGGCGATTCGTACCAGCTGGTGGAAGCGAAGGGCTGGCGATCGGTTGCGACCCGCCGGGTTTTTCACGGGTGGCACGGCGATTCCTGGTATGACAAAACGAAAGTCTCCGGGATTCCGCGCGAGGTGAAGCTGGGGCTTTATTTGACCGATGTGAAAACGGGCGCGTTTCGTTATCTCCGCCGCAGTCATCGGCAGCACCAGACCCGCGACTGGAAGAACCATGAGATCGAGAACTTCAGCCAGGACAATATTTCTGTTGTGACCGGAACGGCGGGGACCGCGTTTTTATTCGACACCTCCGGGATTCACGGGCAATCGTGGCCGATCCTGGAGCCGCGCCATGCGGTTTTTTACAACTACCACGATCCTTCCATCCCGCTGCAGGAGGAAGATATCACCGGCGGCCGGTATCATCCGCTGATGCTGAATGCGGCGTTTCTCGGCGGGTTGACGGCGGAGGATCAGTTCATTCTCGGCTTCGGAA
>CAZWTH010000227.1:0-23900 GCA_964636715.1 uncultured Solibacteraceae bacterium | reverse complement strand
GATCCCTGTCGGTTCGCAGGTACGCATTACTTCATCAGAAGACGATGGCGTCCGTTACGCCAGTGAAGTCGACGTCACACAACAGCCTGCGGCCGGCGCGTCCTCTACCGGTTCTTCCCAGGTGGTCCCACCGGAAGTTCGTACTCTGGAGCGCAATATTGAACGGGAAACCCGCCGCTACCGGCTCGGCGTGCGTGGCGGCGTGGCGCTGGACCCGGAGTTGATTGTGATCGGCGTGCAGAGCCAGATTGGGCCGTTTTTCAGCAAAAATGTCTATTTCCGGCCGAACGTGGAATTCGCGTGGGGTGAGGTGACGGCGCTCTTTGCGCTGAATCCCGAATTTATCTACCGCCTTCCGGCCTCATCCCGGAATCCGCGGTGGGCTCCCTATTTTGGAATTGGACCCGGCTTCAACTTTCTCCACCAGAATTTCGAGCAGAACGGCGTCAGTGGAAAAAGGATCGACTTCGGCGAGTTTCACAGCGACGTGGGTCTCAACCTCATCGGGGGAATCGAGTACCGCAGCGGTGTATTTATGGAACTGAAGACGTCGGTCTATTCCGATCCTTCTCCTACGCTTCGCCTGGTCGTGGGATACAACTTCTGATCGCATTTGAGAAATGTCCGACACTGAGGCGGAGTTTCGACTCCGCCTCAGTGCCGTCTGCCGTGCTCGCCGTCATTGATTCTGCTGCAACAAAACTACTCCTGTATGGATTAACGGAAACTTCTTCTCGTTGATTCAATTGCGCGTTGCTTCACAGAATCGCGCGGAGCGCCAAACATAGTTCTTGTTTTTCATTTCGGCTTCCGGTTATTGTTGCTGGTACTGGTACTACCGGAGCGAAAGAGGTATAGGACTGAATGGGCGCCGCCGTAAAAGCACTGGGACTTTACGATCTTCTGGCTCCGCAGTTTCTCGCGGGCTTTCAGTTTCCCGACTATATCGATAAATATCTTTCAGTGCTGGCAGTTGCCGATTTCCAGACGGCCAGCGATTCGAATGGGGTTCTGTATACCGGTACGGTATATTTCCCTTCGGCGCCAGGAAATCCACCAGTACTGCAGCACCGCGACCCGAGCGGCGCGGTTTTCGATTTTCACGACCTGACGCTGCAGTTTCGCCTTCTGATTCCGCGCGCCGGTTCTTCGCCGGTCAAAACCGTTATCGACACCATCGCGAGCGCGAGTTCGGATTTCGTACCCGTCCAGCAGATCGCGAATTCATTCGGCGCGCAGAGCGCGACGCCGACCGATTACCCGGGAATTGGTTTTCAACTGGAACTGCTTCTCTCCGGTTTGGGGTTCCACCTCGGCGATAGCTGGTTCCCCGGCAAGGTGAACGCCGACTTCACCATCACCCGGGACACCGCGGCGGCGAGCAATGACGTTCGCATTCTGTTGCCGAAGATCCTCATGCGCTACACGCAGGGCGAGGATTTTTCCCAGTCGCCCAGTTTCGAGCTTGCCTCGTGGGGTAATCCGGGGTTCGATGCGCCCAACGATCAACTGGAAGGTGAGCTCGGAACGATGGATCCGCCGCTGGCGGTGCATTCTTCCGGACGCGTCGCCTTTGGAATCGACACCCTGATTGTGGATCTGAGCGAAGACAGCACGCCGCCCGAGATTCTGGATCATTTCGGGACGGACGAAAGCTTCGAGGGCGTCTACTGCAAGGCGCTGCAGGTTTACTATGCGGACGCCAACAAGGACTTCGCGCTGAATTTCGCGGTTCGCGACGCGTTGATTTCGTTCAA
Source organism: uncultured Solibacteraceae bacterium (assembly GCA_964636715.1). Classification (GTDB taxonomy): domain Bacteria; phylum Acidobacteriota; class Terriglobia; order Bryobacterales; family Bryobacteraceae; genus BOG-234. The sequence continues at coordinate 22,143 of CAZWTH010000227.1, read as the reverse complement.
GGGCGAAGTTTCGCTGGAAGCAGAGCTGGACCTGCTGTTCGCCGACGCGCCGTTTGCCGTGACTGTCACGATGTTTAACGGCAAGCAAAGCATCACGGTGAATCCGGGTACCGCGTCCGGAAACACGTGGACCGGGGGCAGCGCGACGGTTCCTCCGAACGTCGCCATGTACCTGCAGATTGCGGGTGGCGTTCCCCCGTTTACGACGACAGCCGACTATACGCCGAACGGCGGTTCGGTCCAGCATCTCTGGAATGAAAGTACGCGCACCGGGAGTTTTAATCCGGCGCCGACGACGAACAGCACGGGAACGCTGGTTCTGAAAGTCGTGGATTCATCGGGGACGCCGCAGACGTGGCAGAACACGATGACACTGACGGTGGCAGTGCCGGGCGCGTCGTCGTCCTCTGGCGACACAACGCCGGCCCTGGCGCAGGCGACCTGGACGGCCGATCCGCGGCCCTCGGGAATTCCGGACGAATACCAGATTCAGTTCACGCCATCCACGTCCGGCGCGAACGAAGTTCTGACGATTCAGGGCGGCTCGTCACTGCCCACGGTGACGGTGAACGGAACACCGTATACGATCGGTGAGGATCGCCAGGTGCTGGTTGACGTGGAACCGGGCGCCGCCGCGACTCAGGTGCAGGTGAACTGGGGGGCGGGGAATCTCCCTGGCGAACTGGATCTCCTCTTCGACTACGATAAGCCGAATACAGAGGCGCTCGAATCCACCTACGCGAGCGAAACGCCGGGTGGCGGGGATCCGGTACCGGACGATACGGTTTTTCTCGGTAATACAGTCCCGGCCGGGGTTCCGGGCGGCGACGGCCATACGGGCGCCGATGCGCTCCGCTATTGGGCGGCGAATGCGCTGGATCTTTCGAAGCCGATCTCCATCGTTGGCAAGGCCAGCAATGAAGGCCATACGGATAAGGGTCCGTACAACCTCAGTCTTTCCGCGCGCCGTGCGGAAGTGGCGCGGCGTATTGTCGCCGGGGTCAGCGGCGCGCCCGCGCCTGCGGTATCGGCCACGGGCCAGACGAGCGATACGTCGAGCAACTCGCACGACCGCGTCGCGGTTGTGACCGGGACGCCGAAAAATTCGACCGCGTGGCAGCTGAGCGGGAAGCTGCAGCGAAGCACGACTCCCACCACGCCAACGCCAGCGACGCCGACGGCTCCGCAGCCTCCTGGGCCGCCGACGAACAAGAAGCCGGCGACTCTGCGCCGTCTCAGCATTCGGGTGCGGCTCGAACGCAACGTGCCGGTGATGGTGGAGCTTTCGGGCGAGATCGATTTCGAGACGAAGATGGAAGATTCGCTGCGCGGCGCGTCCGGCCAGAGCGGATCGCTCGATCTTACGCAGACAGCGGCGGCGTCGAAGAATCCGAATCCGGCCGACGGCGTCGTGGATTTCACGCTGAACGTCACTTACGATACGGCGACGCACGATCTCACGGAGACGCTGACGCTGGGCGCGGCGCCTGCCGATGTGGATGGTTTGCTGCGGATGAATAATCCTTCGCCGTATAACCGGCTGAAGAATATTCTGGGCTCGGTCCTGATCTTCACTCCGATTCTCAACGCCGTTACAGAGGCTCTCGATCCCAACAGCGCGGGCGACTGGACGGCGATCGCGGTGGATCTGGGAGTGCCGGTCGCGATCGGCGCGCTGGGTTTCATCAATACAACCGACATCACGCTGTTTGGCGGAACGCTGCAGTTGCGCGAGAACATTCCGGGCGGGAGCGATCCCGCGAAATTTACGAATGCGTCGCTGACGTTCGATTATTCGGTGGGATTCCGGATCGATATCGACGCGCTGAATATCCATTCCAGCCGCTCGATGAGCGTGCGGTACAAGGCGGTCGGCGTCAATCTTCATTTTGGCGATCCGGTCAAATTTGAGTTTGTTCTCGATACGAGCAAGGGATACTCGCTCGATCTGAGCGATCCGGCGCTGTTCAATCTGCCCGCGCCGCTCGGCGATTTGCTGAAGATCGCGGCGGCGCGCATTGCCCGATTCAATCCGCTCACTCTGGAACTGGACATTGAGATCAAGGCCGATCTCGGGATCATCACGGTGGATAAGTTCATCGTGAAAGTAGCGCTCGATGGATCCACGCCGCCGATGATTCTGCCTTCGGGCGTCAAGATCAATATTCCGGAAACGCTGGTGGGCAGCGGAACTGTCAATATCGGCAACGGCGGCTTCGATGGCACGATCGACATCACGCTTGTGCCGATCAAGCTGCGTATCGCGGGCAGCATCGGCGTTCATCACATAACGGAAGGCTCGCGCGAAGCGACTGCGTTTTACCTGGGGCTCGAAGTCGATTTCCCCGCGCCCATCGTGCTGGGTTCCACCGGTCTTGGCCTCTTCGGTCTGTTTGGACTGTTTGGCATGAATTACGCCATGCAGGAAGATCCGCCTGTTCCTGGCGATGCGGTGGGGCCCGATCTGAAGTGGCTCATCGCGAGCGGCGGAGCGCCGTACAAGCTGCAGAACGGCGGCACTACGTTGTGGACGCCGAAGATGGACAACTGGGCGTTCGGCGTTGGCGTGGTGCTCGGGACGGTCGACGGGCTGCTGCTTAATCTGCGCGGCGCTTTCATTCTGGAACTGCCTGGACCGCGCATCATCATCACGGTGAATCTGGAAGTGGTGACGCTGATCGCCGATTCGGTTTCGCCGGACGGCATGGACGCGTCGTCGCTCGATGTCGGCATCATCGGCATCCTCGATCTGGATTTTGGGGCGGGCCAGATCACGCTTGGCGTGATGATCAATCTCTCGGTCGCGTCGCTGATCACGATCCAGATTCCGATCCAGGTTTTCTTCAACTGGAACGATTCGTCGGACTGGCATGTCTGGATCGGCACGATCACGACGCCGGCGACCGCGGATATTCTCGGGATCGTCAAGGGCGGCGGTTACTTCATGATCGGCGGCGGAGATATCGATCCGTTCCCGCCGGGTTCGAGCACGAAGCTGCCGGGCGTCGCGGTGGCGCTGGGTATTTTCGCGTCGATCGTGTGGGGGAGTGAATCGATCGACATTTATCTGAAGGTTGCGGCGCGGGCCGATTTCGGCGTCTCATTTTCGCCGCATCTCTTCATCGTGGGAGACGTGCATCTGGAAGGCGAACTGCGCCTCCTGATCATCAGCATTGGAGCGAGCGGCGATTTCCTGCTGACGCTCTCCACGTCGCCCGACGAACTGACGCTCAACGTCCATGTGTGCGGCAGTATTTCGCTGTTCTTCTTCAGTATTTCGGCGTGCGTCGATTTCAATATCGGACCGTCGCGATCGCCCACGCCGCCGCCAGGCCTGATCTCGCGGATGTATCTGCAAAGCTTCGCGCCGGTGATCGCTTCGGGGCAGGGCGGGGACCGGCCGATTGACGGCAGCCTGGGGAATGCGATTCTCACCGCCGCGTCAGGACTGCCTTCACTGCATCCGGGTTCCGGCGCGCTGCCGGTTGTTCCGATCGATTCAGTGCCGGTTCTGCAGATGCAGTTTGGAGTGGACGCCTCGACGATCGCGCAGACGTTTACCTCTGCCGTGCCTGCGTGCGTTACCTATCCCGGCGATCCGGGCGTCAGCCTGGGTGGCGGCCGCAAGGCTCACTACGCGATTACGAAATTGTCGATCGATCCGCCGCTGCCTTCGGGCGTGCAGCCGCCTGTCGCATGGCGGCCGAATAAACCGGCGAGCGACACGACGCAGACGCAGGTGGATCTTGCGCTCTTCTCACGCAATCCGAACGTGACGAACAGCGCGGCGGAGCGTTCCACGGAACTCACGAACCAGATGCTCGGCATCTGGGGCGATACCTGCGGGCGGATCGCGCCTCCCGCGTGCGTGTTCTGGGCATTCTGCGGGCAGCGGCTTGGCCCTTCGCCGAATGCATGGAAGCTGAACGGCATTGTGACGCCGGATCCTCCGAATACCGTTCGGACGTCGCCTGTGCCGACGGGACTGCAGGTGGAGCAGCCGGAATTGAGCACGGCGGACGCTCAGTTGCTGCAGCTTGGATTGCCGATCGCGGGCAAAGGTCTCTATCCGGCGCAGATCATCGGGCCCGACACCAAAAATCTCCAGCAGGTTCTGGCCGCGGTGTCCGTGCCTAACAGGGTTTGCCAGCGCGCGCTGGAATTACCGGAGCTGCTGTCACTGAAATTCACTACCGGGCTCGGCAAGGAACTCAAGACCAACCCGGATGAGATCGCGAAGAAGATCGCCGAATTGGTCAGCGCCAGCCGGTGGGTTCGGTTCGATACCGGCGCGTCGAATCGCGTGAGGTTGCTGCTGGGCGTCAGCCAGAACATGGTGAAGGAAAACGGACTGGCGGATATCAAAATTCGCGAGCGGAATAACGCGAATAGTCTGATCCTCGAAACCGCATTGCCGGCGTTGAGCCCGGTAACGATAACGGCGTACACGCAGTTGCCGGCTACGTGGAATACTTCCACCAGCCCGTGGTACGCGGATGTCACATCCATCCTGCCGTTTCTTGTGCAGGATCATCTGACGCCGATGTTCGTCGAGATCAAGCCGAAGGCGGCAACGACGAAGATCGAAGTCGCGTACATGGGCGCGGCGGCTTACCGGCCGAGCGTGGTGGTGGGCGCGATTGAATCCTGCCCGAAGAGTGAGACGGACCGCGCGGAGAACGGCGTGGTCATCCAGCAGAGCACGATCCAGCAAATCCAGAGCTATCTGGATGGCGGGTCGCCTGTGCCGCTGCTCGATCCGAACAAGGATTACACAATTACCGTTGACTATGACGTTACGGTCACGGAAGCGGACGGTTCCACTTCATCCTTCCCGGGCAACACGCAGGGGTTCAGCTTCCATACCAGCGGCGACGCGCCGAAACAACTCGATCCCTGGGTGCTTTGCACGTCGCCCGAGCAGAGCGGAACGTTCGCGTTCTACGAAGATCCGGTGGACATCATGTTCAACGATCGAACGGTCATCCAGCTTTTCGGCAAGCTGGGTTATCAGTTGACCATGGACCTTCGCGCCGCCGATGGTTTGCCGGAGCCGAGCAACGCGCCGGTGACGACCACTTCGGTGAGCGGCGTGGGCACAGCCGCGTACGATTCGCTCCAGGAACTGGTGAAGGAAGGCAAACTCCCGTGCGTGGGCGCGACGTCGTCTTACCAGAATCAGCAGTTCACGGCGCCAGTGAAGTTGCGGCCTTTGATGGGCTACACGCTCGACCTGAAGACCGATCCCGCGCTGCCCGCGCCGGCCGATGCCTCGGCGCCGGTGACGCCGCTCTTCCGCCGTCAGTTCACGACGGGACGGTATCCAAGTCCGAAGAGCCTGGCGGACGATCTGGGCGGGACGCTGATCACTCATCGCGCCCTCACACAGAAGCTGACGTTCCCTGTGACGCCGGGAAGAACCATTCAGGCCGATCAGGATATTCAGACTGCGTTTCTGACGGCGGGCGAGCATGCTTTGCCCGCTCCCGATAAGAACGCCATTGTGATGTACTGGGCGCCTTCCTCGCCCGGCGGACCTTATGTGCCGCACGCGATTCTGATCGACTCCGTGGAGCCGGTGTGGCGCACGCGCCAGGAGCCGACGTTCACGACGCCGATTTCATCCGATCCCACGTTCAAGATCGTGACCATCGGCCCGGCGACTTCTATGGAGATCCAGGAAACGGGCGGCTCTTCGATCGGCGGATATATCACGTCGCCATCCGGCGCACGCACGGTGGCCATGTTCGCCGCGGGATTCTCGCCGCCTGCCGGAGGAACCACCGTGACGCTGACGCTGCACCGGCCCGCGAGCGCGACGTACAACAGCGCGGATGAATCGCATACGGTATTCGCCCTGCCCGTAGCACCGCAGGCGCCCTGGGAGAATGATCATGTCTAGGCACGTTTGGCCTTTGGTTTTCACGCTGCGCGCTACGGGGCTCGTGGAAGCAACGCGGCAGCAGAAAACGCCGGCGGTGAGGGAGAAATACTTCCCGAAATCCACCGGCGCGTTTCCGGTGGCGCTGCGCTGGAGCACGACTCCCAACCTGGGTTTTCCGCGCGAGCCGTTTCAGGTGTTTCGACGCCAGCGCGATAACGCGGCGGAAAAGGCTCTCTATGAGCAGGCGATCACGTCGCCCGTGACCATCAGCGGCGACGCGAATGTTCCCTTCTTTACCGGCGACTATGCGTATGTCGCGCGCGTCAGCGTCACGGTCGCTTCCGGCAGCAGTCTGATCCTGTCAGCTATCGATGCGAATTTCCGCATCATCCCCGGTCAGACGATTACTTTTTCGGCGAACGGTCTGGCCGAATTCCGCGCGCCGGGAATTGCGGGCCTGCACGCGACGGGAAACGGCTCGATCAATGCCGTTGCGGTAGTCGAAGAAGACAAGTACGCGAATCTTCCGGACTGGCAAAAGATCCAAACTGTTGGGCTGCCTCTCAAGGACAAGGAGATCGGCGCGGCATACAATACGTTGCCGCAGGGTTTTGAGCCTCCGACTCTCGATGGGGTTACGGCTTCCATCCTGCGCGCCACGATCACGGCGCTTCTGCAATTGAATCCGCCACCCACCGGCGTTGCCGATTTCCCGCTGCCTGCGTGGCCGGTTCCGAATCCGGCCGCGTATGTGAATCAGTTGCGCACCAGTTCGTCGCTTGTGCCGATGATCGAGCGCTGTCTGACGAACTCGGACGATACGAATTTCGCGAAGGTGCAGTCGCTTTATACCGAAACGGTTCATCTCGAAGGCATCAAGCAGGCGAATCTTCCGGGCGCTACAGCCGATCCGTCGCGTCCGAGTCAGGCGACGCTGCCGATTACGGGCGTTTCCATGATGTCCGTAAGTACGGATTCCTATGCGGCGGTTTCGCTGGGCTACGGGACGGTCGATATCCCTCCTTCGGCGCAGGGCGTCGCGGATACTCCGGGCGCCGTCGCCATTGTGGTGCAGAATCCGACGATTCCCCCGGCCTCCAACTACGGCGGCTGGGAATACATGGTGACGGCTCCGTTCGTTTTTCCCTTCGGCCTGACCGTGACTCTTGCCGCGCTTTCGACCGGCGAGCTTCCGGTGGAAGCGCCTGTGGGAATGAGCGGCGCGGTGAAGCAGGCGCAATCTCCCATTCATCGGAATGAAGCGGCGCCGGCGTCGATTACGGTTTCGTGGCAGCCTTCCACGATGCCGCAGGGTTATGGAATTCTGGTGAGCCGCGCGCCGAATCAATCGATGGTGCTGAACTCATCGCGTCCTCCCGCGGTCAAGGGCTATGACCCGTACGTGGCGCTCGCGCCGCTCAATCCCGATCCCAATACTCCGCCGATGCTGCAGTTGCCGAATTTCTGCGACACGCTGGCGATGCTGCCGTTGAAGAATCCGGCGATCAACAACCGGTACCTGGTGGCGGGGCTGGACGTATTCGGGCAATGGTCCGTGTGGTCATCGGCATTTGCCAGCCTGCCGCCCGCGCCGATCACGAAGCCGGGGATTCGCAATGTGGAATTCATCATGGACGCGGCTCATGCCGCAGGCCACGTCGTGCCGGCCACCCTGCGCATCGAATTCGCGTGGGACTGGACGGATCGCGCGCCGGGCTCGCTTCGTTTCACCGGGCAATTCGTCGCGCCTCCTGGACAACTGGGCCCGGTGGCGTACACCGCGGGTCTTGCGACAAAGCAGGTGGGTCCTGTGGGTCCGCCGCTTGTTCTGACGTTCAACTATTCCGCGACGGGACCAGCCGATACAATGTTGCCGAACTGGCCGCCGCCCACTGCCACGCCGCCGCCTTATCCACTGCCGGTTCCGAGCCCGCAGCCCTGGGTTCCGGCGGTAACGTCGGGCCATACGCTGGTGGGTCCGATCACGATAATTCAATCGAAAGGCGCCGATCCGAAAGCGCAGCAGACGCTGTATCGCGTGGATATCAGCGGCTTCAGCCTGGATTTCACGTCGGTCAATGAAATCGATTTTGCTCTGTATGCTACGGCATCGGAAGAGATCCGCCCTGGCGAATGGAGCGATATCACCGATCCCGTCGCGAAGTTTATCGGGAAAGTCGCGAAGGCGCACGATCCGATTCCTCCGCCGGTGACATTCACGCCGCCTTCCATTAGCTGGACCGCCCTTCCCGATGCGACCGGCAAAGCGCGCGGCGTTCTGGAATGGACAGCCGATCCGAAAGCCGCCGGCTACTACGTGTGGGAAGCGACCGAGAGCGCTCTGCTGCATATTCTTTCGCCGGGAGCGGCTGATCCGGCGCCCTCCACGCCGCTGGTGATCCGCGGCGGCAATCTCAAGACGCTGGTGCTGGCGAATCAGGATAAATCGCTGCAGGGTTTCGCGCGGCTGAATAAGGATCCCATCGTGGGACCGCGAACCGAGATCATTGTGCCCGCCGCCGCTTCCACGCTGTACGTCTACCGCGTCTCCGCGATCAGCGCGGCGAAAGTGGAAGCCGCGCGCTCGCCGCAGATCGCCGTCTTCGGCGTCCCGCGCCGCAACGTGCCGGGAGATCCCCGGTTAGTGCTGCGCCGTTCCGCGTCGCCGCAGGGAGTTCAGGTGATCGGGCTTCCTGTGGAGAGCGGCCCTGTTCCGGCTGGCTATCGCGTGTTCCGTGTTCGCAACGCGGCGCTTTCGCACGATGGATCGACGATGGGTCCGGCGAAACTGAGCGAAACGAACGCAGGGTGGCACGATTATTCCGGCAGCAGTCTGAAGGGAACGCCTCTGACCGGGAAATCGATCGTGGATACCGCCGCGATACCGAGCTGGTTTCCCTGGTATTACCGGATTACGGCGATTGGCGTGGACGACCCCGCTAACGGATTGCTGCGCGGCGAGTCCGGTTATTCGGGCGCGCAGTCGGCATTCACTACACCTTCCGGGCCTCCATTACTGCAGGCGCCGATTCTGAAAACGAATATCAATGGGGCGCTCGTTACGCTGACAACCGATCTGCCGGCCGCCGGGCTCAGTCCCATTGGCCCCGCGCTGGTGGAGGTTCTGCAATTGATTCCGGACCCGGTGAATCCCGGCAAGATGACGACGAAGACGATCCTTTCCTCCGCTCCCAATGCGATTGCCGTGGGGACGCTGGCGCTGCCGGTCGTCATCTTTCCGCTGGCTGCGGAAAAGGAGATTGTCAGTCCCAAACTGCCGCCGCCGAAGATCCCGATTCCGACTCCGACTCCGGTCCCGATCCCGATTCCGATTCCGATTCCGCACAAACCGCTGCCGCCCACTCCGGCGCTTCGCCGCAGCGCGCCGGACTCCGCGGAACATTTCCAGCTCTACGTTCTGATTCCGTGGAGCGCGGCGCAGAAAGATACGTTCCTGATTCGTCTGACCGATCCGCTGGCGCGCCAGTCGGTCTACTCATTCTGACGATGGGCCTGAAAACGGGGAAATAGATGGCGATTACTCAGCAGCAGGTTACACAGGCGCTTCAGCATGGCGAGTTGCAGGCATTCGGTCTCGCCATGCCCCGGCTCGCGCCCGATTGGTCCCCCAAGGGCGCGTCGAGTCCGTCATTCTCGGTGGCCGATGAATCGAAAATGACGATCACGTCCTCGGCCAACTGGGCCGCGCCGCTGGATATGAGCTTTCTCGCGGTCGATCCTTCGAACGGCGTGCCCATGCCGGTGACTCTGACGGATGCGGCGGGGGCGGTCGAGAACGCCAAAGGCGTTCTGCTTACGCTTTTCGATCAGCCATGGCTGCGGCTGAACCGGCTCTATACGCAGGTTTTCGAAACATCCAGTTCGAGCCGTCCGGAATTCAATCGTGGCCTGCCGTTTCGCCCGGTTCCGCGCTACATTTTCTTTCCCACACAGACGATGTCGATGAAGAGCGGTCTGGCGGAGGCGTGGGCCGATCTCGGCTTCAAAGGAGATGCGCGGTTCTATGACGGCGATGGCGTGGTGATCGATCCGGTTGCCGTGATGGCGGCCTTCGCCGCGATACTCACGAAATTTCCGGTGCTGCAGGCCGTCGATATCACCGACTCTCCGCTTACCCCGCTGCCATTCACGAACTACCTCAGCACTCTGGCGCCTTCGGCGAAAGTTCGTTTCCGGTTTGTGACGCCGGATGGCGCGCCCTACAACGGTACGCATCTTACAAACGTCACCGCCATTTCAGGTGGGGCGGCTTCCGGCCTTTACGAACTGAATTCCGGCAGCACCAACATCTCGCTCGATGCGGTCGGCGCGAGCTTCACGCAGGACGATCACGATCGTCTCGTTTTCGGTCCTGCCACGAGCGGCCGCTTAACCAGTTCGTTTACGCCGCCCGCGAGCGCGGTTACGCTCTCTCGCGATTTCTTTTCGCTGCGCGTTGTCGAGCTCAACAGCTATCTGGTGGGGGCATGGCCCGCATCTTCGAGTGACGCCGCGACCGGTGTCCAGCGAAAGCCTGCCGTTCGCATCAACGAAAACATCACGCTGCTGAGCGACGGGAACGATGTGCTGGCCGCGGCGAATACGGCGCTCAGTTCCGGCGCCGATCCTTCGCTCGCGGTCGCGCAGGCGATCGACGGCGCATTCGCTATTCCGCCTACGGTGGGAACGAACGCGCACTGGCCGAACTTCCCCTCCGGTGTTCCAGCCGATCCTTCGGAAACGCTGGCCGTCGCGCTCAAGACGCAGGTTCACCTCACGGCGAACTGGGTAACCAGCACTGCTTCGGATTTCAAAAAAGCCGACGTCGTTCTGCAAATCGCGGCGCTTCCGGCGAACGCGTGGGTCCGGATCTATTCCCGCAAGTTTCTGCCCGATGCGCGTGAAGGACGTGGCGATGGACGCGGCGGTCTGGTCCCGGCGAGCGGAACTCTGATTCTCAATCTGACTGATCCGTTCAGCCTTCGAAGCCCCTCGAACAATCCCGACCCCGGCGACATCATCGTGCCGGCGAAAGCCACATTGATGTTCGATATGGTGCTGCTGCTGGCGAACGGCAAGTCGCGTATCTATGGCGATATGACGGTGGACGTGAGCCCCGCGCCCGGCACGCCGCCCACCAGCTCCGCGACGAATGCCTGTGGAACGGCATCGCTCCGCGGCGTGAGTAACTCGGGCATCCTCGGGCTTGGTACAGCCGGAAACACCGGATCCGCTCCGGACCTGGCCACCTGGGCGAAGAATCTGGCCGGTGAGAGCCAGCCGCGCGATGCGTCGCGGTTGCCGACCATGGCGCGGCGTGAGCTCCTTGTCGCAGGCGCCGCGACGAATGTGTGGACCGGCGTGATTGGCGGCGGGCGAGTCGCTACCGAAACCATTTCCGCATCCACGCGCATCGGCGCGCCCGGCAGCCCTGGCGGCCGCGAGACGTCCGTCACCGGCGCAGCTTCGCACGGCGGCATTCTGGCCTATGACGTTGCGCGCCACGCGCTGCGCCGCTCACACAATCTGATTTCGCGTCTCACCGATCTTGCCGACAGCAAATGGAACGTGCCCACCGCGCCCACGGCTGTGGCCGTCGGTGGAACTCCGTCAGCGACGAACGGAACGATGGCCGGAGCGCTACTTCAGACCATCGCGCCTTACTGCGAGACGCCGGAGTTGTACGCCGCGTGGGCCGCGGGGATCAATATCAATACCGTCATTCAATATGCAATTGACAATTTCATCCCCAACAGCATTCCGGGCCGAACACAAATCGTCAACGCGCTGAACGGTCTCAAGACGACCCCGGCGGCGCCGGCTCCAGCCACTGAAACTTCCGCCGAGCAAAGAATCGCTGTGGAACTGGAGCGTGAAGTCACCAGCGTCTATTTCGGCCGCCGCGACGCGCAATGGGCTCTGCAAAGCGCCATCAAGGCAGCGCGGCATCTCATTTACATCGAAACGCCTGGTTTTTGTTCCACCCAGGGGTCCACGCCGCACGGATACACGGCCGACCTCATCGCGCTGATCAAGACGCAACTCTCCTCGCGCCCCGGTTTGCGCGCGATTATCTGCGCGCCGCGCTCGCCGGATTTTGCGCCGGGTTATGAAGGCATGTCGTCGTATGAAATCAAAGACCGGCTGGCAATCGTGAAAGGTCAGACGACGCCGACCGTCGTGACGCCGCTGCCCGATGCGCAGACCGCCTTCTTCCATCCCATCGGATTTCCAGGCCGGTACAGCCGTGTGGAGACCAATGTGGTGATCGTCGATGACGTGTGGGCAATGGTGGGGGGCTGCTCGCTTCGCCGCCGCGGTCTCACGTTCGACGGAAGCAGCGATCTGGTTCTGACCGACACGCTGATCGAAAACGGAAGGTCGGCGGCGATTCGCGATTTCCGGCGCGGGCTTCTCGCTAACCGCCTGGGGGTTGAGGCCGATTCGACGCATCCTTCCTTCGTTGCGCTCAGCGATGCGCAGACGGCTTTTCGCGCAACGAAAGACGTGCTTGCAGCGGGCGGGCTCGGCGATATTCAGAGCGTCTGGGACGGTTCCGCGCCGGGCACCACGCTCGCGACAGCGTTACCGATCGAGCAGTCGAATCCCGAAGGCCGGGAATTCGATGTCGCGATGGCGCTCCTGGTTTCGGCGCTGGCGACCGCCGCGGGCGTCTGAGTTCTTATCCGTGTGTGGCGACTCAGTGCGCGGCGACCGGTTGCTGCGCGGACGCAAATTCCTCAATCATTCTCTGATTGAAGGCCGGAATATCATCCGGTTTGCGGCTGGTGACGATTCCGTGATCCGCCACCACCTGGCTATCTTCCCACTGTCCGCCGGCATTCCGAATGTCGGTCTTCAGCGATGGCCAGGAAGTCATCCGCCGGTCCTTCACCAGATTCGCTTCCACGAGGAGCCAGGGACCATGGCAGATCGCCGCGATCGGTTTTCCGGCCGCCGCGAAGTCCTTCGCAAACTGTACCGCCTCGGGAATCGTCCGCAGCTTATCCGGATTCGCCACTCCGCCTGGCAGCAGCGCATCGTAGTCTTCCACCCGCGCCTGCTTCAGTTCCCGATCCACGGGGAACTGATCGCCTTTGTCATGGTGATTCATTCCCTGTACCTTTTTGTTTTCCAGCCCGATCAGGTCCGTCTTCGCGCCCGCGGTTTCGAGCGCCTTCCGCGGCTCGGTCATCTCTACCTGCTCGAAACCATCCGCCACGAGAATCGCAATTTTTCGTCCGTCTAATTTCTTGTCCATGACCGGACGTGATGCACCCCGGCGTCCACCGTTATAGTTGCTACTTCATGCCGAGCAGATATACGCAGGCGACGCCGCAACCCACGCCGGTCCACTGCCGCGCCGTGAGTGCGCTTCTATTCAGGATGAGATCGAAGAATGGCGCTTCAATCACAATGAGAATCGCAATCAATACCAGATACTTCCCGGTTTGACCCTCCATGCGCGCGCGAGAGGCGTAGCGGTACGTGGCGAGGCCATTCACCAGGCCCGCGGAGATCAGGAGGAGAAGCTTACCTGGCGCGGGGGCCGATGTGCCCTGGAGCCCGCCCTGCAGGAGTGCGACGAGGACCGCGACCATGCCTGTCACTGTCATGACAACCGCGCCAATCCATGGCGCGGAGGCCTGAGAATACTTTCCGAGAATCGGCCATCCGGCCATTCCCATCGCGGTCAAAGCCATCTCCAGAACTTCCTGCCATGCCATCTGTCCCGTTACCTCTGCCACAGAATAGCAATGCAATAAAAAGAGGGACGGTGTTTCCACCGTCCCAAGGCTCCTCCGCGCGATCAGTTTTTCTGATTCTTATTTACTGATTCTTATAAGCAAGACCGGGGGCCGCCGCCGGCTGCGTATCGCTGAGCGGCTGCCCGATCACGTCACCGTTCACCACCAGTTCCACGCGGCGGTTCTGCTGGCGTCCGGCCGCCGTATCGTTCGTCGCCACCGGCCGCGTCTTGCCGTAGCCGTGCGCTTCGATATTGTTATCGGCGATACCGTTGCTCACCAGGTACTCGCGCACGGAATCCGCGCGCCGTTCGGAAAGCTTCTGGTTGTATTCATCGCTGCCCGTGCTGTCCGTGTGGCCTTCCACTGTCAGATGCAGGGACGGATAGGCGAGCAGAATGCCGGAAACCTTCGCCAGTTTCTCCTTCGCGCCCGGCTTCAGGGTCGCCTGATTCGTGTCGAACAGAACGTCGGACATGTTGACGATGAGTCCGCGCGCCGTGTCGCGTGTTTGCAGGATCAGGTTCAGCTGGTCCTTCAGCCGAGTGCGGAGAGCCTGCGCGTCCTTCTCAGCCTGGTCCTTCGAAGATTCCGCGGCGGCCTTCGCAGCCGCGAGCCGCTCCTGTTCGGCCAGCGCCGCGGCTTTCGCGGCTTCCGCATCAGCCTGCGCCTGCTTCGCGGCGGCCATCTCGGTTTCCGCTTCGCGCTTCTTCGCATCGGCGGCGGCGGCTTCCGCCTGGGCGGTCGCTCTCAGCCGCGCTTCTTCCTCCGCTCGCTGCTGCGCTTCCGTAGCCCTGGCGGCTTCCGCCTTCGCCTGGGCGCGGGCATCGGATTCCCGCTGCTTCAACGCGCGCTGCGCTTCATCCTGTTCCTTCTGGATGCTGATGCGACGGGCGTCTTCCGCCATCTGGGTCGCTTCACGCGCGGCGGTTTCGAGCCGTTTCAGGTCCTTGCTCTTCGCAAAGCCCTCGGCGTTGATCATGTCGGTTTCGGCCTTCTGCATCGTGTCGGCCGCATACTGATTTGCGCCCTGGGCTTTCGCGATCACCATTGCCAGCCGCGCTTCCCTCAATTGCAGCGGCAGAGCCGTATCGGCGGTCGCTTCCACAACGCCCGTCTGGCTCACGTTCGCCGAATAAGTTCCGCGCTTCAGCAGTTCATACTTGGCGTCCACGTCTTCCATCACGCCCGTGGTGTCCTTGCCCTGCACGTTCTCCATCACCACCACGTCAGACGGCTGGCTCACGTTGAAGTACGGCTCCGCCGTCACGATCATGCCGAATGAAGCCAGATCGGTGGTCGCGTAGAGTTCGGCATTCGTTTGATCCGCGTTGCGCAGGGTGACTTCGCCCAGGCGTTCCGGGCGGCCTTCCGGCGTGATCGCCCACAAAACCAGCGTCAGATACTCACGCCCGTACTGAAGGGGATTCGAAAGATGATTGAACTTCAGGTTGATGCGGGTCGCGCCGTCATTCGGGGTGACTTCCGCTTCCCCTCGCGCTTCCGGCATCAGCGCGGTGCCGCGAAACTCGATCTTCGTCGTCCCCTGCCGATGGTGATAATTTACGGCCCGAATGGTTCGCGACGTCACTTCCACCTTGAATATCGGAACGTGCCCATCCGGCGATTCAGCGACATTCGTCTGAACCGGATTGGGCGCCTGCGCGTAAATAGCCGCGGCTGCGGCCATTATCGATAACGTCAATTTGACTGCTCTCATCTGCCACCTCTCCTGCGCGCCAATAATGCATGTATCGTGCCACACGAAAATGGGGCCGCGATCCTTATATTGTTGGGATATCCGGGTATTTTGCCCATGGGTCGCGTGCCCAGGGAAAATGTTCCATCGGCGGTGCATTTTGTTGCCATAGTGAGGATCGTTACTCCGCTCCGACAAGGCAAAAAAGTTTCCGGTTGCCCGCAACTATTGCTTTCAGCGCGTTCCTGACTCATGGATTGGCCGATATTTGCGATTGGCGCCGCGCGTGCATAACCACCGCGCATGCCGCGATTGAACGCGGAAACGGAGATGGGATGCAGACTCAGGAAATGAAATCGATATTGGACGCAAAGCTCAGTGAATTAGCGTCACGCCGCCTGTCACGCGAAGACATCGCCATTGAAAAGACGGCCGAGGAAATGGACGAAATTCAGCGTAGCGGCGACCGCGCGCTGGCGCTCGATTCCATCACGCGCATGTGGGAAACCTCCGCGCTTGTCACCGATGCCCTGAAGCGCATTGAAGCCAATACCTACGGCGTTTGCCTCGAATGCGAGGAACCGATCAGCGCGAAGCGTCTCAAGGCGCTTCCGTGGGCGAAATACTGCATCTCGTGCCAGGACGCGAAGGATCGCGAAAACACGGAGCTTCGCTGATCTGTCTCTCGAAATCCGGTCTGAGGAAATCACAATGAACGGCTGGTCGATTATTTTCGGAACGGTGTCCGTGGGCAGCGCAGTGTGGGGCAGCCCCGCGTTCTCCGGCGCCGCCATCTCGTGCGCTGTTCTGTTTGGCGTCCTGTTCCTGCTGACCTTGTTCGCGAGGGCCATTCGAGGAACTGCGTGCTAGTTGGCGAGAAACCCACACGCCATCCAACTACCTCACTGCAAGATCATCGTCTGATTCTGGCGTTCTTCCCCACCGCGGATGCGGCCGTGGAGCGCGCTGTCAACCGTCTCGCCCGGGCAAAGGTGCGCTGCGCCGCCTCCAGCGAGCGTGCGGATCGCTATCCACAACTGACTGCCTGGTTCCCGCTCGCTCTCGAGAATGAACGGCTGCTGGTTGCCGAAGCGGCCTCGGATGCGGTGCAGCCGGCCGTCGAAGAGATTCGCGCGGAACATCCGGCGTCCATCTTCGTTATCCCGGAGGTTTTTACTGTCCCGGCCGAAATTCCGCCGGTTCGGGATGGGAGCGATCTGAGCTGGGCGCGGGATGCGGCTCGCGCCAAAGTGGGTCCGGAAGCCTCGCTGGTCCCGTTTATCAAGCGGCGCGTCGGCGCTCTCGAACGTGAATTCGATAAAGCCATCGCGGACCTGGCCGCGAGCGTTGCCATGGGGCACGCCCCCGGTCCCGCCGCCAACTGGCTCCTCGAAAATTCCTACCTCGTCCAGAACGACGCGGAAGAAGTCCGTTATGTCCTCGAAGGGCTGAAATCGAAGCCCGATCCCGGCGCCAATTATGCGCAGGTGCACGCCCTCGCCGCGGAGTTGTTAAAACACAGCGAGCACGAAGTCAGCGAAGACGCGATGCATGACGCGCTTTGCGAGTTCCAGAAGGTGCGTCCGCTGACCACCGCGGAACTCTGGGATTTCACGCAGCTGCTTCGCCTCGCGGTTCTGGAGGAACTGACCCGCCTCGCCGCGGACGCCGCCAGCGCGCAGCAGCATCGGGAAGCCGCGTATCTCTGGGCCGACCGGCTGATCGCCAGCGCGCGTCAGGGAGAAGAGGCGCAGCAAGCCATGCTCGGCCGGATGGACGGCCAGCCCTACGCGTTCAACGCACCCTTTCTGGCGGCGCTTGCCGAATTGCTGCAGGGCGAGGAAGACGCTCTGCCGGCGTTCCAGGTGGAAGTCGAAAAAGCCGGCCGCCCTCTCACGGAAATCGCGCGAGAGGAGGCCCGCCGCGAAGCTCTCAGCGCCAGCGCGGCCGCGCGCGCGTTTGGGAGCCTGCGGGCGCTCTCCCGTCTCGATGTTCGTAAAGTCTTCGAGCGCGTCAGCGTGGTGGATGAAGAGCTGCGGCGCGATCCTTCCGGCGTTTATGCCGCGAGCGATTTTGAGACGCGCGACCGTTGCCGCCACGCGGTGGACCGCGTCGCGCGCTGGTCCGGCGTCAACGAGCGCGATGTCGCGCGCATGGCGGTAGTTCTGGCCGAAGAGCAGACGGACCCAGCCTGCAGGCTTGTTCCTTATTTTCTGGTGGCGGAGGGAATCGCCGAACTCGAACGCCGGGCCGGCGCGCACCTGCCGCTGCGCGTGCGCTTTGTCCGCGTCACCCGGCATCATTCCGTTCTTCTCTATTTTCTTTTCGTTTGCGGTCTGACGTTCAGCCTGGATGCGCTGGCTCTCGAAATTGCGAATAGCGCGGGTGTCCACGGTCCCACTCTCCTCGTCATTCTGGGCGCGCTCGCCCTGATTCCGCTGAGCGAGCTCGCCATTCAGATCGTTCACGCGTTCATTGTCGCGGCGTATCCGCCGTCGAAGCTGCCGCGCATGGATTATGAGCGCGGCATTCCCGCCGAATGCGCCACGCTCGTTGTGGTGCCGATGATGCTGGTCAGCGAGGCCGCCATTCATCATGAAGTGGAAAAGCTGGAAGTCCGTTATCTGGCGAATCGCGACGCCAATCTTTCGTTCGCGCTGTTCTCCGATTTTCTGGACGCTCCGGAGCGCGATCAGCCGGGTGACGCCGCGCTCGTCGAAATCATTTCGAACGGCATCGCTCAACTCAACAAGCGCTACCCGCAAGGGCATTTTCTGCTCTTCCATCGCTCGCGCGAGTGGTCCGATTCCGAAGGCTGCTGGATCGGCCGCGAGCGCAAGCGCGGCAAGATCGAAGATCTCAACGCTTTCCTCGCTGGCCATGGGTCATCCGCTATTCTGCGAGCCGGCAAGCTGAAGGAAACCATCCGCTACGTCATCACGCTCGATGCCGATACAGCTTTGCCGCCCAACGCCGGGCGGCGGCTGGTCGAAACTATTTCCCACCCCTGCAACCGGGTGCAGATCGATCCCGCGGCTCGCGTGCGCCTGCGCGGATACGCCGTTATCCAGCCCCGCGTCGCCATCGCGCTGCCCGGCGCCACCGCCACGCGTTTCACGCGCGTCTTTGCGGATACCTCCGGGCTCGATCCCTATCTCCGCTCCGTTTCCGATATACAGCAGGATTACTTCAACGAAGGCACGTTTCACGGCAAGGCCATCTACGATGTAGCGGCGTTCGACACGATCCTCGGTGACCGCTTTCCCGCCGAGTCTCTGCTGAGCCACGATCTGATTGAAGGGGCGCACGCCGGCGTCGGGCTCGCCACCGATATTGAATTGCTCGAAAATATTCCGCTCGATTACGCGAGCTTCAGCCGCCGCCAGCACCGCTGGATTCGAGGCGACTGGCAGATTTTTCCCTGGATTCGCGGCGAGGTTCCGAGCCCGCACGGAATGATTCCCAATTCACTCGGCGCGGTCAGCCGCTGGCGTATTTTCGATAATCTGCGGCGCAGCCTGGTGCCGGTCAGCGCGCTGCTCCTTCTGCTGTTTGGGTGGTTCACGTCGGTGGCTCCCACGGTATGGAGCGTCGTGGTTGCGCTTGCGATTCTGATCCCCGCGCTCGCGCCGCTCATCGAAAGCTGGGTGCGCCAGCTGGAGGGCACGGTACACGGACGCCAGGGAGCGAGCGATGAGCTGATCCGTTCCGCCGTGCTGACCGCATTCCTGCCGCATCAGGCGTGGCTGGCTGTAGACGCGATTGTGCGCGCCTGCTGGCGCCGCTGCGTCAGCCGGCGGCATTTGCTGGAATGGCAGACGGCGGATGCGGCGGAACGGGCATCCGGCCTGCACATGGATTCCACCCGGAAGCAGATGATCATCATCGCGTCGGTCTCCGCCGTGCTCGTGATCGTTCTTTACTGCTGGCATCGACTCATCCCCACGGGCGGCTTTCTCTTCCTCTGGATGTTCGCGCCGTTTCTGCTGACGTGGCTGAACGGCGCCGCGGCCCGGCGCGGCGTGAATGAAATCGGAGAGGGCGATCGCGAATACCTTTACCAGGCAGCGCGCCTGACCTGGAGGTTCTTCGACGATCTGGTGAGTCCGGAGAGCCATTGGCTTCCGCCCGACAACACGCAGCTCGCGCTTCGCGTGGAAGTGGCGCGGCGCACCTCTCCCACGAACATCGGATTCTGGTTTCTTTCGGCTCTCAGCGCTCACGATTTCGGCTGGATCCCGGCCGCGGAATTCTGCCGGCGCTGCGCCGAGACAGTGGCCACGCTCGATCTGATGGAGCGGCAGGACGGTCACTTTTACAACTGGTATGACATCGATACGCTGGCGCCGCTCTATCCGCGCTACATCTCTTCCGCCGACAGCGGGAATTTCCTCGGCGGCTTGTGGACCGTCGACCGCGCGATCGATGAGCTGCTGACTCGCCCCGTTCTTCCGGCAAGTTGTCTGACGGGACTCCAGACCACGCTCGGCATTCTTTCCGAAGTGGCGGGCGAAGATCTTTACCTCGGCGCGCCGTGCCGCGCCGCCGCGCGTCTGCTGCGCTCCGACCTTCGCCAGTACGAACTGATTCCGCGGCTCCGTCTCATTGCGCATTCCGCCGATCCATTCCGCGACGTCAGCCGCTGGGAAGCCGCGTCGGGCGGCGACCGCGCTTACTGGGCTTCGCGTTTTGTGGCCGAGATCGATGCGTGGATTGAAGTCATTGACCGCAACCTGCGCTGGATGGAGACTCTCTCCCGCCCCAGTGAAGATTTCCTGGCGCACTTCGGTAAAGATGTGGTCGAGTTGCGCCGCCGCCTGCTGCGGTCCATTCCATCGCTTGCCGAACTGGAGCGGGGACTGCCTGCGCTGAAGGCAATTCTCAATCGCCCGCTCTCGCCCGAGATGCCGCCCGAGGCGAATGGGTGGGTGGCCCAGCTCAAGGTGGAGGTGCAGGGGGCGGAGAAGAACGCCGCCATGACGGCGCTTGAAATGCGGCGTCTGCAGCAATCGGTCCGGCGCTTTGCGGATGAAACCAATCTCACCACCCTGTACGATCGCCACCGCCGTCATCTCGCGGTCGGCTATGTTGCGGAAGGGCCGCCGGTCTTCAGCAGTCATTACGATCTGCTCGTGAGCGAAGCCCGTCTCGCCAGTTTCATCGCGATTGCCAAGGGCGATGTACCGCTCGAACACTGGTTCGCGCTCGGCCGTCCCATGAGAACCGAGCCGCAGGGCCGCCAGCTCCTCTCCTGGAGCGGCACCATGTTCGAGTTCCTCATGCCCATGCTGTTCACCAACAGCTATGAGAATTCGCAGCTCGATTTCGCGTGCCGCAACGCGGTGAAGGCGCAGATCGAATTCGGCGAAAGCTCGGGCGTCCCGTGGGGACTTTCGGAATCGGCGTACAGCGCGCTCGATGCGAGGCAGACTTATCAGTACCGCGCGTTCGGTATTGCCGCGGCCGCGCAGAATCCAGATGTGGATAACCGTCTTGTCATCTCCCCTTATTCCACGATGATGGCGCTGCTGTTCAATCCGCGCGCCTCGGTGGCGAATCTCCGGCGGCTGGATACGGACAGCGGCCTCCGCGGGCCAATGGGCTTCTATGAAGCCATCGACAATTCCCGCAGCTCCACGCCGGAGGGACGAGGCGGCATCGCGATCTACGCGTATTTCGCCCACCACCAGGGGATGTCGATGACGGCGCTGGCGAATCTGCTGCTGGGCGAGATTGTGCGGCGGCGTTTCCACTCCGATCCGCGCATCCGCGCCATTGAATCATTGCTGTTCGAACGCATTCCGCTGGCCCGGCTCCGCGTGCGCGAGCGGCGAGCCCCCACGCTGATTCCCGTCAAGAAGACCGTGCCGGAGCAGGCCGAGCGCTTCCTGCCGGTGCGCACTGCCGTTCCACAGACGGTTCTGCTCGGCAACGGGCGTTATTCCGTGATGCTCACGAATTCCGGGTCCGGTTTCAGCCGCTGGAATCAGTTCGATATCACGCGCTGGCGGGCCGATTCCGCGGCCGATCAGTGGGGCACGTTCATTCTTCTGCACGAAGCGCGTCCCGGCGCCACGTGGTCCCCGACTTTGCAGCCGATGTGCGACGATCGCCGCGAGATGTCCGCCACGTTCACGGCCAACCGCGCTGAATTCCGGCGCGTATTTCTGGGCATCGAATCGACGCTGAGCGTTGTGGTCAGCGCGGATGAAGACGTAGAGGTTCGCAAACTCACCGTCATCAACCGGACTCGCCGCCGCCGCTTCCTGGACATTACTTCTTTCGCGGAACTGGCCATGGCGCCCGCCGCGGCGGATGCCTCGCACGCGGCGTTCAATAAGATCTTCGTGGAAACGGAGGTGGATGACGGCGTCATCATCGCGCATCGCCGCCTGCGCGATCCTCAGGATCCGCCGCTCTGGGTGGCCCACCTGCTGGTGGGCGCCACCGGCAACGTGGAGTTCGAAACGGATCGAGCCTCATTCCTCGGCCGCGGCCATACGGCGGCGAACGCCGAGGCGTACGATCGTTCGCTGAATGGAGTTGTGGGTGCGACTCTCGACCCTGCTCTCGCTCTGCGCTGCCGCGAGAGCATTGAGCCGCGCGGCAAGGTCCAGCTCATGTTCCTGACCATGGCCGCCTCCTCACGCGAGGAGTTGATGCGCCTGGTGGCGCGCTATCGCCGCGCGGAGGCCGCCGTTCGCGTTCTCGATCTCGCCTGGACTCACGAACAGCTCGAATTCCGTTACCTGCAGATCGGCCCGGGCGCCGCGCACAGCTATCAGCAACTCGCCGGATATCTTTTCTTCCCC
>CAZWTH010000226.1:0-6353 GCA_964636715.1 uncultured Solibacteraceae bacterium | reverse complement strand
CGTCGTCATCTTCATTGGAGACGTAGATGGTCTTGCCATCCGGCGCGACGGCGAAATTTTCGGGGTCGGAGCCCGCCTGGAGCATGCGGGTGACCTTTTGAGTTGCAACGTCGAATTCGGCGATGGCGTCCGCGCTTTTATCTGGCGGCGGGAGTTTGCTCTCATCTACGTTCGGGCCGCCGATGGGGCTGCCGCTGAGGGCGACGTAGATTTTCGAGCCGTCCGGACTCGGATGGATGCCGCGCGCGCGTTTCCCGAGGTGGATTGTGTTGACCGCGAAGGTGGAGGCGTCAATGATGCTGATGTCGCCCGATACCTCGTCGCTGACATATAGATGGGGTCCCGGGGCAGGCGGCGCTTCCTTCTTTTCCGTATCCACCGGCGCGGGTTTGGAACACGCTGTGAGACAGATGGCGGCAATGCAGGCGGCTGGCAGCCAACCGAATCGTTTCCCGGAAGGAAATTCCATTTTGCAGATCACCCTACAGAGCATATTCCCCGGAGAGCGATTGCGTTCACACTTTTCCTGGGGAAAGGCTGGACCTTAAAAAACTACGAAAAACCCTGAACACCCGCCGAGCCCAGGGAATATATAAATGATGAGCTTATCTCGCCTGCGCCTGGGGTGCGCCTGTTTGACTTCGCTTTTGCTGCTGGGGGCTGCGTCCGTTATGGACGCGCAGACCGCGACGGGAGAAATTAAGGTCACCGTCAAAGACCCCACCCAGTCCCCGCTGAGCGCAAACGGCAAGCTGGAAAATCTGGCTTCGGGCGTCGCGCGGTCGTTTCAGACCGATGCGAATGGCGTGGCCGACCTCACGGATGTGGCGCCGGGACGGTATCGACTGGAGATCACCCACTCCGGGTTCGCTGTGTGGTCGGAAGCGGTCACGGTTGGAGGGGGAGCCTCGATCAGCCGCGAAGTTACGCTTTCACTGACCAGTTCGACGTACCAGATGGATGTGGTGGAAGCCACGCCGCTGGCTGGTTTCGATGTTCCGGTGGCGCAGGTTCCGGCGCCGGTGCAGGCCGTCACGACGGAAGATATTCAGCAATCGGGCTCACTCGATCTTTCTGACTTTCTCAACAAACGCCTGGCCGGGGTCAATGTGAATGAAACGCAGGAGAATCCTTATCAGCCGGATGTGAACTACCGGGGATATACGGCTTCGCCGTTGCTGGGTACGCCGGAGGGCATCTCGGTTTACTTCGACAGCGTGCGGATGAATCAGCCGTTCGGAGATGTGGTGAGCTGGGATCTGATTCCGAAAATTGCGATCAGCGAAGCGACGCTGATGCCGGGGTCGAATCCGCTGTTCGGACTCAATACGCTGGGCGGCGCGATTGCGATCACGACGAAAAATGGCATCAGCGCTCCCGGCACAACGCTCACTACAACGGGCGGCAGCAATAACCGGCGGGCTTTCGAATTCGAACATGGCGGGTGGAGCAAGGGCGGATTCAACTGGTATCTGGCGGGCAATGCGTTTCATGACGACGGATGGCGGCCGCTCTCTCCGACGGACGTCCGGCAGGCATTCGCAAAGCTCGGATGGCAGGGCGCGAAGACGTCGATCGGACTGGACGCGGCGTATGTTTATAACGATCTGTGGGGGCACGGTCCGCAGGATCAGCGGATGCTCAATGTTCTCGGCTATTCAAGCGGGTACACGCTCTCCGACGAGACGTTTAACCGGTCGCCGTTTTTCAATGTGACGATGCGGCGTATTGTGGGGACGCATCTGACGCTTTCCGGCAACGCCTATTTCCGCAACATCAATTCGTACAGCTACAACACGGATTTCAATTCCGATTCGCTGGAGGAATCGGTATATCAGCCGACGGCGGCGGATCAGGCGGCACTGGCGGCGGCGGGTTATACGGGCTATCCCACAAGCGGCGCGAATTCGTCGAATACGCCGTTTCCGTACTGGCGGTGCATCGCGCAGGCGCTGCAGCATGCGGAGGCGGGGGAAAAGTGCGATGCGTTTCTGACGCGTTCGTGGACGAATCAGAACAACTACGGCGTAGCGGGGCAGGCTGCGTTTTCTTCGGGATCAGGCGATCGTCAGAACCGGTTTTCGGTGGGATTCGCGGTGGATCGCAGCGGAATCGATTACAAGCAGAGCCAGCAGTTCGGCTATATCAATCCCGATCGCACGATGACGGGAATCAGCGCGTGGGCCGACGGTTCGACCAGCGTCGACGATGTTCCGTTCGATACGCGGGTCGATCTGCGGGGTACTCCGGCCAGCGCAAGCATTTTTCTGGCGGACACGGTGAGCGTGGGTAAGTTCAGTCTCACTGCTTCGGGACGTTATAACCATACGAGATCCGACAACCGGGATCGCATCGCGCCGGCGGCGGGTCCGGGGTCACTCACGGGTTCCGCTGTTTTCCAGCGATTCAATCCGGCGGCGGGCGTGACATACGCGCTGACCAAAGCTTTCAATACTTACTTCAGTTACTCGGAATCCAATCGCGCGCCCACTTCGATCGAACTGGGCTGCGCGGATCCGGAGAATCCGTGCCATCTGCCGAATTCGCTCGCCAGCGATCCGCCGCTGCGCCAGGTTGTAGCGCATACGTTTGAAGCGGGGCTGCGCAGTTCGTCAGAAAGCAAACTGACGTGGAGCGTGGGCTGGTACAAGGCGAAGAATACGGACGATCTGCTCTTTGTCTCGTCGCCGCAGGCCAATAACGGGTATTTCAAAAACTTCGGCGAGACGCTTCGCCAGGGCGTGACCGTGGATATCAACCGGCGCTTCGGCGCGTTCGAACTGGGCGGCGATTACACGTTTGTCAACGCGACGTACCAGAGTACGGAAACGATTGACGGCGCGGGCAACAGTTCGAATGACAGCGGCGTTCCCGGCCTGGACGGAAACATCACCATCGGCCCCGGCGATCATATCCCTGAAATTCCGGACCACCTGCTCAAGGCGTATGCGGACTGGCGGCCGGTGAAGAAGCTGTTCATAGAGCTCATGCTGAATGCGCAATCGAAGTCATTTGCGCGCGGGAATGAGAACAATCTCGATAAGCCCGATAATGTTCATTACTTCGGAACCGGCATGTCGCCTGGATACGCGGTTCTCGGCATGTCCTCGCACTATCAGGTTGCGAAGCATACTCAGTTGTTCGCGCAGATCAACAATCTGACGAACCGCCACTACTTCACGGGCGCCACGCTGGCGGTGACCGGTTTTACGCCGCAGGGGATTTATCAGGCGCGGCCATTCCCGGCGACTGCGAGCGGAGATTATCCGCTGATTTACTCGACGTTTCTCTCGCCGGGTGCGCCATTCGCGATTTCCGGCGGGCTGAAGTTCACCTTCTGACTTTCATTCCGCGAGACGAAATCGCGGCGCCGCTATAGAGAATATTCCGCGGCGCGCGATTCCGTTCAGACTTTTTTGAATTTAAAAAACGTTGAACGCCGGAGGTGGCCGATGGATTTATAGGTCATGAGCTTACCTCCTTCGCGCTTCATGGGAAGCGTGTGTGTGATTTCTCTTCTGCTGGCGATTGCTTCACTGGTTCAGGCGCAGACGACTGGTGAATTACAACTTCACGTGAAGGATCCATCGGGCGCAGGCGTTGTCGCGAATGGAACGCTGAAAAGCGGTTCAGCTCCGACGAAGGATTTTCAGACCAGTAGTGAGGGCGCGTATACGGTCACGGATCTGACGCCCGGCTCCTACAGCATTCAAATTTCGAAGAGCGGTTTTGCTACTCAGAGGCTGAGCGTGAATGTGACTTCGGGCGCGCCGGTTTCCCAGACGATCACGCTGGCGCTGGGCTCGCAGACGAATTCGGTCAACGTGGTGTCGGTGGCGCCGCTGCCAGGCAGCTCGATGTCGAAAGACGACGCGCCGATGAATGTGCAGTCGGCGAGTGCGCAGGATATTCAGAATGCTCAGGTGATCGACCTGCCGGATTTCATGAACCGGAAACTGGGCGGCGTGTTCATCAATAACAATCAGGAAAATCCTTATCAGCCCGATCTGAACTATCGCGGCTATACGGCATCGCCGCTGCTCGGAACGCCGCAGGGGATGTCGGTTTATGTGGATGGCGTGCGCCAGAATCAGCCGTTCGGCGATGTGGTGGCGTGGGATCTGATTCCGCGAAACGCGATTCAGGAGATGGCGCTGGTGCCGGGCTCGGACCCGATTTTCGGTTTGAATACGCTTGGCGCCGCTGTGGTGGTGACGACCAAAGATGGACGCAGTGCTCCGGGTACGTCGCTCTCGGTGAACGGTGGAAGTTTTGGCCGCCGCTCGGGCGAATTCGAGCAGGGCGGATCGAAGGGCGCCTGGAATTTCTTCACGTCGGGCAACTGGTTTCGTGAAGACGGATGGCGGCCGTTCTCGCCGTCGCAGGTGCGGCAGATCTTCGCGAAGGCGGGATACACGCACGGGAATACGTCCATTTCACTCGGCTTCAGCTACGCCGATAACAATCTGACGGGCAACGGTTCTTCGGATACGCGGTTCATCGCGAAGAATTACGCGGCGCTGAACACGATTCCGGACGTCACCTGGAATCGCGCGCCCGCGTTCACGCTGAACGTGCGGCATGCGATTGGGAGTCACCTGGAAATTTCCGGCGCGCTCTATTTCCGCTACGTGCGCGCGGATACCACGAACGGCGATCTGAACGACGATTCGTTCACGGAATCGCTCTACAACCTGAGCGCGGCGGACCAGAATGCGCTGAAGGCGGCGGGGTACACGAATTTCCCAATCACGGGCAACTCAACGACAGAGCCATTTCCTTACTGGCGGTGTATTGCGCAGGGGCTTGAGAAGAGCGAGCCGAGCGAGAAGTGCACGGGCGTTTTCACGAATACCTGGGACCAGCAGCATGCGTGGGGTGGATCGTTTCAGGAGTCCTGGTTCACGTCGCACAACCGGCTCACGTTCGGCGTGGCGATGGACCGCGCGAGCCTGACTTACAAGCAGGTTGGCCGGTTCGGTTACATGAATACGGATGGCCTCTCGATCACGCCAGTCAATTCCTATCAGGATGGCAGCACGAACGCCGATGGCGTGCCGGTGGATACGCGCGTGAATCTCCATGGCCTCACGAATTCGGCCGGCATCTATGCGACCGACACGGTTCACCTGGCGCGGAATCTCGCTCTGACGCTTTCGGGCCGCTACAATTCCGCGCGGATACACAATTTCGACCGCCTGGGTCCGCCGAGCGCCGATCCGGCGGCGCGTGGTTCGCTCGACGGGGACAGCAGTTTCAACCGGTTCAATCCGGCGATCGGCCTGGTCTACACTCCGCTGGCGAAGGCAAGCGTCTACTTCAGCTACAGCGAAGCCAACCGCGCCCCGACGGCGATCGAGCTTGGGTGCGCCGATCCAAACCAGCCCTGCAATCTGCCGAACGCGCTGGTGGCCGATCCGCCTCTGAAGCAGGTGGTGGCGAAGACATTCGAAGCGGGTATCCGCAGCACGACGGAGAGCAGGATTCAGTGGAACGCGGGCTGGTTCCGTACCGAGAATAAGGACGACCTGCTGTTTATCGCCTCGGACCAGACGGGCTTCGGCTACTTCCTGAATGTCGATAAGACGCTGCGTCAGGGCGCGGAGTTCGGCCTGAGCGGCCGCTACAAGTGGTTCACGCTGGGCGGCAACTATACGTTCCTGGATGCGACGTTCCAGAGCACGGAAACGCTGGGCGGCAACAGCAACAGCACCAATGACGCCGACAATCCTGGAGAGGAAGGCAACATCACCGTGGTTCCCGGCGATCAGCTTCCGCTGGTTCCGCGCAACCTGTTCAAGGCTTATCTCGAAGCGCATCCGATGGACAGGCTGACTGTGGATCTGGATTTCAATGCCGTGGGCCGGACGTTTGTGCGCGGCAACGAAAACAATCAGCATCAGCCGGATGGCGTTTATTACCTGGGACCGGGCTTTACGCCGGGGTATGGGGTGACGAATCTGGGGGCGCAGTACCGGTTGCAGAAGCATGTCTCGTTCTCGGTGGAGTTTGAGAATCTGTTCAATCACCGGTACTACACGTCCGGGCAGTTGAATACGACGCCGTTCGATAACAACCGGAATTTTGTTCCGAGGCCGTTTGCTTCGGATGCGGATGCGGTTCGGAACACGACGTACTATTCGCCGGGTGCGCCGCGTGGGGTGTTCGGCGGGATGAAGATCACGTTCTGATTTCCGCGCCGGGCGGAAGCCCGGCGTGCAGGGCCGAAGAAGCCGTGAATGAATCAACGTCCCTGACAGCCATCCTGATCAGGCAGGGGCTCTCGATCATTTCGAGCGGAACTGGAGCCAGTCGGCCTTGCTTTGTGGTGGATTTCGCTCAACGAATTCCCC
>CAZWTH010000225.1:0-13657 GCA_964636715.1 uncultured Solibacteraceae bacterium | reverse complement strand
ACCTGTAATGACGTTGGATCGAAACCAAAGGCTACTTACTGCAAAGTAATTGTTTTTGTAAAGCTGCAATTCATTCACAGCTTCCGAAGCCCCGCCCCATGAAAGCAGCATCAAAGTCCGGTAGTACAGGGCAGTATCTTTACGCAGCGCGTTCGATCTTTGGCACGATCAGGTGAATGATGCCGAGCGCTATCAAATACATCGAGCCGGCCACGATAAAGAGTGGTCCATACGACTTGTTCGAGTAGTCGAGCCAGTATCCGATCGCGGGCGCCACGAGCGCGCCCGAAAGCGCGCCGAACATTCCGCCGAGCCCGACGACTGAACCGACCGCGTTCTTCGGCAGCATGTCCGAGGGCAGCGTGAACAGGTTGGCGGACCATCCCTGGTGCGAGGCCGCCGCGACGCTGATCAGCGCCACCGCCACCCAGAGGTTTCCGCCCGCTTCGCCGACAAACATCGCCGACGTCACCGCCAGCGCGCACTTCAGCATTGCGGTCTTGCGCGCCCGGTTTACGGTATAGCCGCGGCGAATCATCGTGGATGAAAGCCAGCCGCCGAAGACGGAGCCGAAGGTGGTTGCGAAATACACCACGATAATCGGGAGTCCGAGATGCGAGAGATCCAGCTTGTACGTGCTCGCGAGAAAGCCGGGCAGCCAGAAGAGATAGAACCACCAGATGGGGTCGGTGAAAAACTTGCCTGCGATGAACGCCCAGGCGGCGCGACTTCCCAGCACCTCTCTATACGGGAGGCTTGCGGCGTCCGGCTCCTTGTCGGAACGAATGAGCGCCAGTTCCTGGGGCGACAGCAGCTTGTGCTTTTCGGGATCGTTGAAAAAGATCTGCCAGAGAATGATCCAGAGGAATCCCAGCGAGCCGGTCACCACAAACGCGGAACGCCATCCCCATCGCTCGGCCAGAATCGGCACCATCCACGGCGCCACCAGCGCGCCAATATTGGTGCCGCTGTTGAAAATGCCGGTCGCGAAAGCGCGTTCCCGTTTCGGGAACCAGTGGGCGACGGCCTTGATCGCGGCGGGGAAATTCGCCGACTCGCCGATTCCGAGCGAAAACCGCGCCGCGCTGAACTGGAACGCATTCCCCGCCAGCGCGTGGCCCATCGCTGCGATGCTCCACACAACCACGGACAGCGTGTAGCCGACCTTCACGCCCAGCCAGTCGATCACGCGCCCGGCGATCGGCATCATCAGTCCGTATGCGATCTGAAACGCGGAAACGATCCAGCCGTAATCGGCCTCGTTCCATCCCAGATCCTTTTCGAGGACGGGCTTCAGCAGCCCCAGTACCTGGCGATCGATGTAGTTGATCGTGCTTGCGAAGAACAGAAGACCGCAGATCAGCCAACGCAGTTGCGGAAGATACTTTTTGTTCGCCAGCGTCTCCGCCTCGGCCGGTGTCGGTTGGGCTGCCATTACCGATTCACGTTATCAGACTTCACGTCGCGGTGGCGTTGATATCGCCGAGCGACGCTTTCAGGAACTCGGCCACCTTCATCGTGAGAGCGCGCGCGTAGTTGGTTTTCGCCATGGCGAGCGCCTGCTGGCGGATGAGGCGCTGTCCGGGAACGCGGAGCTTCTGGAAACGATGTCCGCGCCCGCTCAGCGCGTACTGCGGCAGGATGGAGTATCCGAAGCCCGATTCGACCAGACGCTTGATCACTTCGGTATCGTCGGCCTCCATGATCACGCGCGGCGTAATGCCCAGATCGCGGAAATAACGCTCGATGATGGCGCGCATGTTGCTGCCGTGCGGATACAGAAGAAACGGGGCGCTCTCCATTTCGCGGGTCTGGATGGCGGAGATGGAAGCGTCGTTCGTGACCGCCGGCGCGGGACGGATCACGAGCAGTTCTTCCTGATAGAGCGGCATGATCGTCAGATCCGGCTGTACCAGGGGCAGGGAGATCAGGCCCAGATCGAACTTACGATCGATCAGGCCATCCACGATGCGCTCGGTCGGACCCACGGTGACGTGCAGATCGGCATGTGGAAACTGACGGCGCAGCGTGCGCAGGGGGGCGCCCAGGCGGTAGATGAGCGTGGTGGCGCCGCTGGCGAAATGAAAGGGCCGGGAATCTTCCGAAGGAGCGTCGGCAAAATCGCGATGAATTTCCGCCATGCGCCGAACCACTTCGCGGGCGTGTTCCGCGAAGCGGAAAGCATGGGGCGTCGGCAAGATCCTCTTGCCGGAACGCACGAACAACGGCGTACGTAGTTCCTGGCCCAGCGCTTTGAGTTGCAGGCTGACCGCTCCAGGGGAGACTCGAAGGACCTCCGCGGTGCGGGTTACCGTGGAGTGCTCCATAACGGCCAGAAAAACCTCCAGTTGGCGCAGATCCATGACACGGGATTGTATCAGAAAACCCACTCATCGTTAAGCGCTGCTAAATGATCTGTTTTAATCTTTGAGATATCTTCCGGTTTTTCCCTTCGATATACTCTTCTCGAATCAGGCTTTATCAGGCTTTGCTCAGGAGTCAAAAACGATGAACGTGATCCACCGCCGGGCCGCGGTTCGGGAGTATCCTTCCGATTCGCTTCGCTCAGGTTTAACGGCCGGGAATCCGGGGAATTCCGCGCCGTCCACCCCTCGTAACGGGAAAATAGCTTTGCGCTTTCTGCGGATGGCTGCCGGATTGACGGCCGCCATGCTGCTCCTTTCCACCGGCCTCTTTGGCCAGGCCGTCGCCGTCTCTGAGGTTTCCGGCACGGTTGCGGATCCTTCAGCCAAACTGATTGCGGCCGCGAACGTGACCATGACGGAAGTCTCCACGAAGACGCCGCACGCCACGATAACCGATGCCGACGGTCACTATCTTCTGACCAATCTGCCGCCGGGCCCGTACACGCTCGAAGTGAAAGCGCCGGGTTTCAAGGATTACCGGCAGAGCGGTATCGTGCTCGAAGTGGCGCATAACATTTCGATCAATGTTTCGATGAGCGTCGGCTCCGTGACGGAAACGATTGAAGTGACCGCCAACGCGGACATGGTGGAAACCAAGGACTCCGCTATCAATCAGACGATGGATCCGGTCAAGATCACCGAACTCCCGCTGAACGGCCGCAATCTGACGCAGTTGCTGACTCTGACGGGCGGCGGTACCACTGCTCCGGCGGGCGACCTGACGGGCAGCAAGAATATTCAGGGATCGAACGGTTCCGGCACGTTCTCGGTGGCTGGCGGCGCGGCGAACGGGGTGAATTATCTGCTCGACGGCGGCGACAATAACGATTCGTTCAGCAACGTGAACCTGCCGATTCCGTTCCCGGACGCGGTGCAGGAATTCAGCGTGCAGACCAATGCTCTTCAGGCGCAGTTCGGATTGCATCCGGGCGGCGCGGTCAATGTGGTGACGAAGTCGGGCAGCAACGCTTTCCATGGCGATTTGTTTGAGTTCCTGCGCAATTACGAACTCAATGCGCGTCCGAAAGGATTGACGACTGTGGCGGGTTCCATCTCGCAGCCGGCGCGCGATTCGCTGAAGCGCAGCCAGTTCGGCGGCACAGCCGGCGGCCGGATCATCAAGGACAAGCTGTTCTTTTTCGGTGGCTATCAACAGACCGTACAGCGCAGCAATCCTGGTCAGACCACGGCGCACACGCCCACCGCGCAGACCCTGGCGGGCGACTTCTCCGTAGAAGACGCGGCAACCAGCGCGGGCGGATGTCAGTCGAAACCCATCTCGCTCAAGGATCCGCTGGATCCCTCAGGTAAGACCCTGTTCTCCAATAACATGATTCCGCAATCGCGCTTCGATGCCTCGGCAATGAAGCTGCTCAGCTACATCCCGGTTTCGAGCGACCGATGCGGTCTTGTTCTTTACGGCCAGCCGCAGAATAATCCCGACTGGCAGATCATCGGGCGCATCGATTATGTGAAGAGCGCGCGCCACCAGATCTACGGCCGCTACTACATTTACAACTTCACGGCGCAGGCTTTCTTCGATGGAAAGAACGCATTGACCACGGGCCCCACCCCCGGCAACTTCGACGAAACGAACACCGTTACGCTGGGCGACACCTTCACGATCAGCCCGACGATGGTGAACTCATTCCACGCCACTTTCAATCGCCGCGCGGATAACCGGGGTTCAGCCACGAACCTGTTCGGCCCCGCGACACTCGGCATGAAACTGAACGAGAACATGCCGGATAACTACATCCAGGTCACCGTCGGCAACTACTTCAACGTTGCCTGCGGAACCTGCGCTCCCGGCTACTTCAACGTCAATAACTACCAGGTCTCGGACGATTTTCAGATGACGAAGGGCAAGCATCAGATCGCCTTCGGTTTTGACGGACGCAAAGAACAGTTCAACTCGCTCAATAACCAGCAGTCGAACGGGCAGTTCACCTTCAGTGGGGGCACCACCGCCGGATATTCGGGCGACAATCTCGCCGATCTGCTGATGGGCCACATGTCCGGCTGGAACCAGGGCAACGCGCTTTCGGACTACATGCGCATGACCGTGGTGGGCGCCTATCTGCAGGACACATGGCGCGCGACGTCGAATCTCACCATTAACATGGGCGTGCGCTGGGAGCCGGAACTCCCCGCGATTGACAAGCAGTGCCGTGGCAACCAGTTCAGCCTGGCGGCCTTCCTCGCGGGAACCCACAGCAAGGTGTATCCGGACGCACCCGCCGGATTGCTCTTCGGAGCCGATCAGCCCAATGGCTGCCAGATGACCTCATCGCACTGGCTGGCCAGTTCGCCCCGTCTCGGTCTCGTGTGGGACCCGAGCGGAAAAGGTAAGCAGACCTTCCGCGCCGCGTTTGCTCTGATGCACGATTCGCTCGAGCTGTTCTATCCGGAACGGTGGACGACCAATCCGCCGTATGCCTCCGCTATCACTTTCAGCAACCCGCCGATCAGCGCGCCGTTCTCGAGTCCGTGGAATGGCTACGTGTCACCCACTGGCGTAGCGGGCGATCCGTTCCCTGGCGCTGCCATTTTCCCGACCAACGGCACCTACGTCAGCATCCCCGGGAACGTGCATGACACTTACATGCTGCAGTGGAACATGAGCTACCAGCGCCAGATCGGGAAGAACTGGCTGGCGACCGCCACTTATATCGGCAACCGCCAAATCCACATTCTCGGCGCGAACGAGCAAAATATGCCGGTCTTCGGCCCGACGGCCACCGCCGGAAATGAAGACGCGCGCCGTCCGCTGACGCTTCTCAATCCGACGCAGGGTAAATACTACCAGTCGATTGTGCAGACCGACGACGGCAACTGGTCGGAATACCACGGCCTGCTGCTGAAAGCGGAACACCGTCTCGCCAGCCATTTCACGTGGCTGACGAACTATACCTGGTCACATGCCATCAGCACTTACGATTTTGGTGGCGAACTCGCGGGCAACAACTATCAGAACCCACAGGATCGCGAAGCTGAAAAGGGCGACGCCAATTACGACCGCCGCCACATCTTCAATACCTCGCTCGTCATCGTCAGCGGCGGTATCGGAGATGGCTTAGTGAAGCACCTGTCTCAGGGCTGGCAGGTGGCGCCGATTATCAGTCTCAACACCGGCCAGCCGTTCAGCATCACCACCGGCGCCGATACCTCGCTCACCGGTGTAAAGGCGGATCGCCCGAACGTGGATCCGACGGTTGCCTCTCAGCCACATACGCTGGTGCAATGGTTTAATCCGGCCAGTTTTGTGGGCGCCTGCAGCTCAGCGACATATTCGGCCAGTCCGTACTGCGTTCCCACCGGAACGTTCGGCAACTCTTCCCGCGACATTATCCACGGACCGGGATCCATCCAGTTCGATATGTCGGCCACGCGGCGCTTTTCCTTCAGTGAGCGTTACAAGATGGAATTGCGCGGCGACTTCTTCAACATCATGAACCACGCCAACTGGAATGCTCCGGCCGCCGGTATGACGAGCTCGACCTTCGGCCAGATCACGAGCTTCTCAGGCCCGCGCCTGATTCAGGTGAGCGCGAAGTTCTTCTTCTAAGCTCAGGCAAGTAACATAAAAAGGCCCCGAGCGCGCATGCGCTGCGGGGCCTTTTCCTTTGTGTGTGGCGAATGGTTAAGCCGTAAAGCTCCCCAGCCTGAAGCCGAAGTAATCCCGCGCATTCCGGAAGGACACATCCGCTACCAGCTTGCCGAGCAGGGCATGATCGTCGGGCAGCAGCCCGCGCCGCACGTCCTCTCCGAGCATCCGGCAAACCAGCCGACGGAAATAATCGTGCCGCGGATAAGAGAGAAAGCTCCGCGAATCCGTCACCATACCGACGAACCGCGCCAGCAGCCCCATGTTCGAAAGCATCCGCATCTGCGCTTCCATGCCATCGAGCTGATCGAGGAACCACCACGCCGAACCCCACTGCATCTTGCCCGGAACGCTGCCATCCTGATAGTTCCCGATCATGGTCGCGAACACCGGATTATCGGACGGGTTCACGTTGTAGATGATCGTCTTCGCCAGTTGATCGGTGTTATCGAGCCGGTCGAAAAACTGCGCGAGCGATTCCGCCTGTGGGAAATCGCCGATCGAATCGAAGCCGGTATCCGGACCGAGTACCCGGCGCATGCGCGTATTCGTGCTGCGCAGCGCGCCGAGGTGGAATTGCTGAGCCCAGCCGCGCGCGTGATCGAGCAGCGCCATTTTATAAAGCAGCGCCGAACGGAAGACCGCGGCTTCATCCGCAGTCACTGTCTTGCCGGCCCGCAGCTTATCGAAACAGGCCGACGCTTCGGTTTCCGTGAACGGAGCGGCATCCATCGAATTCAGCCCGTGATCGGACGCCCGGCATCCCATTTCATGAAACGCCGTGTGCCGTGCTTCGAGCGCCGAAAGCAGATTGGCCCAGGAAGAAATGGAAACGCCCGCGGTCTTTTCGAGGCGTCCGATCCATTCATTCCACGCGCCCGGATCGGAAACCGCCAGCGCCTTATCCGGACGCCACGTGGGATAAACCCGCGTATCCGGATTCTGCCGCTGCGCCAGTTTCCTGTGCGCATCGAGCGCGTCAGCCGGGTCGTCCGTCGTACACGCCACAGTCACTTTGAACTGCTTCAGAATCGATTGTGTGGTCAGATCGCCCGTCTGGAGCTGACGGTTGGCCTCTTCGAAAATTTCCTTCGCGGTCGAACCGTTGAGCGGTTTCGTGATGCCGAAAGGCCGCTTCAGCTCCATTGCGGTCCAGTGAAACAGCGGATTGCAAAGCGTCTCCGGCACCGTGCGAGCCCAGGCTTCGAACTTCTCCCAGTCGGACGCGTCGCCTGTGCAGTAGCGCTCGTTCACGCCGTTGGCGCGCATCGCCCGCCACTTGTAATGGTCGCCTTCGAGCCATATCTCCGTAATCGAACGGAAGCGATGATTATCCGCAATCAGCTCCGGCGAAAGATGGCAATGGTAATCGATGATGGGCAGATCTTTCGCCACCTCGTGATAGAGGCGGCGCGCAGTCTGGGTCTCAAGCAGAAAATCTTCTGACGGGAATGTGGACATGGATATGTTTGCCTACTGGTTGACGCCGCTCGCGAGGAAGCCGCCATCGACGACGAGAACCTCTCCGTTAATAAAGCTGGCCGCGTCCGACGAAAGAAGCACAGCCGCGCCGATGAGTTCATCGACCGTTCCGAAGCGCTTGAGCGGCGTGCGCATTTTGAGCTCGCGGCCGCGGTCCGTACCATCGAGCAGTTGCTGGTTGAGTGGCGTTCGAAAAACGCCCGGCGCGATGGCGTTGACGTTCACGCCGCGTGATCCCCATTCGACCGCAAGCGCCTTCGTCAATCCAGCGACCCCAGCTTTACTCGCGGCATAAGCGCCCACTTCCAGCAGCGCGACGAAAGAATTCAGCGACGCGATATTGACGATGCGACCCCATCCCTGCTGTAGCATCGGCGGCGCGAACACCTGGCACGCGCGCAGCGTACCGGTGAGATTCGTATCGATGATCGCCGACCATTCTTCTTCCGGCATATCGAGAATCGGTGTTCTCTTAATACGTCCGGCGCAGTTAATCAGGATATCGACGCGGCCGAGTTTCGAGAGAATTTCTTCGCGGGCGGCGATCAGCGATTGCCGGTCCGCCACGTCCGCCGCAAGCCGCAGCGAACGGCGGCCATGGCTCTCAATTTCGGTTGCAACAGGGTCCGCGGCTTCAATCCGGCGCGAGCAGGGAACCACGTCCGCGCCCGCTTCCGCGAGCCCGACGGACATCGTTTTCCCGATGCCGGAGGTGCCGCCGACGACAACGGCCACCTTACCGCTAAGGTCAAGTGATTTCAACATTTTGGAGTGTTCTCAGGGTCCATGAAAATGGATACTTCCATTATCCACCCAAAGGGCCTTCCCCGTTATTAAAAACACATCAAAACGGTGATCATTCCAACCGTCTAACGGCGAGCAACTGCCCGCCTCCCGTCGCGCTACAATCATCTCTTATGTTTCAGGGCATCGAACACGTGGCGATCTCATCGCCGAATCCGGAAAAGCTCGCGCAGTGGTACGTCGATCACCTCGACTTCCACATCAACTACAGTTATGCGGGTAATTATTTTGTGAAGGCGAAGAATGGCGGGATGCTCGAAATCATTCCCGCCGCGAATTCGCTCTCCGCCCCGCAGGTGCTGGCGAATAATAAAGACGCAGGCTTCCGCCACCTCGCGATTCTGGTGGACGATTTCGACGCCGGCGTCGCCAACCTGCGCGCGAAGGGCGTAACGATGGTCGGCGAGCCGTATGAAACGCAGGGCAACCGCCTCGCCTTTTTCAACGACGCCGACGGCAATCTGGTTCATCTGATCAAGCGCTCACAGCCCCTGCCGTAGCCACGCCGTAACCAACGGATTACACCGTGCTGCGACGCGTCTTCAAGGCATTTCAGTATCGCGATTTCCGCATCCTCTGGATTGGCGCGTGCACGTCCACCATTGGCACGTGGATGCAGGAGGTCGCGCAGAACTGGCTCGTTCTGCAGTTGACGAACTCGCCGTTTCTGCTGGGACTCGACGCGTTTCTCGGCGATATCCCGATCTTTCTGTTTTCGCTGTTCGGAGGCGTGCTGGCCGATCGCATCGACCGGCGCTACATTCTGATCGGCTCGCAGGTCGTGCAGATGATTTCCGCTATGACTTTGGCGGTTCTCATCTGGACCGATCATGTGCAGATATGGGAAATTCTGGGCCTCTCCTTTGTAGTGGGGACGGCGCAGTCTTTCGGTGGCCCGGCTTATTCCGCACTCGTGCCGAGCCTGGTGGAAAAGGAAGATGTGCCGAACGCCATCGCGCTCAATTCCATTCAGTTCAATCTGGCGCGCGTGATCGGTCCCGTGATCGGCGGCCTGGCGATGAAATACGCGGGCGCGGGCTGGTGCTTCTTCCTGAATTCGCTGTCGTTTCTTGCGGTGATCATTTCGCTGCTGCAGCTCCGGATCAATTTCAGTCCGCCGCGCACCGGCGAATCGATCATCGCCAGCATGAAGCAGGGCTTTAAATTTATCCGCGACCAGGGCGCCATGGCGACCCTGATTATCATCGCGTTCTGCATGACGCTGCTTGGTATTCCGATCATCACGTTCCTGCCGGTCTTCGCGAAAAGCGTTTTCTCGGGCGACGCGATGACCTACACCGTGTTTCTGGTCGCCAGCGGTCTCGGCTCCATCACCGGCGCGCTGACCGTGGCGTGGATGGGAGACATCCATAACAAGGGGCGCTTTGCCCTGACTGCGCTTGTGCTGATGGGCGCGGGAATCGTCGGTTTTTCGCAATCCCGCTACATGGCGCTGAGCTGCGTGATGCTGTATTTCACCGGCGCTGTGCTCATGTGCGCGTTTGCCATGATCGCTTCGCTCGTGCAGTTGATCACGCCGAACGATATGCGCGGCCGCGTGATGAGCGTCTACAACGTCGCGTTCCGCGGCGGGATGCCTTTCGGCAGCGTGCTCACCGGATGGCTGGTGAGCCTGCCGATGCTGACCGCCCCCACGGTGCTTTCCATAAACGGAGTGCTGCTGCTGGGGCTCGGATTGTATTTCCTCGTGATACAGCGCCGCGTCGCGGCCCTGTAATTTTAATCGAACCCGAAACCGGTTCACGCGCATCGTAAGATTCAGACAGGTACGCGAGATCCATGCGATTGTTTCCGGTTTTCCTTCTGCTTCCTTTACTGTGTTCCGCTGCTGACGAATTAACCCTTCTGCGCGATCATCAGGACCGCAAGCCTCTCGAAGCCAAAGCCGCGGCGCTGGACGCCGCCGCGCAGAAGAAGCCGGCCGACGCGCAGGCGTGGTATCGGGGCGCGGTCGCTTATTCCTACGCCGCCGAGGTCGCCATGGAGCAGGGAGACAAGGGCGGATCGAAGCGCGCCGCGGAAGCCGGCGTAGCCATGGCGGACAAAGCAATCGAAATCAATAACCGCAACGCCGAGTACTACACCATTCTCGGCACGCTCTGCGGGCAAATTGTTCCCGCCAACCCGATGGCCGGCATTCTGATCTACGGGAAGAAGGCCAAAGACGCGCTCGATAAAGCCGTTGCCATGGATCCGAAGTCTTCGCGCGCTTTCCTGGCTCACGGCGTCGGCTATTACTACCTTCCGGCCAACTTCGGCGGCGGGCCCGCGAAAGCGATCGAGGACTTCCAGCGCGCCATTGCCCTCGATCCGAAATCCGCCGAAGCCTATCTCTGGATGGGGATTGCGCTGCGAAAGCAAAACCAGAACGCGAAGGCCCACGAAGCCCTCGCGAAGTCGTTGGCGCTCGATCCCGAGCGCGTCTGGACGAAGCAGCAACTTGCGAAAACGCCCGCGAAATAGCGGGACAGCCCTTCATCGAATTGCAACCGAACCGTCATAATTCGGTTGTAAACTGAAGCCTAAGCCGTCCTGCGTGTTCACGTCACTCCGGTTACGCCTCTACTTCACCTGTTTTTTGCTCATTGCCTGCATGATGGCGATCGTGGACCTGGCCCGTCCCGTTCCCACCGCGGTTTTGATTGTCATTGAGGTCATTCTCTGCGCGGGAGCGGCCGCCGTCATGACTTTTATCTTCTCGGGCGCGGTCGCCTGGAGAATCGAACGTCTCCGGTCCTTTACGGACAACCTGCTGAGCAGCTCTCAACCCGGCTTACTCCTTCCGGAAGAGGACGATACGGCCAGAGCCCTGAACCAATCCCTGAGGCGGATGGCGGAGCGTATTCACGAACTGGTGGAACGTCTCAGTCAGGAATCCCACCGCCTGGACGCCATCCTCAAGAGCATGGGCGAAGGCGTGCTGGCAGTTGACCGGCAGATGCGGGTTCAATTCGCCAACCAGGCGCTGGAGCGAGCCGTTGGACTCGCGTCTCCCGTGGCGCGGGATACGCCTGTGGTCGATGTCGCCCGCGATCCCGCATTCCTGAGCCTCATTTCAGATGTGATTTCGACCGGAGTTCCCGCTACCTGCCGCCTCCAGTTCTCCGGACGCGGCGCGATTTTTGAGGCGCATGCTTCGCCATACGCCGTGGCGCCGCACGGCGGCGCTCTCGTTATCCTGCACGATATTACGGACATCGAACGCCTCGAAAGAATCCGGCGGGATTTCGTCGCCAACGTGTCTCACGAACTCAAAACGCCGCTTGCCGCCATCCGCGGCTACGCGGAAACGCTTCTCGGCGGAGCGCTCGATGACGCCACGCACAACCGGCGTTTTGTCGAAATCATTCAGGCCCAGGCGATCCGGCTGAACAATATCGCGACCGATCTGTTGACGCTTTCCGACCTCGAATCCGGTAAGCCTGACGCGGGCCCCGGCCCTGTTTCGGTGGAAGACGCCGTCGATACCGCGCTGGCTACCGTGGAAACGGAGGCGAAGGTGCGCGGCGTGCGGCTCATCCGCGGCGCTATACAGGATTCGCTCGTGACCGGCCATTCGATTCGCCTGGAACAGGCGCTCGTGAACCTTCTGGATAATGCCGTGAAATTCAACAAGCCGGATGGCGAAGTGCGCATCGACGCCATGCCGAAGGATGGCAGGATTGTGATCTCGATCGCGGACACCGGCGCGGGTATTCCGTCGTCCGACGTTTCGCGAATTTTCGAGCGTTTCTATCGGGTGGACCGCGCGCGTTCGCGGGAAGTGGGCGGCACTGGCCTGGGGCTTTCGATCGTAAAACATGTAGTGGAGCGGATGGGCGGCGCAATCAGCGTGGAAAGCAGGCTGGGAGAGGGCTCGAGGTTTACGATCTCGCTCCCGCCGCGGGTGGAATCCCGCGCCGCGTAGAGGAACAGGAGAAACTGGGGCATGCCGGTGGGACCGCGGCGGCGGACGAAAACAAAATTGAAAGAGACCGCGGCGGAAGCCCGTGTTGTTGAAATGCCGGCGTCACTGGAATCCGGCGAACGGCCGCTTGACGATCCTTCCCTATACCTGAATCGCGAGCTCAGCCTTCTCGAATTCCAGCGGCGCGTTCTCGAAGAAGCGCAGGATGAGCGCAATTGTCTGCTCGAACGGGTGAAATTCCTTTCGATCGTCTGCTCCAATCTGGACGAGTTCTTCATGGTGCGGATCGCCGCGCTCAAGCAAAAGCTGAGCGCCGGGACGGCGGACGTCAGCATCGACGGCCGTACGGTCACCCAGCAATTGGCCGCCGTGCGCGCCCGCATGGCGGTGCTCACGAAAGACATCTACGATTGTTTCCAGAAAGAGCTGACGCCCGAACTGGCGCGCGCCGGAATCCGCATCTCCACCTGGGATGCGCTCGATTCGCGTGAGCGCGAAGCTCTGCGGGCCTATTACAACGAAACGGTATTCCCGATTCTGACGCCGCTGGCAGTCGATCCAGGTCGCCCGTTTCCCCACATTTCGAACCTCAGCATGAATCTGGCTGTCGTCCTGACGGACACCACGGGGCGCGAGCATTTCGCGCGCCTGAAGGTGCCGGAGCGGTTGCCGCAGCTTGTGGACGTACCAGCCCTGCGGTTGCAGCGCCGGGCGGTGGCGCCGCGTAAATTCATCTGGATTGAAGACCTCATCGCGGCGAATCTGGAAAGTCTTTTTCCGGGTCTGGAAATCGTTGAATCGCATCCGTTCCACGTCACGCGCGACGCCGAAGTCGCGATCAAAGAGCTCGAGAGCGACGACCTTCTCGAGACCGTGGAGGAAGCGGTCTGGCGCCGGCGTTTCCGCAAGCCGGTTCGTCTTCAGACGGACGCGGGTATGTCCGATCGCGTCCTCACGACGCTGATCGAGAACCTGGGCGTCGATCCGGTCGACGTATTCAAAGTCCGCGGCCCGATCGACCTTTCCCGCCTGCGTCAGTTGCCA
Organism: uncultured Solibacteraceae bacterium; assembly: GCA_964636715.1. Classification (GTDB taxonomy): domain Bacteria; phylum Acidobacteriota; class Terriglobia; order Bryobacterales; family Bryobacteraceae; genus BOG-234. The sequence continues at coordinate 366 of CAZWTH010000225.1, read as the reverse complement.
TCTCTGGACCGGCCCGACCTTTCCGATCCGCCCTTCGAGCCGTACGTCCCCGAGTACTTCTCCGCGCTGGCCGAGGAGGACATTTTCGCGGTGATGCGCCACAGCGATCGTCTGCTGCACCACCCCTATGACTCGTTTCAGCCCGTTGTCGATCTGCTCCGCAAAGCGGCGGTTGATCCGGAAGTGCTCGCCATCAAAATGACGTTGTATCGCGTGGGCCGCAACTCGCCTATCGTGAAAGCTCTGCTCGATGCGATCGAAAACGGCAAGCAGGTAGCGGTGCTGGTGGAGCTGAAAGCCCGCTTCGATGAGGAGAGCAATATCGAATGGGCGCGGGCGCTGGAACGCGAAGGCGTTCATGTGGTC
>CAZWTH010000224.1:0-10716 GCA_964636715.1 uncultured Solibacteraceae bacterium | reverse complement strand
GTGAATTTGTCGATACGATACAGCGACCGAAGCTGCCGCGCATTCACCTGCCCGCTCGCCGTACCCTGCACGTGCGCGGGCGCGGCGTACGTGAACATGGTGCCCAACGCGGGCGAGATCACGCGCGACGGAAACCCGACTTCACCCATCGCGAGCGTGACCAGCGGAATCTTCGGACTGAGCCGGCTGGCGGCGAGTATCCGGCCGGTATCTGTGGGCTTGCGCGCCGTGCTCACCAGTTTGTAGACATCGGCCGGGACCTTGCGCATCCGCTTCAGAACCGGGTCGAGCGGCGGCGTGGTTTCGAAATGATGCCAGGAGACGATCAGATATGCCCTGGCGCGCAGTTCAGCGCATCGCGCCACGGCGACTTCGGCCGTTTCGATCTCGACATCGATCGCCTTGGCGCCAAACTGAATGGCCAGATCCAGAATGCGAAGCTGCTCTTCGATGCTGCCATTGAAACGGCCGTGGTTCTGGTGGCGGCGGCAGGTTGCGAGGATTGTGCAGTTCGGGTAATCGCGCAGAAAAGTCGCGATTGCCTGCGCACCCTGAACCGGGTCGGGCAGGTAGTCGATCCGGAATTCGAGAAAGCTTTCGCCGGCTTCCGCCTCGCGCCGCGCCTGTTCGAGAAGGCGGGGAACATCGGGCAGTCCCAGCGCGATGCAGATTCTCGGAAGGGCGCGCCGCTGAGCCATGTGGTTCACCAGAATAACATTCGACAAGGCGCTCGCGGTCAGGTCAGAGATTCGAGTACTACTGCTGGTACCTCTCTGCCCCCGTTATGTGATATTTCCCCCGGAATATAGTCCTCTCTTCCTGATAAGGTGAACCGTATTTCAACTACGCAGGGACGAAAGGAAGTACTCATGAAATCGATCTATTCCACCGCGGCGCTTGCGGTGCTGATGCTGGCCGGAATGGGCCACGCCAAGGCGGATATTCTCTGCCCGAATCAGGCTTTGCAGGGCGGGTTCGGAGGCACGTTCACCCCAGTTGCCGGCGATAACGACGGCGTTTGCGGCGCTAACAGCGGCGTGACTCTTTCGCTTTCTGACGACACAAATTACGCCAAGCTCATGTGGAATACGCCGGCGGCCTCGCAGGGCGTTGGCATTCAGGCGCTGCCCTCGGGAATCACGCTTGGCACGCTGCCGACCGTCACGGCAAACGTCAACTTCTCGGCGGATAGTTCAGACCTGTCGCCCTACTTCGTTCTGGCGTTCAAGGATCCCACGAATGTGCTTGGCGCGCACGCCACGACGGACCAGATCATCATGCTCGAATTCGAGAATACCGGGCTAAACGGCGCGGGGACCATGACGCTCAACAACAATTCGGTTTTCAACTTTTTCGACAACACAACGGGACAGTACCTGCTTGGGGGCCAGCAGGACAAGGCCTCGCTCTCGACGTGGCTTTCAACGTACTCGGGATTGAGCAGCGCTTCCGTCGAAGGAATCTGGATTGCCGAAGGGCTGGCCGGCGGATGCGCCCAAAGCGGGTGTTCCGAGACTTTGACGGTGACCTCGGCGGAACTGGTCTCCGGCACTCCGGAACCGGGAACCATCGCGCTGTTGTTCGGTGGCTTCGCCGGAATAGTGTCGCTGCGCCGCCGGTTCGCTCGCTAATCGCGGTTCGCTGTCTTTGCAGGCGCGGAGGGGCTTCGGCTTTTCCGCGCCTTTTCTATTGCCGGGTCGAAAACCAGCGGGCGCGGAAATCTCTTGCATTTCACCTTTTGTTCGCCTAATATGGATGGCAATGGCACTGACGCGCAGGCAGAAGGACGTTCTGGACTTCATCGACAACTACCAGGTGCAGAACGGCTACAACCCGAGCTATGAGGAAATCGCGCACGGACTGAAGCTCTCTTCGATTGCTACCGTCCATAAGCACATTTCAGCGCTGGCGAAAAAGAATTACCTGTCGCGCGGCGCCAATCAGAGCCGTTCGGTGGAGGTGGCGCCACGCTATGCGCAGGAGAAGAATCGCGGGCGTTTTGAAGCCATGCTGGAAGTGCCGATCCATGGGAGCATCGCCGCCGGCATGCCGGTGCAGGCGTTCGACACGGCGGATTCGCTGAGCTTCGCCGATTTCGTGGGACGCAAGGAAACCTACGCGCTGCGCGTGCGCGGGAATTCCATGGTGGAGGACCACATCTGCGACGGCGACATGATTCTGGTGGAAAGCACGCGGGACGCCAGCGACGGCCAGATTGTAGTGGCGCTCGTGGGCGGCGCGGAAACCACCCTCAAGCGGCTTTATCGCGAGCCGGGAAACATGATTCGACTGCAGCCCGCGAATGAGACGATGAGTCCCATCCGCGTTCCATCGAGCCAGGTGGAAATTCGCGGCCGTCTGCTGGCCGTGTTGCGGAAGTACTAAGAGCGAGCTACGCGATCAGCAGGTATTCCTGCTCGGCGCGGAGCCAGTCCTGCTCATGGTGGCCGTGTTCGCGGCCGCGGGCTTCCCAGAACCCGTAGGCGATTCGGGAAATTTCGTCATGGCGATTCACGGCAGGCGCTTCCACGGCAACCGTGGCGGCCTTATGTTTGGCCACCCGGACGCGGGGCGTGGCGGATTTGACGGAAACAGTGGTTTTCGGGGTCTTCGGTTTTGCGGCTCGCTCGGGTGTTGCGGCTGCGTTTTCAATAGCGAGTTTCTTGCTGGGCATATCTGAATTCCTATTATAAAGGGCGATCGCGACATTTTCATGAAGAAACGTTTTTTATCGTCCAGAACGCAAACCGGCGTAAGAATCGTGCGAAAAGCGCTATATTGAGAACGGCTTGCGGCATCTTCCGCTGATTTCGGTCCTGCTGTTCGGCGCTCCGCTGATGGCGTCAGTGCTTCAGGTGGATGTAACCGGAATTGTGCATCCTGTGACCGTGGAGATCGTTACCGCCGCCATTTCGCAGGCGCAGGCCCGGCATGCCGATGCGCTGCTCATCCGGCTCAGCACTCCCGGCGGTCTTCTCGATTCCACTCGCGACGTGATTGAACAGGTGCTCCACTCGCCGGTACCGGTGGTGATGTGGGTTGGGCCCGCTGGCGCGCGCGCGGCATCGGCGGGTTTTTTCTTGCTGGAGGCCGGCGATATCGCTGCCATGGCGCCGGGAACGAACACGGGGGCGTCGCATCCCGTATCTGGTTCAGGCGAGAACCTCGAAACGGTTATGAATCAGAAGGTCGAGAACGATACCGCCGCGCTGGTCCGAACGCTCGCGGCGCATCGCGGGCACGATGTGGACGCCGCCGAAAAGACCGTTCGATCCAGCGTTTCCTATACCGAGACCGAAGCGCTCGACAAGCATCTGATCGACCTGATTGCCACCGATCCCCCGGCGCTGCTCCAGCAACTGGACGGTCGCGAGATCACCCGCTTCGATGGCCGCAAACAGATACTCCACTTTTCCAGCCGAGATGTGGTTCCGTTCGAGCCGACGCTTCGCCAGAAGATCCTCTCCGCCATCGCGGATCCGAACATCGCGCTTCTGTTGCTGGTTCTGGGAGCGCTGGGTGTTTACGCGGAGTTCTCCATTCCCGGAGCCGTCTTTCCGGGCGCTATCGGAGCCATCCTGCTTCTTCTCGGCTTCGCCGCGCTGGCGATGTTCCCCATCGGCTGGCTGGGGGCGACGCTTTGCATTCTTGGACTGACGTTCTTTGTACTCGAAGCCAAATTCGCGACGCACGGCGTTCTCACGGCGGGCGGCGCGATCGCGCTGCTGCTGGGCGCGATGCTGCTGATCAACACGAACGACCCCGCGCTGCGCGTCCGCTTCAGCATGGCGCTGGCGGTAACGCTTCCTTTCGCGCTGATCACCAGTTTTCTGCTCTCGATCGCGATGCGGGCGCGGCGAAATAAGGTGGTGACGGGGCTGGAAGCCATGCCGGGGCGTCTCGGAATCGTGGTCGCTGAACTCAATCCCTCCGGCCGCGTCAAAGTTCAGGGAGAATATTGGGATGCCGTTGCGGGCGGGCATGTCGGCCTGAATCGGCCTGTAAGAGTCACCGCGGTAGAAGGGCTCACGCTGCGAGTGGAACCAGTGAGCGAAGGAGAACTATGCCGGTAATCGTCGTTGTGCTCATCATCGTGCTTTATCTGCTCTCGTCGATCAAGATTCTTTCCGAATACGAGCGCGGCGTCATTTTCCGGCTGGGCCGCCTGCTGCCGGAAGCCAAGGGCCCCGGCGTGATCCTCGTATTTGCGCCGCTCGATCGCATTGTGCGGGTTTCGCTGCGGGTCGACACCATCGAAGTGCCGCCGCAGGACGTGGTGACGCGCGACAACGTCAGCGTGAAGGTGAATGCGGTGATTTATTTCCGCGTGGTGGAACCGCGGCTCGCGGTGGTGGAAGTTTCGAATTTTCTCTACGCCACTTCGCAGCTCGCGCAGACCACGCTCCGCAGCGTGCTCGGCGAGGTGGAACTCGACGAACTGCTGAGCAAGCGCGAAGAGCTGAATATCCGGTTGCAGTCGATCCTCGATCAGCACACGTCGCCGTGGGGCGTCAAAGTTTCCATGGTGGAAGTGAAGCAGGTGGATCTGCCCGAGCAGATGATTCGAGCGCTCGCGCGTCAGGCCGAGGCCGAGCGCGAACGCCGCGCCAAGATCATTCACGCCGAGGGCGAATATTCGGCGTCGGAAAAGCTTTCGATGGCCGCTCATATCATCCAGCAGGAGCCCGCCGCGATTCAGCTTCGTTATCTGCAGACGCTGGTCGAGATCGGCGCGGAGAAAAATACGACGATCGTGTTCCCGCTGCCCGTGGATCTTCTGACAGCATTTAATAAACTGATGAACAGCGCCACCGAGCGGAATAACAGTGGCGCGGAGACCCCGAAGACTTAACGTATGAGCGAAAACGGCAGCGACAGAGAACTCGTATTGGGCAACAAACAGTTGCTCGCCATCTTTTTTGTGGCGGCGCTGCTGTGCGGCGTCTTTTTCGCGGTGGGATATGTGGTGGGCGGGAACTCGGCGAAGTCGACGGGATCAGTCGTCGCCGATTCTTCGACGGCGACACCGGTCGAAGGCAAACGCGACGAGCCGGCGGCGGTCGCTCCGGTTTCCGATGCCATGGCCGCGACGAGCGCGCCTGCCCCGGCCGATAACGCCGGTACAGTCCCCGACTCGAAAATGTCGGATAATCCGGCGGCAGCCGGTTCGACTCCGCCTCCGTCCGGGGCCGCGCAAACCCCCGCGCCGCCGGCGCAGTATGTTCCTCCGGCAAAGGCCGCCGCTGCTCCCAAAACTTCGGCGCCGCTGGCGCTGTCGGTTCCGGAAACAGGCGCTTCCTATGTCCAGGTGGCTGCTCAGACGCGCCCGGCCGCGGATACCGTGGCTAACAGCCTGCGGGAGCGAGGCTGGCCCACGATCCTCGCCGAGAGTTCCAAGCCGGACCGCGTGGAGATTCTGGTGGGACCCTATCGCGACGGAGTCGCGCTGGCCGATGCCAAGCGAAAGCTGATTGACCTCGGGTTCTCTCAGGCGTTCGTTCATAAGCAACAGTGACGCCGCTTGTCCAGATCGATCCGCCGCGGCCCAGGCTGCCGGAATGGGCGCGGCGCGGTGAGACCCATTTCGAATCGCTGAACACGCTGAAGCGGGAACTGCGCGCGCGGAACCTGCACACGGTCTGCGAATCGGCGCGCTGTCCGAATATCCACGAATGCTTTCATCGCGGCGCGGCGACGTTCATGATTCTCGGCAACCTCTGCACGCGCGGCTGCGGGTTTTGTTCGGTGCCGAAGGGAAATCCGCGCATTCACGATATGCGGCTCGATCCGCATGAGCCCGCGAATGTCGCGCGCATGGCGGCCGAGATGAAACTGCGGTACATCGTGATCACCAGCGTGAATCGCGATGACCTTCCGGACGGCGGCTCGGCGCATTTCGCCGAAACCGTGCGCGAAGTCCGGCTGGCGCTGCCCGCGGCCCGCGTCGAAGTGCTGACGCCGGATTTCGACGGCAATCTCGAAGCCGTGGCGCGCGTGCTGGATGCGGAGCCTCAGGTGTTTAACCACAACATGGAAACCGTGCCGCGGCTTTATCGGCGTGTGCGGCCGCAGGCGGACTACCGGCAGTCGCTCGAAGTGCTCGAATTTGCGCGCCGCCACCGGCCGGAGGTGATGACGAAATCCGGTTTCATGGTGGGACTGGGAGAAACGCCCGAAGAAGTCGCGCAGTTGCTCCGCGATTTGCGGGAGCGGGATGTGGATGTCGCCACCATCGGCCAGTATTTACAGCCGACGCGCCGCAATCTGCGTGTCGCCGAATATGTGACGCCGGAACGGTTCGACGAATACCGCGATCTGGGTCTCTCGCTGGGCTTCAAAATGGTCTTCAGCGGCCCGCTGGTGCGCAGCTCCTATATGGCGGATCTCGTCAACGAGCAGGCAGCGCGCGCGTGATCGTCAACTGGATTCTCGCGCTGGCTTCGGCGGGACTTCTGGTCCTGTTGTTCCCGCCATTCAACCTCTACTGGCTCTCGCCGCTGGCGCTCGCGCCGCTGCTGATCGCTTGCGCGCGGGAATCGTCCTGGCGATGGCGATTCGGTTTCGGCTATGCGGCGGGAGTCGTTTACTGGTTCGGCGTTTGCCACTGGATCCAGTGGACGCTCGCCCATCACGGCGCCATGGGAGATGGGCTTGCGTGGTTTTTATTCGCGCTGTTCTGCCTGGCGAAAGCGCTGCAGATGGGGGTCTTTGCGTCGCTCTCAGGGCTGCTGATCCGCAAGCCGTACGGCGTGCCGGCAATCGCCGCGCTCTGGGTGGCGATTGAATGGACGCACTCGTATACCGCGTTCGAATGGCTGAATCTCGGCAATGCGGCGAGCGATCTGTCGCTGCCCCTGCGGCTCGCGCCGATTACCGGCGTGTGGGGAATTTCGTTTTCACTCGCGCTGATCGCGGTCGTCGTCGCCACGCTTCTCACCCTTACACAACGGCATCCTGGGTTCTGGCTGGCCGTGCTGCCCGCTTTGTATTTCCTGCCCGATCTTCCCCCCTTCCACCAGGGCTCCGCCGGAGCGGTAGTCGTGCAGCCGAATATCGATGACGAAGCTGTCTGGACCGGGGATCTGCTGCGTGAGACGGAACGGCAGATGCGGCTGTTCTCGCTTCCCCTGGCTGGGCGCGACCATGCGACATCGATCATCGTCTGGCCGGAAGTTCCCGCCCCGTTCTATGAGAACGACCCCGAATTCGTCAACCTGGTTTCGGGAATCGCAAAACAGGCGGACGCAGCCGTTCTCACCGGCGTGGTCGCGCACGTGGGCGGCCGGGGCGCGCCGCTCAATTCGGCGCTGTTGATTGATTCGAACGGCAATCGCGTCAGCCGCTACGACAAGGTCAATCTGGTTCCATTCGGCGAATTCGTGCCGTGGCCGTTCGGGATGCTCACGCAAAAAGTCTCGACCGAAGCGGGCGATTTCGCGGCGGGCTCAGACATCGTCGTCTCCAAAATGGACGGGCACAAAATCGGGACATTCATCTGCTACGAGTCCGTTTTCCCGAGCTACATCCGGCGTTTCGCCAATTCCGGCGCGGAAGTACTGTTCAACATCTCCAACGATAGCTGGTTCGGAAAAACGGCGGCGCGCTATCAGCATTTGTTGATCGTGCGGATGCGCGCGACCGAGAATCGCCGCTGGATTGTGCGCTCCACGAATGATGGCGTCAGCGGAGTCATCGACCCCGCGGGCCGGGTCGTTCGCGCGCTGCCGGAATTCGAAGAATCGTCCGCGCACCTGCCCTACGGCTATGTCAGCGGCACCACGTTCTACACGCGGCACGGCGATTGGTTTGTGCTGTTGTGCGCGCTGGGCGCGATCGCGGCGGTTACGAGTGCCGTATTACCAGCACGTCGCCGTCTTTGACGATATACTCTTTGCCTTCGAGGCGCAGCAGCCCTTTGTCGCGCAGGCCGGGATAGCCGCCGAACTCCACAAGCTGCTTCCAGTTGACGACCTCGGCGCGGATGAACTTCTTTTCGAAATCCGAGTGAATCGCGCCGGCCGCTTTCTGCGCCGTGCTGTTCATCGGAATCGTCCACGCGCGCACTTCGGTTTCGCCCGCCGTCAGGAAGCTCATCAGGCCGAGCAGACGGTACGTCGCCGAGATGATGCGCTGCAGCCCGGATTCCTTCAGCCCGTAACTGGTGAGATATTCCGCCGCGTCGGCCGGCGGCAGTTCCGCCAGCTCGGCTTCGATCTTGCCGCAGAACGCCGTGACATCCGTCTGCGCTTTGCCCGCAAACGCGCCGGTACGCCACTTCTCTTCCACTTCATGCAGCCGCGCCGCGTCTTCCTCGCCGAGATTCAGCACCAGCAGCATCGGCTTCTGCGACAGGAACTGAAAGCCGCGGATAGCTTTATCCTCGTCCTTATCGAATTCGAGATTGCGCAGCGGCGTGTCGCTTTCGAGCGCTGTCTTGCAGCGAATCAGGACTTCGTATTCCTTATCGAGACTCGGATCCTTGATCTTCTTGCGATCCTTCTCCAGGCGTTCCAGCCGCTTTTCGACAACCACCAGATCGCTCAGGATCAACTCCGTCTCCACGTCGCCGAAATCGCGCGCCGGATCGACAGTTTCGTGCTCGTGCGGCACGGTCTCATCCTGAAAAACGCGCAGAACCTGGGCGAAGGCGTCCACCACGCGCAGGCTGGCGAGATAGGCGGGATCGCGCAGCGTCTCTTTCGAAATGGAAGGCGCGTCGATGTATTCCACCGTCGCGAAGGTAATCTTCGGTGGCTGATAAAGCTCGGCCAGCGCATCCACGCGCGGGTCGGGCACTTTGGCGACTCCCGTCCGCACCGCGGTGGAGCCGATCCGGCTTTCCTGGGCGACTCCGGTGAGAACGGTGAACAGAGATGTCTTGCCTGTCATGGGCAGGCCGATAATGGCGGTCTTCATTTAGAGTGGAACGTCGATCTGTGCAAGTATTTCTTCGATGATGCGCTCGCTGGCCACCACGCTGGAGGCGCCGCGCCGCGTCATAGGCGAGCGCGCCGCCGAGATCACGCGGTGCGCGAGCACCTTCGGCGCGAGCGTCTTCACGTCGTCCGGCAGCGCGTAATTCCGGCCGCAGAGTACAGCATGAGCCTGGGCCGCTCGAAACAGCGCCTGCGAGCCGCGCGGGCTGACGCCCAGCAGCAGATTGTCGTTATTTCTGGTTCGGTCGACAATGGCGAGCATGTAGTCGACGATGGCGCGATCGACTTTCACCTGCGATACGGCCTGCTGCAGATGCGCGAGATCCTGACGGTTCAGAACGCATGGCGTTGTCGCTCCGTGGTGCTGGCTTCCCGGCTGGCTGATAATTTCACGCTCGCTCTCGGCGTCCGGATAACCAATTCGCAGTCGCATCAGGAAGCGATCGAGCTGCGATTCCGGCAGCGGATAAGCCCCATGGTGTTCCGCCGGATTCTGCGTGGCAATCACCATAAACGGCTCGGGAAGCGGCAGCGTGCGGCCATCCACTGTCACCTGCTGTTCGTTCATCGCTTCGAGCAGGGCCGATTGTGTTTTGGGCGTGGTGCGGTTGATTTCGTCCGCCAGCAGAAAATTCGCGAAAACGGGCCCGGGCTTATATTCGAATTCCTCGGTGCGCGCGTTCCAGACGGTCACGCCGAGCACGTCGGACGGCAGCATATCGCTCGTGAACTGGAGGCGGTGAAAACTGCCATCCACGGCGCGCGAAAGCGACAGCGCGAGCGTCGTCTTGCCGACGCCGGGAACGTCCTCAATGAGCAGGTGACCGCGCGCCAGCAGGCACACGAGGGCCATCCGGACGATTTCCGTTTTTCCGCGGAGGCTGGCCTCGATTGCGGTTTCCAGTTGCCGAAGTGTCGCCGGCGAGACGCCCGCCTCCGCCCCTGCCGTTGGCGTGGACATGAAACTTCAGAATACACCGCAAAGCAGGTCTATAATAAGGCCACGCCACTGGCATGCTCCCCAAATGGAAGCTGGCTCTGATCGCTCTCCTGGCCGCCGCCGGGATCGGAATTGCGGTCTGGTATTCGGTTGACCGCTATCGCGACGATAAAACCGTTACCGCCCGGCTCGAAACCATCACCAAAGATTACCGGCAGATTCTGATCCTGATGGATGGCGCGGACGCGCTCGATGACGCGACCCGCGCACGTTGCCGCGCCGCCGGCCGGCGGATTTTCTGGGAAAAACAGCAGGCGGCCCATGAACTCGCCGGGGAAATTGCAGGCGAACCGCACAAAATCGACCAGACGATTCGGTACGTAACCTCGAAAATAGCGCTGCCGGGCACTGACAGGCTTCGCGATGCGGACCGGCTGGCGTTCCTCGATCTTTTCGAGGAGCTGGCAAGCGCGCCCGCAGCGACGTCCGATCTGCACGCCGCGCTCGAAGACCTGCATTCGATTCAAAACACGTATCGTGAAGAAGTCTCCCGAATTTTTTCTCAGTTTGCGACGCGCGGCGCGGCCGCGAAACGGGAAAAATGGGACGCCTATATGGAGTGGCTGCGGACCCTCGATAGCCGCGAGCACATTCTCGCGCAGTTTGACGATGACTCTCTGAACGATACGGAATCCACCGGCATGCGCGGCAAAGCCTATCCGAATGAGATTTCGGGAATCGATTTTCCGGCGAAAACCGTGGCGCTGACTTTCGACGATGGGCCGCATCCGAAATACACGGGCGAGATTGAAGCGCTGCTGCGAAAGTACGGGATTCGCG